>JAIUOE010000005.1 GCA_020161395.1 Bacteroidota bacterium
TGAATTAAAGTTGATTGATTCAATATAAGTGAAAATGATTTACTTTTCACTATAAATAAACTATCTGATTTTCTATAAAATGAGAAATGATTTTGACCACATAAGCTGACTTCTTCACGAAGACAATTTATGTGGTCAAAACAATACCACTTCCAAAAGTCATAATTTGAATAATTTCATGAATTCGGATGACTTTAGCACTTATGTATGATTAAGATAATGAGGTGTTCAATATATCGTGAAAAAAATAGCATTGATATTATATAGAGTTATTAGTCTTACTTATGTAACTTCACCGAAATATTTTATATTAGTATTTATATTTTCAATGTTAAGAGGTATCTCGCCTGTTGCCAGCCTATGGGCCATGCGTGAACTTATTAATACAATAGCAGATTCAACTATATTGCAACAAGCGATGATAACAAAGACCCTTATAATTTTTTTTAGTATAAATTTCATAGTGAGAGTAAACAACTCTCTGGTGAATTATTTTACTCAAAAGCAGCGTTTATTAGTCGAATTTGATACAAGCATCAGTGTTTTAGAGAAATGTGAAAAATTAAATGTAAGCGACTTTGAAAATGGAGAGAAGTATAATGTTATTGCAAAGGGAGAGAACGAAGGCAGGGTTAGAATATATTCAACTTATCAAAATTTACTAGGTTTTGTGACACAAATAGTTTCTTTAACATCAGTAATTTTTGCAATATTAAGCTGGAAATCGTATGTATTCTTACTGGTTTTAATTGTTCCGTTTTTAACAACTGTTCTAAACACTTACATAAACTATAAATATTATGAAATCAGAATGAAAAGAATGCAATTAGCAAGAAAGACTTCTTACATCCGGTATTTATTGACCAATGACTTAGCATGTAAAGAAATTAAAGCATATCAAACGGGAGGATATCTAATTGGTTTATACCATTCTATTAATACAAGAATTTTAAAGCAAGATAACGGAATAAACAAACAAAAAAGCTATGTAGAAATGTTGACTAGTTTTATAGATGAGAGTATTAGCATCTTAGTGCTTTTACAAATTATTAAGATGTCTGTTTTAGGGGTGTTTAAAATTGGAGATACTGTTGCATATTTTGATAGTCTTGGCATTGTACAAGTGAGTGTTACCAATTTATTAAATCTGATTTCGAGTCTTTCAACCGATACATTATATGTCTCTCATTTCTTTGAACTAATTGATATGCAAGTTGAAAATGATACAATGGAAGGGATAAAGATAAACGAAATTGACTCAATTGAGTTTAAGAACGTATCATTCAGCTATCAAGCGAGAAACGAGTTTGTTATACGAAATGTGAGTTTTCAAATAAGACGAGGAGAGTCTATTGTAATAGTTGGAGATAACGGATCAGGTAAGAGCACCCTGGTTAAGTTGATTTGCGGGTTTTATTCAACCTATTATGGTGAGATCTTAATTAATGATATAGAGCTTTCCCTTATTGATAAAAAGTGTTTGAGAAGTCTAATGGGAATTGTGTTTCAAGACTTTAATAAATATGAGTTAACCTTGCGAGAAAATATTGGTTTTGGCTCAGTGGATCAAATTAATGAAGACGATTTAATCTGGGGTACTTTAAAAAAGGTTGAATTAGACCAAAAAGTATTAAAATTTGGTAGTGGACTAGATGCTCAAATGGGGCACTGGTTTAACGGAGAACAACTATCAAAAGGGCAGTGGCAAAGGATAGCATTAGCTCGAGCTTTTATCCAAAACCGTTCGGCTTATATTTTCGATGAACCAACATCATCGCTAGATCCAAATATTGAAAGAGAGATTTACAAGTTGATGAAAAGTCATGGTGAGGGAAAAATTTGTATTTTTGTAACTCATCGATTTGTTAACATTGATGAGTTTAATCCAAGAGTAATGTTGATTTCAAATGGTATTGTTGAAAACGACGCACGTCATAGCGATTTGATTAAAATATCAATTAAATATAATGATTTACTTGGTAATTACTATAATTAGATTGGTTTAAACATAAATACTTATAAGCGATAATTAACGGACAAGAGTTGATTGTTGTAGATTTCTACCCATATGCCGCCCAAAGGGCTCTTTCGAAGGTGGTCGCCCGATTGCTACCCATATGCCGCCCAAAGGGCTCAAAATCCCCATCCGCGGAACCATCTCTACCCAGACATGACCCCATCCGGGGCCAAATCCCCATCTGCGGAAATCTGTTTGATCTGCGTGATTCCGCGTATCCTACCCATCCGTGAAATCTGCGCTGAATCCGCGAAATCCGTGGAACTATTAAAACCCCCATCCGTGTAAATCTGTCAAATTCGTCTCATCCGTGTGCTATTTCATATCCATCGCTAAAAAGTCAGCTAATAGTTCATAGATCATAGCTAATAGTTTTCAAAGTTTCTTCCAGTTCAATCTGCAGCTCTTCCCATAAGGCGGTTTTCTTTTCGATATCTTCCTTGAGTTGCTGGTACTGACTGGTTTTCTGCATGGCTTCGCGGGCATTGTCGAAAAATCCGGGTTTTTCCATCTCGATCTCACACTCCTGTACCTTCTTCTCAAGTGAAGCAATCTCTGATTCAATTTTTTCTATTTTATCATTGATATGTTTCGTTGCTTTGTAACGCTTGTTTCGAAGTTCGGCTTCGAGTCGTTTCTGATCTTTACGGTTTACAGAGGCGGAATCTTCTGTTTTGATAGTTCCTGTTCGTCCTGAGATGTTATCCCTCTCCATCATCTCTTCACCTCTTTTACGGAGGTAATATTCGATCGTACCGGGGAAGATTTTGAAAGAGCCCCTTCTGATTTCAACAACCTTGTTCACAATTGGCTGAAGGAAATCCACATCGTGGGAAACAATTATCAGCGAGCCCGAAAATTTAACGAGTGCATTCTGCAAAACCTGCTTGCTGGTATAATCGAGATGGTTTGTGGGCTCATCCAAAATCAAAAGGTTGGCTTTCTTCAATAGGAGAAGTGCCAGAGCAACTCTGCTTTTTTCACCTCCAGAAAGAACCCCGACTTTCTTGAAAACATCATCACCTGTGAAGAGGAATGAACCTGCAAGAGCCCTGATTTGGGGAAGTGTCATGTCACCTGATTCAGATGCAATTGTTTCGAGTACATCGAGCTCGGGATCCAAAACCTCGCTCTGTTCCTGTGAAAACCATGCTATTGAAGTGTTGTAACCCAATATTTTTTCACCTGAAGTTGGTTTCAGAACAGACGCAATAATTTTTGAGAGAGTTGATTTTCCGGCACCGTTTGGACCAACAAAAGCGATTTTATCACCCTTTTCGACCCGTAAATCTATTTTATCAAGTACAAGATTATCTCCAAACCGCATAGTGATATTTTTTAATTCAAATACAATCTGGGCGGTTTTTGGAGGCTCGGGGAACCTGAATGCGATCCCTTTTTCAAAGTCGGGGAGGTCGATCTTATCAAATTTCTCCAGCATCTTCACCCGGCTTTGTACCTGCTTCGCTTTGGATGATTTGTACCTGAACCGGTCAACAAAACTTTGAATTTCCTTCATTCTTTTCTGTTGCTGCTCATACTCATGTTCAAGCCGTTCATCCCGTTCAGCTTTTGCCTTCAAATAGTGATCGAAATTGCCGTTGAAAACCGAGAAATCGTTCATGAAAATCTCAAGAGTTTTGGTAGTGACTGCATTCACAAAACGGCGGTCGTGAGAGACCAGCAAAAGTGCCCCTTTGAAAGTTTTAAGGAAACCTGTCAGCCATTCAAGAGAATCGATATCGAGGTGATTAGTCGGCTCATCCATCATCAACAGATCATTTTCAGCAATCAGCATCTTGGCAAGAGCAATTCTCATCTGCCAGCCTCCCGAGAAGTGGTCTGTCAGCTTTTCAAAATCACTCATCTGGAATCCAAGTCCGAGCAACACTTTCTCCACCCTTGCCTCTGCAGAGTATGAATCGATCTCCTCGAGCCTAAGATGAATCTCACCGAGCTGTTCCACGAGTCCGTCCCTTTCAGCAGGATCAGAATCGGGATCATTCAGCAGAGAGGTTATTTCAGCTTCTTTTTCCTGCAGTTCCTTCAGATTGGGGACACCGGCGAGGACTTCTTCGAGGAGGGTTCTCCCCTTGTGGGTTACATTTTCCTGAGGAAGATAGCCAATGGCAATATTCTTTCTTTTGAATATATCCCCCTTTTCCGGCTCGATGTATCCATTTAACATCTTGAGAAGAGAAGATTTTCCTGTGCCGTTTGAACCGACGAGAGATATCTTGTCACCGGCATTAATTTTAAAATTAACATCCTTGTAAAGGTATTTCCCACCGAACTGCAGTGAGAGATTTACTATATCTATCATATTTTTACTTAGTTACAGTTGCAAAAACTGTCACTGTTTAAGTCTTTCTTTTAATAAATGTATGTAATCAATTTCAACCGGGTCTTTTCCCCACACGATCGCCCGGTAGTAGGTTATCCAGTCACCGTAATAAATCATGTCGAACAGTCTCTCCTGATAAGTAGGAAGATTGCTCTGAATCATTACAACCGGTACCTTCAGTTTTCCGAGAATCTCATTGAATACATCAAATCGTTTTCTGATTTGAGGATGAATTGTATCATCGAGTACTTCAAAAACAAAATACGACTCATTTATTGCGCCGTAGGTTTCCCATCCAATAATCTCGTTATGGTTCATCTCAGGGAAAATATTGTGAAATGCATGCGACTTGCCGTTCTCGTTAAACTGACCTTTTAATCTTGTACCAACCGAATCAGTTACACCTGCAGCGGAATAGATCAAAGGAAGTTTTCCGTTAACCTCGGTAGCAATCGAGTAAGCGGAATTTCCGGGCTTCGAGAACTCTTCGCCTTTCATTTTCAATCTGTCCACGATTCTTGCAATGAGGTCATCATCCTTTTTAACAAGACCGAGTTTTGAAAAGAGATTCAGTATATTAAAAAATGAGGTATAGAGAGCGAACCTCGGTTGGAAGCCTGGCATGAGGGGAATGGCAGTCACTCCATCTCTGTCAGCCCATTCTCTGAGAGTCCCGCCTGTTGTCAGACATACTCTTTTTGCTCCCTTTTCACCCGCAGCCACATACGCCGAAAGGGTCTCTTCGGTTGAACCTGAGTAAGAGGAACAAATCACAAGTGTATCGGATGAAGTAAAGTTTGGCACCCCGTAATTTCTGTTGACAAACAGGGGCACTTTCAGCTCATCCTTTGCCCACAGAGAGAACACATCACCGGCAATGGCTGAACCACCAAGACCTGAGATAACAATATTTTTAATTCCTGTTACATCAAGATTTATATCAAACCTGTTTTCAATGGCGTTTTCAATTTGTTTATATGAGTTTAACAGGACTTCGAACTGGTTAGTCGGGTCTAATTTTTTAATTAATTCTAACATTTTGCTTCTTTCTACTTTAATTTTTCCATGAATTCGGGGGGAACCTGTGTCCCGGGGAAGTCTTTAATCACCTTGTCAATATAGACTTTTGCCCTCTCCTTTTTGTTGTAAGAGAGTTCATACTGCGCTCTTCTGAGCAGCATGGCACCCGTCAGTAAACGAATCTGTTCCACATATATGTTATCAACACCACCTGTCTGATATGTAAAATCTGGATCAGGAGCCGGGATGTATTCGTCTTCGTCCGTCAGACGGAAGAAGAAAAGGTCGGGCACCAGTTTAATATTTGGCGGCAATTCAAATTCCTTGTTGGCAAGCTCTTTATCAACAAGTTCCGGTGCGAGAAATACAGGCCTGTCTTTCATATTTTTCAGAAGTATCGCCAGAATTACATTTCGATAAGCTCTCTCGATAATCTGTGCTTCATAAGGCTTCTCTTTCTCAAACGGTACCACTTCCCTCAAGAAAACATCAGCTTCAGTTTTGTAAGAGGAAGTCAACCACGGGTAACACACATTCAACTGGTTATAGTACCACGAACGCCTCAGAAGTTCCTTGTCGATCACCGCCACATCCTTCCGAAGCCCTTCAACATGCTGAAAATAGTATGATGCAGAAAGGAAATAGTCCCACTGATAACTAAAAATAAGAGAATTCTTTGGCGATTTCTCAAGAATAGCCTTTGTGTACTGTTCGAAAATCAAATTATTACTTTGATTTACAGAACCATAAGTGAATCCAACCTGAACAAGAACGATAAAAATGCCGGTTGCTACGGTCTTTTTCATATCCCTGACTTTTTCGTGCAGCCAAATAATCCCGAATACAGCAAGAAGTGATATCCCGACATATGCGAGAAGAAAATATGATTCGAGATCGACGATATCGTAGTTTATTGCATATAATACCGTACCAAAAATCAGCAGAAGTGTTGTGATCAGGAGTTTGGTGGAGTTTTTTATCTGGTAAATTATTCCAATCAGCGAAGCGAGCAGTGACAGATAAAACTCTGCCGGGAGACCTGAAAAAAACTTTGCGAAATTTTTTGCCGCAGCAGCCGATGAGCTGAAAAGCCAAACCTGATACTGCTTACCGGAAACATGTCTAAGAATTCGTTCCAGATCGACAGGATTTCCCCAGTTTATTTCAGGATTTGCCGAGGCCCTTATCGGAAGCCAGGCATACAACAAAATTAACAGAGGGAAAAAGAGAGCAAGCATTTTCCCGAGTGTGAAGAACCCTTCTTTCCGTAACCTGAATCTTAAAAAGAAAAGATAAGCAGTCGCCGGAATTATCAAAAGAGTAGTCATATGGTTCGAGAATGACAGTGCCAATGCTCCCGCAAACACAAGCCAGGGTATCTCTTTTCGTAAAATGAACCCGGTATCCTCTCCGCCTGTCCGATCTTTTGAACTCAAAGCAAAAGCTCTTAAAAGTGTGTAAAAAGCTCCCGAGATTAGTGCCAGATGAAGCGAATACACTTCAACTGATGTGCTCTGAAACCAGACGGTTTTCCCAAAAGCAAGGATTAATCCACCAAGAACTGAGAAAAGAAGTACCTCATCTGATTTGAATCCTGATTTGGCCGGCTCATCACTCTGCAAGTCCACTTGTTTCGGTTTCTCATTCTTGCGGGAAGACTTGTTTTTACCTGATTTTCGAGCTTTTGCAAAATTTTCAAAAGCGGAGAAATTCACAAGGATGTATTCCACACTCTTTATAAAGAAATAAACACCGATGGAGGTGGTAATCGCTGCGAAAAGATTAAGTTGATAAATCACAGAAAAAGGCAAAGGTATTGATGCAAACAGCCACCCGAGCATGGTAAACAAAGGGTACCCCGTCGGGTGTGCAATCCCCGCCAATGCCTGTGCTGCGGCAAGTTCTCCCGTGTCTATCTGAAGAACGGATGGAGCCATTGTTGAATAATAGACAAGGAATACAACTACCGTTGTAATTGAGGCGTAGAATCTTTTAATTGTTTCCATTAACCTTTAAGCAATTTTTGAAAGATTTCATTGTTCTTTTTAAGTGTTGTTTGAACCGTATAATACAATTCTTCATATGATTCGAATCCCAGGAATCTAAACAGCTTATCCCCTTTCGCCTTTGCAGGAAGGAGATTGTTACTTGTCCGGTACATTACTTCGACAGCAAGTCTTGTCTTTCTGAGAAATTCGAATCCTTCCAAAAGATTTTTCATCATCTCGATATCCAAAGTTACAGATGATTGTGGTGCTGCGAGTACCTTCCTGTTTCCGTTTCCCATGAATAATTTCAAAAAAATCGAATCCAAAAGTAAGAGGTATTGAGAAATAAATTCAATGTCAGTAACACCACCTCTCCCTTTTATGAGATCGGGGAGATTGTTTAGTCCGCTAAACGAGGCGGGATACAGTTTTCTTCTCATCTCGTAAACTTCTTGTCGAAGTGTCTCTTTATCGAGGGAAGCAACCTTTTCAAGTATCAGATTAATAAACTGAGAATAAACTTCATTATCCCCGTAAAGAAAGGAAACCTTGGTTAGCGACTGTAACTCCCATATCTGAACCCTCTTTCTGAAATAGTGCTCGTACGCTTTAATATCCCATATGAGCTGTCCAGATTTCCCCTCGGGTCTCAACCTGCAATCTGCAGTCAGTGGAGACAGCTCTTCCCTGATATCTGCGAGCACCTTAATGAACCATTCCTCCATTTCGGGATGCGAGGTCATGTCATCACAAACCACTATTAAATCGACATCGGAAAAAAGGTGCATCTCACCCAGGGAAAAACTGCCCGCAATGGAAACAAAAAATCCGCTTTTTCCCCGTGAAGATTCTTTTATAAGCTTTTCAACCTTAAACCGAATTGTATCGGAAATGTGTTGCGATGCTTCCGCCTCATCTATGAACCCGAGAAAAAACTGGGATGCAGCGAGGAAAAGTATCGCTTTGGTATCTAAGCCATAGTCTGATTCAGGATCAATCTTTTCAAAAATCTTTCCGGAGAAGATCAGTTCCTTCAGCGAATGATCCTCTGTCAATAAATTTATGGCATAATCCGAATATTCACACAGGTTGAGGACACAATCCATCAGGAATTCGTCCTTCATTGCCTCATACCAGTACGAAGGAAGGGCACTTCGCTGAATAACCTTGGCAAGATTTGAAAGAGCAATGTCGGGAAATTTTCGACCTGAGAGAAGGAAGAGGAGTTTTTGTTCAATCTCGAGATAGAGAGCCGTCGTTCGGGAGTCAAATTCCTTTATTTCGATCAAACCCTTGCCTTCCTTCAGAAAGAGAAGATTTTTTTTTGCTTTTGCTTCATCCTTGAAAAAAGAAAGATCGATAGCCGGTTTGGAGTCTGATTCGTCAAGCCCGATAATCGATTCATAGATGCTCCTGACCTCCTTGCGGTATGTTGTGAGCTTCGCATTGAAGGCATCGACATGATAGAATCCGAGATATCGCGTGAGACTTTGCAGCAAATCACCTTCGTCGGGAATAATATGTGTCTGCCTGTCATTCATCAATTGCAGGTAGTGTTCGATCTTCCTGTAAAATATGTATGCATCCGTCAGAAGCTTTGCCTCCTTTTCAGTCAGGATTTTGGACAACTGCAATTCGGAGATCGCTTTTAGACTGTTTCCGGTCCGCAACTGTTTGTTTTTACCTCCGTTCAGGAGTTGGAGAGCCTGAACTCCAAATTCTATGTCCCTGATTCCTCCTTTGAACAACTTAATATTTTTATCGTCACCAATCGTTCTTAGCATCGTGTTTCTTAGCCGTGCTACCTGCTCCTTTGGCGAAGAATAGAATGATGCCGGATAGATAAAAGGTGTCACGGAATCAATAAAACGCTTATAAAGCTCCTGACTTCCACAAAAATATCCCGCCTTAATCAGCATCTGTCTTTCCCAGTTCTCACCCCGGGTCTCGTAGTAAAGGATAGTATCCCGCAATGTCCTAGCAAGAGGAGCAGCATGCCCGTCGGGTCGCAATCTGAAATCCACCCTGAAAAGATAACCTGAATCTGTAACTGTGACTGCCGATTCAGTAAACAGAATTATTGTCTCATTCAGCAGTTCGAAATATTCCCTTCCGTTCGGCAGACGAAAATTATCGTTGAAGATTACAATCAAATCGATATCTGAACTGTAGTTAAGCTCACCCCCGCCAAGTTTTCCCAGACTGACAACCGCATAGCCGGTCAACCCGGAAAACAACTCTTCATCTTTTTTATCAACTTCCCTGATCCCTGCCAGTTCCGGAAAACCGATGTTATCAATTTCATACTTCTTTAATACCTTTTCAAAGCAACAAAGAAACAGTGCCTCACCCAATACGGCAGACATGTTTGAAAGTTCCTCCGTAGCCCGCTTTAGATCGATATACCCGATCAGATCTTTTACACCTGTAGAAAGGATTTCCTGTCGTTTGAGTGATTTTATTCTGCGTACTTTGTGGTCAAATGATTTTTGCATCAGAACTGAAGCAAAAACCGTTTCCCTGAAAAAGTTTCTTTCAAGGCGGGATTCCAGATGTGTAGGATCAAATATCCGGTACAGAAATTCAGGATTTCTGACAAGCACATCAGAGAGATAGTTACTATTGGCTGCCACTGAAACAAGGACCTCAAGTTGCTGTGGGAATTTTATCAAATCCCTGACAAGCGCTGCCTTGTTAAAACTGCTCTCTAAAATTTTTAAGAAATTATTCTCACACCCCCTGTGGAAGTGGTGTTTTACAACCTCTGTTTGTATCAGCTCAGACAACTTCCCGATTTCCACGGAAGGGAGATATCCTGAGACAAGTTCGAACAATCGTAAATTAAACTCTTCCGAGAGTGCCAAATCAAAACTTTAAAAGTTGAAAAAAATTAAAACTAAATGTACGGTTTATTTAAATTATTGTTATATTTGAAACAGTTACTTTTTTAATATTACAGAAACAGCACCCTTTCCCCAAAGTTTTTAAATAGTTCAATAATACCCTTGCGGAATTATTCGTAGCCACTTTTAATCAATCATGGAGTCTCAAGTGAAAAAAAATGTTTTTTCATTCATTTCTGTCTTTATAATCCTGGTCTTTACCATATTAGCCTTTAAATCTGCGGATCAGGCAAATGGGTATTACACCAAAGAAGCCTTTCTTCAATTTAAAATTGAGAAGAAAAAGAAACCATCCAAAATGAGTTACGACAAGCCGGATGAGGCAATTAAATGGCTGGTCGAGCAAAGAATGTCTGCCACCGGTTCAATTCCGGCTGACTGGCGACAGAATGCCCTGAAGCATATCGCAAAATACAATCTAAACCCTCTTGCAACCGAAGCATTCAGTTGGACAGCCCACGGTCCCGGTAACATTGGTGGAAGAATCAGGGCAATGGTGATCCATCCAACAGATACGAATACCATCTACATTGGCGCCGCCAGTGGCGGTGTTTGGAAAACCACAGATGGTGCCGAAAGCTGGACACCTTTGAAAGACCTGATGGAGAATCTAGCCGTAAATGCTCTCTGTATGGACCCCGCAAACCCCGACATTTTGTATGCGGGTACAGGTGAAGGATTTTTCAATGTAGACGCTCTTCAAGGTGAAGGAATTTTCAAGACCACAGATGGCGGCGCATCGTGGACACAACTGAATTCCACCATGAACGACAACTTCTATTTTGTAAACAAAGTGGCAATCGACCCTTCAAACGGGAAACTTTGGGCAGCTACAAGAGCGGGTCTATTCTACTCGACCGATGGTGGAGGCAGTTTTCAGCAAAGGTCACTTGGCGACAATTCGAATGTAACCGATCTCGCCATCAAAGGATCAAACATCTTTGTAGCTCAAGGATTAAGCCAGCAAGGCAGAGTTTTGGTTTCGACCAATAATGGAGAATCATTCTCTCCTTCATTTACACGCTCGGGCATTGGAAGACTCGTAGTTGCAATAGCTCCCTCAAATCCAATGATTGCCTACGCCTCGGGTCAGAACATGACCAGCAATCAGTGCGGTGCACTCGTGAAAACAACCGATGCAGGGGCTTCCTGGAATGATATCACAATTCCCGGTCCGACTGCTTCAGGTGATCCGACCTACACGGGTCAACAAGCCTGGTACAACAACATTCTTGCAGTCCACCCGACCAATCCGGATATTATTTATGCTGCAGGGCTCGACATGTTCGGTACCACGAATGGTGGAACAAGCTGGGAGCAGATTACTCAATGGGATGCTGAAAGAACCAACCCGATTTTCGCACATGCCGACCACCATATCATTGCGTTTAACCCTCTGAATCCAAATACCGTTTATGTAGGAAATGATGGTGGTGTCTACAGAAGTATTAATGGCGGTTCCGGTTGGGAAATGAAAAACAATAATCTTGCAATTACACAGTTTTATTACGGTGCTGTTCATCCTACACAGGAGAAGTACTATGGGGGTGCTCAGGATAATGGTACTCTTGTTTCTGAAACAGGTACAAACTGGAAAGAAATTATCGGCGGCGATGGCGGTGCTACAGAAGTTGACTATAACAATCCCGAATTTGTTTATGGTGAGTACACCAACTTCTGTTTCTACAAATCAACTGACGGCGGTACCAATTTTGTTAAATCGATGAGTGGTATTCCTGTTGGACCCGGAACTTTTGACGGTACAACCGACAGAACGCTCTTTATTACACCCTTCATTATGGACCCGAACAACCCGCACATTTTGCTGGGTGGTACCTACAGAGTCTGGAGAACTACAAATCAGGCAACCAGTTGGACAGCTATATCAGGTGATCTCACGGGTGACGGCACAGGTACAGAGGGAGGATCCATCTCCACACTCGCAGTTGCAAAAGGAAATTCGAATGTCATCTATATCGGTTGTACCAACGGCAGAGTTCAGGTGACGACCGATGGAGGCGGCTCCTGGAATATACGAGACAACGGTCTCCCAACTGCCTACGCAACGAGAATAGTTGTTGATCCTGCAAATGAAGCAACAGCATACATCTCATACTCTGGTTTTGCTGCCGGAAACAAGGTTTACAAGACCACCGATTATGGTTCAACATGGACAAACATTTCAGGAAATCTGCCCAATATCCCCGTGAATTCACTTTTGGTTGTTCCAACCCGCACCGAGGCAGTTTTTGCAGGTACTGACCTTGGAGTTTTCACAACCACAGATGGTGGAAACACCTGGTACAGAGACGGTTTAAGTCTCCCCAATGTCGCGATCTTCGATATGGACTACAGAGCGTCAGACGATAAGATATTTGTTCACACCCACGGAAGAGGAACCTGGTCTACCCCAGCTGCAGCCACTTCCATAAAGGAACTGGCAAACAATCCGGCTGATTTCAATCTGTTACAGAATTATCCGAATCCTTTTAACCCGTCCACAAAAATCAGATTCTCGGTACCTGTTTCCGGAATGGTGACTGTAAAAGTTTATGATCTGCAAGGGAAGGAAATCGCTACACTCCACAACTCCTCGATGAATGCAGGTTCATATGAAGTTGACTGGAAAGGATCGGATTCATTTGGGAAACCTGTAAGTTCAGGAATTTATTTCTGCAGGCTTGTATCAGGAAACAACCAGAAAACAATTAAAATGATATTAAGCAAATAAACAGAATTTGCTTTAATTACGATTATGAAGAGGCTGTCTCAAAAGGGCAGCCTTTTTCATGATTTGCTAATCCGGAGGGAAGATAAGATAATCAGTCACAATGATTATTTATCTGTAAATGTCTTTTCTGTGTGCTGCAGTAAAAATAACGACAAGTTTTGAATCATCAACTATTTGATAAACCACCCTGTAATCTCCAATACGGATACGATAATCCGATTCCGTACCGGCTAATTTTCGGGAGTTTTTTGGTCTTGGATCATCTTTCAGTTTTTGGATCTCTTTCCAAATTTTCACCTGTTGTGTTTTTGGAATTTTTCTAAAATCCTTTTCAACTGAGCTTTTGAATTCCAGTGTATACATTAATCCAATCCAAATTTGCCGGAAAAATCTTTCTCGTCAATATTTGGTTCTTTATCTCTTTCTTGAATGATTTTGACACACTTTGAATCTTCAATTAATTCAAGCATCTCAGTATATACCTTGTAATCAAGCAAGACCGTTTCGGGTTTGCCATTTTTACCGTAAAAAATTTTCTCGTTTGTTCTGAGCGTTGACAATTTTGTACCTATATTCATTATTGTTTGTGACGAACTTAAACTCGACATTTGACTAATCTGTTAGATTAAACAGTATGACTTTTATCAAAATGTATTTGAAATATATAACTTGAATCTATTAAATACAAGTTAATTTTTATTTCTTTCATCGACTTGCCTGTTCGCAACATGTCAGAGGTTAATTAATCAGGTCTATAATATTTGTATTACCTGCTTATAAGTATGATTTAAATCATCTGCCATAATTTTCATGCACAAATTGACGAAAAATAATCTTATATTTCCAAAATTAATCGAGGAATATCTTATGAAAATAATCAAATCACTTCCAATCCTTTTTATCATATTCTTTTTCTATGGATGTTGCAATTGTTCGAACAAGGACGCCGTTGACACATCCAACAAAAACAATCCACCTTCCCAGCCGGCAAGCATTCAGACAAACAAAACTATCGCTGAAGTGCAGGTTTTGAGTATGGATGTCAAAAGTGAAACTGACTATACAGCGAAAATTGCTGTCACAAAAATATTTGAAGATGATGCCTATCCAAGCATCGCAGTAATTAATGGACAATATGAAATTTTACCCAACTTCAGACTTGGTGAAAACAAGGAACTCTTAAATAATGACGAAAATCAGGCTTTAAAGGAATTCTCAAAGAAGAAAGCCGGGGATAAGGTCAAAATTGAGTTCTTCCTCAGCGATACAAAGTGGATACTCCACAAAGTTTTAAAATAAAAACCGGACAAAAAAAATGAAAAATCAATTCAAATTTGTAATCCCGTCTATCACCATCACCATCCTTCTCGTCTTTGCATTTTCATTTGCGTACGAGCATACCGGTGTAATGACGATGGAGGACTATTTACAGTATAAAATTGAGAAAAAGAAGCATGCCAAATTGAACTACGGTTCACCCGACGAGGCGATGAAATGGTTCATAGATCAAAGAAAATCGGCTACAGGTTCAATCCCCAATAACTGGCGTGAAGAAGCTCTTCAACACATTGACAGATACAACACAAGACCTGATAATTTGGATAATTCCACCGCTCTTTCCTGGTCTGAAGTCGGACCGGGCAATATAGGCGGCAGAGTAAGAGCTGTCGTAATAAATCCTAATAATGCATCAATTATTTATATCGGTGCAGTGGGTGGTGGTGTCTGGAAAACCACAAATGGAGGTACTTCATGGACCCCTCTAAAGGACCAGATGGAGAATATTGCTGTTTGTGCACTGGTTATGGACCCTTCGAATTCCAATATTCTTTACGCAGGAACCGGTGAAGGTTTCTTTAACGCAGATGCGATAAGAGGCGAAGGAATTTTCAAAACAACAGATGCCGGTGCCTCCTGGACCAGACTGAGTGCTACCACGGGATCGGATTTCTACTTTGTTAATAAACTGGAATTCGACGGAACCACCAACACGCTTTGGGCAGCCACACGAGGCGGACTGCTGAAATCCACAAACGGCGGTACATCGTTTACAAAAATAGTTAATGCCTCCAATTGTATGGATCTTGAAATTGCGGGAACATCTCCCACAACTCTATACGCCTCCTTTGGACATTTTTCTCAGGCAACTGTGCGAAGATCGACTGATGCAGGAGCAACATGGTCACAGATATTTACACAGTCGGGCATCGGCAGATATGAAATAGCTGTTTCGAAATCCTCACCCTCCACTGTTTATATATCCGGACACGATTTGAGCACGAATCAGTGCGGTGTTTTGTCCAAGTCCACAAACAGCGGTTCGAACTGGTCAAGCGTAACCATTCCTGGACCTGCCTTCTCTGGTGCAACCACCTACACATCAGGACAGGCATGGTACAATAACATAATTGCTGTTGATCCAGCAAATGCAAATATCGTATATGTAGCCGGCCTCGATGCCTGGAAAACGACAAATGGCGGTACTTCATGGACACAAATTTCCAACTGGTACACACAGGCGGGCGCACCACCTTTCATGCATGCTGACATACATGCAATCGCATTCAGCCCTTCTTCATCCTCAACCCTTATTGTGGGGAATGATGGTGGTGTCTACAAAACCACAAACAGCGGCAGTACATGGACATCCCTTAACAATGGACTGAACATCACACAATTCTACTACGGTACTATCCATCCAACTCTTGCCAAATATTATGGCGGCACACAGGATAACGGTACCCTGGGTCTCTCATCGGGAACTTCCTGGAGCGAACTTATCGGTGGAGACGGTGGAGCAACGGAAATCGACTATAACAACCCGAGTCTGATGTATGGAGAGTATGTTAATTTCTGCTTCCTTAAGTCGACAAACGGTGGAGCATCATTCAACAAATCAATGAGCGGTATTCCCGTTGGTTCAGGATTCTGGGATGGGACAACTGACAGAACTCTCTTTATCTCACCTTTCACCATGGACCCGAACAACCCGCAGATATTGGCAGGTGGAACATATCGAGTCTGGAGAACAACCAATTCTGCATCTTCATGGACAGCAATTTCAGGTGATCTGACAGGTGACGGAACCGGTGGAAATGGTGCTACAATCTCCGCACTTGCCATCGCAAAAGGAAATTCGAGCGTGATTTATGCAGGTACTTCTAACGGGCGTGTTCAGGTAACCACTAATGCCGGATCGAGCTGGAACCTGAGAAATTCAGGACTTCCTGCCTCCTACATTACAAAAGTAGTGATCGATCCCGCAAACAGTAATGTTGCCTATGCAACTTTCTCTGGATTCAGTTCGGGACAGAAAATCTACAAAACCACAAACGCGGGTGTATCCTGGACAAACATCTCATCAAACCTGCCAAACATTCCTGTTAATTCATTTGCAATTAATCCGGCTTCCACTTCGAATCTGTTTGCAGGCACAGACCTTGGTGTTTTTTCAACCACTGATGGTGGTACCTCATGGGTAAGAGATGGAAGTTCACTTCCAAATGTGGTCGTTTCCGATCTGAGAATCAGAGCTTCTGACAACAAAATTGTTGCCTTCACTCACGGAAGAAGTGTATGGACTTCTACCATTGGCGGAGGTTCGGGAGGTCAGATTACCGAGCTTGTCTATGACAATGGCTCAGTCCTGAGTGGATATAACTGGCCCAACAATGGTCAGGGATCTGCCAACAGAATGACCTCACCGGTTGCCAATGCGAAACTGACAGCAATCAGTTTCTATATCACCGGAACCACTGCCGGCACAGCCACATTTAAACCAATTGTCAGAACAAAAGCCGGAAACGGAGCACCGGGTGCAGACCTCGTGAATTACAACCCTGTTACGGCATCGACCGTACCGGGATGGAACACATGGAATACATCTGCCCAAAACATTACCGTAACGAATGATTTCTTTATCGGAATGATATATGACGGTGTAAACAGACCCAATTTTGGCTACAACCAGACCAATAACAGCAGAGCCTGGGATTTTGACGGAACAACCTGGTCCGCATGGAACGAGACATATTTCATGAGAGCAACTGTTCAGTCACCAACAGCAATCATCGACTTTGACAATTCTGTTCCGACAGCTTTCGAACTCTCACAGAACTACCCGAATCCGTTTAATCCAACAACGAAGATAAGGTTTGCTCTGCCTGAATCAGGAAATGTTACGATGATAATCTACGATATAAACGGCAAGAAAATCGCCGAAATCGCAAATGGTTATCACCAGTCAGGAAGATACACTTACGAATGGAACGGCAAAAACGATTTTGGCAGTGCAGTTGCATCCGGTGTTTACCTCTGCACAATCAAAGCGGGTGGTAAAATTCAGACCGTAAAGATGATACTGCAGAAGTAGAGTTGTTAGTTATGACTTATGATTTATGAGTTATGAATTTGACCGGTCAATGTGTGGTGGTTGAAACATAACGAGTAATGAATCAAAAATTGAAAGAGGCTGCTTGATTGTGATATCAGGCAGCCTCTTTTTTTGAAAGGTCATAATTAACTATTTGAAAAAGATCGGAATCAATGTGATGTAGAGACCTGCAATAATTGCTGAGGTTATCACTCCGCTGATGTTTGTACCAATGGCTTCGGGTAAAATTATCGATTGCGGATTTGCCTCATGGACAGATTTTTGCGCAACTTTTGCTGTCGTTGGTACACAACTCACACCTGCAATTCCAATCACAGGATTGAATTTTCCTCCCGTGATAAAATACATTATGTACCCGCCCATCAGTCCACCAACTGCTGAAAGAATCAGTGCAACTATGCCCAAAACCAGAAGGGTCAGAATCTGGGGGTCAAGAATCAATGATGCATCACAAAGAACTCCAAGCAAAAGTCCCAGAAGAAAGGTTGATCCGTAAAGCAGGGGTCCGGCAATGAAATCAACAATATGCTTCAGCCCTGCTTCCCTGACAGCGACACCCACGAACAACGAAAGGAACAATGGAGCTGCGACAGGGAAAAGGAGACACAAAATTGTACAGGCAATTACAGCAAAGTAAAGTTTTTCCGAAGCTGAAATCTGCCTGATCTTTTTCTTGGGCGGCATCTTTATCGCCCTGAGCTTTTTCGGTACCAGTAACTTGATCAGGTAGGGATAACCTCCATAAGTCAAACCCAGGTAGAGATATGCCACAACTGTGATTGCGACAAAAAGTTTTGGTGATAATTTGAGCGCCGTAAAGAGCACCATGGGACCATCCGCACCACCAATCATTGCAACAGAGGCAGCATCCTTCACATCAAGTCCCATCGCCATAGCAACAGGTACTGTGAGGAATGTGCCCAGTTCCGCACAAACTGCGAGAAACATACTCAGGAAAGGTCTTGCGAGAAGAAATCCAACATCGAGCAGAACACCTATTCCCATAAAAACAAAACAGGCGATAAGACCGTTGCTAAAAGTCAAAGTATAAATCGGCTGCAAAAAGTCAATCTGAAGGATATCAATCAACTGTTTCGGGTCTGAGACCATCGGATCAAGGAAAAGATTGCCTGTTTTTCCGGGTCCCATTATCAGCACACCTGCGTTTACCGCTGCCATGCCTATGCCCATTGGTATCATAAGAAGTGGTTCAAGTACCCCCTTTTTACCGAGATAGACAAGCAACAAACCGAGTAACATTAAGCAAATTCTTCCGATCGAAATTGTCAGGTCGGAAGTAAACAATGTAGATATTCCGGGGAATATCTCCTGTAAGATTTGAAAGTCCACTTTTTACCTCCCTTTCGGATTTTGTCTTAAGCCATAAATTTTCGAACTCCAGGGAGAGTACGGTTTCACTACTTTTTGAATGGTCATGACCGTTCTTTCGTAATCATGCATTTCTTCAAGATACTGATGTATCGCCAACCCGATAGCTGCAACTATTTCGAGATCACTCTCCTGACCTGAGGCTTCAGACTGGACCACAGCAAGATCCTCATGGACATCCTGTGATTTTTCTTTTTGAATTCGTGTGAAGTTTATTGCCAGGGAAATGAGCCTTATTAGACCTGCTACAAGGAAGGATATAACGAAGGTGGAAAGGAATATTATTCCAATCGCTGTAAATATATTCATATGTCATCTATTTTTCTTTAAACTCAACTTTTTTCAGTATAAATAATAAAAAAAGTTATCTTACAAATATAAATACCCTTTCCAATATAATCATCAACTTTTCATTTTTTTCCATCTCAAACTTCAAACTTCAAACTTCAAACTTCTGACCTCAGCCCTCAGCCTTCTGCCCTCACCATCCACCGTTGATCCTTAATACAAAAATATACATTGTTATTGTGTGACAATATAGCTAAATTTACAGGTTATAATAATTTTTTGGAGCAGACTCTAAATGTTAAAATCGGTCTTAAAAGCCATTTTTGGCGATAAACACAGCCGTACATATAAAGAATTACAACCTGTTGTACAGGAAATAAACGAGCACTACGAAACCCTCGCCTCTTTGAGCGATTTTGAATTGAAGGAAAAAGTCAAGGGTTTCAAGGAATATCTCAACAAGGAAACTGAAGAAATAAGAGGCAAACTGGCGGAATTGAATGACCGCCTCACCAGCGTTGAAGGTGAAGTTGAGAATGCAACCGAAATTCATGATGAAATTGAAACTCTTGAAAAAGAGCTTGATGATAAATACGAAGACCTGCTCGATGAAATTTTACCGGAGGTTTTCGCAGTGGCAAAAGATACCTGCCGCAGACTTGTAGGAAAATCTTACACCGTAATGGGTCAAAAAGTGACCTGGGACATGGTACCCTATGATGTACAGCTGATGGGTGGTATTGTTTTACATCAGGGTAAAATAGCAGAAATGGCAACCGGTGAAGGTAAAACACTTGTGGCCACACTTCCCCTCTTCCTCAATTGCCTCACCGGCAGAGGAGCACATCTCGTAACAGTGAACGACTACCTGGCACAAAGGGATTCCGAGTGGATGGGAGAAATTTTTAAATTCCACGATTTGACTGTCGGCGCAATACTTGGTACAATGAGTCCTGACAAAAGACGCGAATCGTATGGCTGTGATATTACCTACGGGACAAACAACGAATTTGGTTTCGATTACCTCAGAGATAACATGGCAATCGATCCTGAACACCAGGTCCAAAGAAAGCATATTTATGCGATAGTGGATGAGGTGGATTCAGTCCTTATCGATGAAGCAAGAACCCCCCTCATAATTTCAGGTCCGGTCGATTCCGACAATCAAAAATATGATGAAATGAAGCCAAAGATCGAGAGACTCCACAGGCTTCAGTCCAATATCGTTTCAACCATGCTCGCTGAGGCTGAAAAGACCCTCACTTCAAATCCTTCGAAGGATGATGTAACAGAAGCCGGTGTGAAAATTTTCAGAGCATACCGTGGTCTGCCCAAACACAAAAAGCTTATGAAGGTAATCTCCGAGCCTGAATACAAACAATTGATGCAGAACACTGAGCTTGAATACCTCAAAGATAAAAGCAGAAACATGCACATTATCGATGAAGAACTCTACTTTGTTATCGATGAGAAAAACAATTCCATCGAACTTACAGAAAAAGGGAGAGAAGAACTTGCGAAGGGTACAGCCGACGGAAAGGAATTTTTTATCCTGCCTGATTTTGGCACCGAGATAAGCAAAATTCAGAATGACACCTCCCTAAATGAGGCTGACAAAAAGAAAAAAGAGGAAATACTTCACTTCGAATACTCCGAAAAGTCGGACAGACTTCATACCATCAACCAGCTCTTAAAAGCCTACACACTTTTCGAAAAAGATGATGAGTATGTTATCACCGAGGATGGTAAAATTGCGATTGTTGATGAATTTACCGGTCGTGTACTCCCCGGAAGAAGATACTCTGACGGATTGCATCAGGCAATTGAAGCCAAGGAAAATGTTAAGGTTGAGAGAGATACTCAAACACTCGCCACCATCACACTCCAGAACTATTTCAGGATGTACAAAAAACTCGCCGGTATGACCGGTACAGCCGAGACAGAGGAAGGTGAGTTCGATGAAATTTACAAACTTGATGTAGTGGTAATCCCTACAAACCGTCCGATGACAAGATCTGATGAAGACGATCAGATTTACAGAACCAAACGGGAAAAACTTAATGCGGTTGTCAGCCAGGTTGAAGAACTTCAGAAGGAAGGACGCCCCGTCCTCGTGGGTACCACTTCAGTGGAAGTTTCGGAAACCATAAGCAGAATGCTCAAACTGAGAGGCGTCAGGCATAATGTTCTTAATGCCAAGCAACACCAGCGGGAAGCCGAAGTGGTAGCTTTTGCGGGTCAACCGGGGGCAGTTACAATTGCAACCAACATGGCTGGTCGTGGTACCGACATTAAACTCGGTGCAGGCGTTAAAGAAAAGGGCGGACTATTCATTTTGGGTACCGAAAGGCACGAATCGAGAAGAATTGACCGTCAGTTAAGAGGTCGTGCGGGAAGACAGGGTGACCCCGGAACCACTCTCTTCTTCCTTTCGCTCGAAGATGATCTCCTCCGGCTTTTCGGAAGCGACAGGGCTGCCGCCATAATGTCGCGTGCCGGTTTCGAAGAAGGAGAAGTGATTAAGCACCCGATCATTACCCGTTCTGTAGAAAGGGCTCAGAAAAAAGTTGAGGAAAACAACTTTGCGATAAGAAAGAGACTGCTCGAGTATGACAACACCATGAACCAGCAGAGAACCATCATCTATTCAAGAAGAAACCGCGCACTTCATGGTGAAAGACTAAAAACTGAAATTCTTGACATGATGGAGGAATACGCTGCTGAACTCGTTGAAAAATATTACGATAATGCGGAAATAGAGCAACTCGAAAAAGATCTTGAAACTTACCTTCTTTTGAACATGAAATTCAACAGAGAAGAATGGGGTCTCCTGAATAAAAACGGTGTAACTGAAAGAGTAATTAAAGCTGCTCACGACTACTACGCTCACAAAGAAAACATGCTCACATCTGAAATGATGGCACGAATTGAAAGATTCGCCTTCCTCACTGTTATCGACAACAAGTGGAAAGAACATCTCCGCGATATGGACGATTTGAAGGAAGGTATAAATCTTAGGGCTTATGGACAGAAAGATCCTCTCATTGAATACAAAAACGAGGCTTTCAATCTCTTTACCGAGCTGCTTGATACCATCAGAAATGAGACGGTACAGATTGCCTTCAAACTCTACCCTGCCCAACCCGAGAGTGTCCAGATTTCACGCAGACCCGAGAGAAGGCCAACCAGAACTATAAAGGAATCGGCTGATAATGCCGGTATGCACGGTGGTTATGTCCCCTCTCCCAAAGAGCAGGAGACTGCACCTGTCGGCAGACCACAACCCGTAAAAGTCGGGGAAAGAATCGGTAGAAACGATCCCTGCTGGTGTGGCAGCGGCAAGAAATATAAACAGTGCCACGGTAAAAACGCCTGAGAACGGACACCACCATGAAAAAAATAGAAGCAATTATACGACCTTTCAAGCTTGACGAAGTAAAAGAAGCCCTCATCGAGGAGGGCTTCAAAGGTCTCACTATCACCGAGGTCCGCGGTTACGGCAGGCAGAAGGGACACAAAGAAGTCTATCGCGGCAGTGAATACAGGATAGAGTTCGTCCCCAAAATGAAAATCGAACTCGTTGTTGATGATGACCGCCTCGAAACTGCCATAGATGCTATCATCAAAAATGCAAAAACCGGACAGGTTGGCGACGGAAAAATATTCATTTCTGATGTTGCTGATGCAATCAGGATAAGAACAGGCGAATCAGGATTTGATGCGCTTTGATTTTTATTTGCATTGAATAAATTCCAACTGTTCTCTAAATTCCTTCTGACTCAAATTAATTTTCGGAACCGGCTTTGAAGCTCAAAGTAATCAAATCCCTGATCCTGCTCACATCTGCCTTTTTGATATCAGGATGTGGTGTCTGGCAGGATTTCACAACATACTTCAATCTTTATCACAACGCAAAAACTCTTTACTATGATGCTGAAGAACAAATCATCAAAGAGAGGAAAGATATTTTTGCCATTTCAGAGGCAGCAATCCCTGCCGGAGCCAATCAGAACCTGCCGAAGGTAATCGAAAAATTTTCCAAACTTCTACAGTTCCACAACAAGAGTTCTTATGTTGATGATGCCCTCTTCCTTATAGGGAAAGCCTTTTTCTATCAGAGAAGTTACATCAAGGCTTCACGAAAATTTCAGGAATTGATAGCAACCCAGCCAAACAGCAGTCTTGTTATCGATGCCACTCTTTGGCTCGCAAAGTCCGAGATTCAGATGAAAAAATTTGATTCAGGGCTAAAATATCTCGATGAAGCAAAGCAGCTTGCCCTCAAAGAAGAGGACAGGGAAGTGTTGTCAGAAGTATATATCGAAGAGATAAGGTATCTGAAATTCATTGAAAAATACCTCGAAGCCGTTCAGAAATTAAGAGATCTCGTTGCTGTTGATATTTCAAACGACATCTCAGCTAAAGCACAATATGAAATCGGCGAGCTCTTCTTCAAAAAATTGAGTGATCCTCAAAAAGCTGCAGTAGCCTACAAAGCAGCTCTTGAATTTGGTCCCCCGTTTGAGATCGAATACAATTCCAACCTGAATTACAGCATCTGCCTCAGGGCAATGAACAAAATTGATGAGTCGCAGGCAAATCTTCAAAAAATGTCGAAAGAGTTTAAATATCAGGACAAAATTGATGAGATCATGCTCCAAAAGGGGTTGAGTCTAAAAAAACTCGGACAATATGATGAGGCTTATAAACAGCTTTATGCTCTTGATACACTCACACTGAATTCGGTATCATCGGGAATAGCCCGGTTCGAATTGGGTGACATGTTTGAGAACAACCTGAAAAATTTTGATTCTGCTTACATTTATTATGTAAAGGCTGAAAAAAGCGCCTCTACTGCCGACTATGTGAAGAGGATCAGAGAAAAATCGAATCTCTTCAAGCGATATGAAGGGCTTCAAACCAATCTTTATGTTTACTCCCGACAGCTCGCCTACCTGAATGATCCCATGGAATTCAAAAGAGATTCGTTAAATTTCTATGCCGATTCAGCAGACGCCAAGCTCGCAGATCTCTTCAAAGCTCCCGTTGAACTTTCCGATTCCGCTAAAAAAATGAGGGATTCGCTGCTCGCTGTCAAGGATTCGCTGAAAAACAAACCTGCACCTGAAAAACCCTCCGAACCATTGGACGAAGAAATGATTGTGGGGAGACCGAAACAGGGTGATAATCCCGAACAGCAGGGTCAAAACAATCCAAATGCCACCGTGGCTGTATTAAAAAAGGGGTGGGCACCTGTAATGCCTCAGATCACCTCGGATTCTCTAAAAAACCTCCTCTCAAAGGTCTATTTCGACCTTGGAAATGTGTTTTTTGGTGAAATCGTAATTCCCGACTCTGCCTATAATTATTATACAAAGCTTCTCGGTGAATTTCCAAACTCACGGTATAAAGGTCAGGCACTTTTTTCACTCGGTTCTTATTACCTCGACAAAAATGAAAAATCGACTGCGGATTCCATCTTCCAGATTGTCTATGATAATTTTAAAAACGAATCAGTTGTGAATCTTGCGGCTGATAAACTCGGCAAACCAAAAGTAATTCTGAATGCCTCGCCTGCCGATCTTCTTTTTGAAGAAGCAGAAGGCATTTATGTGAAAAAAGATTACCATCAGGCGGTTCAAAAGTATTATTCAGTTTATCTCAAGTTCCCCGAAACATTTACCGCTCCCAAGTCACTTCTGGCTGCCGGTTTCACTCTTGAAAATGATTTGAAATTGCTCGATTCCGCTTTTGCTGTCTACGATACTCTTGTTGCTAAGTATCCTCAAACACGCTTTACAAACAAGATCCTTCCAAAAGTTAACTTTTACAAGGAGGAAAAAGCCCGTATCAAAAAGAAAATTGAAGACTCTCTTAAAGTAATCAGGGACAGTCTGAAAGCCGATTCTATTGCGCGGAATACTCCTAAAATCGATTCCACTGCAACTCAAATCAAGGACTCAACAGGAAAGAGTATTCCAAAAATCGATTCGACTGCGATTCCTAAAAAGGATTCTGCAGCCAAACCCCAGGCTGTGCCACCAGCAAAGACGATCGAAGAGCCTAAAAAAGAGGAAATCAAAGAGGAGGTACCACCATTGAGCAATTTCATCAAACGAAGAGACCTGCTCGATCTTATTGAGGAGGGTGAAAGCACCACTACGGAATTCAAACTGAAGTTTACAGAGCCCGAGAAGATTGCCAAAGTGATGATCTCATTCGCCAACACAAAAGGCGGGTACCTGATTTTTGGAGTGAATGACAACAAAAAAGTGGTGGGACTTGAAAGCGAAAAGACTGAATTTGAGTTCATAAACGAAACCACAAATTTCTATATAACCCCAAAAATCGACTACCTTCTGCAATTCATTAATATTGACCAAAAGGAACTCGTGGTGGTTTTTGTTCCTGAATCAGACAATAAACCTCATCGAATTCAGGATTACAAAGAAGATCTTGATATAAATACCGCTCAGGTTTATATCAGAGTGAACGACAAGAGTATTCCGGCATCGAAACAAATGATCAGAATTCTCAAGGCGAGAAGTTCTTCAAATCCGCTCGTTAAATTTTCGGTCGGTGATCTCGAAAAAAAAGTTTTTACCTGGCTCGAGAAGCATGAAAAAATCAATGTGAAGGATCTTGCAAATGCTGCGAATATCTCCGAAAGAAGGGCATCGAGAACTTTAGTCACGATGGTAAGGGCAGGTTCATTAAGTATCCATACAAAGGACAACGGCGAAGAGTTTTTTACAGTCTAATCAGTTTTCCCATCGAAAACCACTCTCAGTCTGTAGACAGCAATTCCATAAGCCACAGCAACATTCAACGACTGTTTTATCCCGTATTGTGGCAGTTCTATTGTAAAATCACATAAATCCAGCAAATTTTGATTCACTCCTGTAATCTCATTTCCCAAAATGAAGAGGAGTGGGTACACTTCATCACCAATATCACAGTAGTCTATTGAAGTATCGGTCAATTCTAGAGCCGAGATTTTGTAACCCGACTCTTTATATTTTCGCACCACTTCCACTGCATCTTTCACAAATTCCCACTCCACGCTTTCAGTGGAACCAAGAGAAGTTTTCATGATATCCTTAACCGGTGGTGCCGGAGTATAACCGCAAAGGTAGAGCTTTTCAATCATTGCCCCGTCTGATGTGCGGAAGATGGAACCAACATTGTAGCTGCTGCGGATGGAATCGAGCAAAACAACAACCGGCATTTTTTTTACTTCATGCAGATTATCAAGTTTGGCTCTGTTTACGGAAATTTCTGCGTGACTGAGTTTTCTGTTACTCATGGCTTCTTATCGTAACTCCTGCAAGTTGACCACAAGCGGCGGCTATTTCATCTCCCTGGGTATCCCTGACCATCACTGTAACATATTCGTCCCGCAAACGGTCGGCAAATTCTTCGATTCTCTCCCGGGAAGTGGAGCGAAGTTCACCCGAGAATCCCTCGGGGTTCATGTGCTCAAGCGAATTGAATGGTATAATATTTACTTTGGATGGCATCCTGCGGCAGAGTTTACCGAGTGCTTTTATATCCTTGTCCCGGTCATTAATTCCCTCAAGCATTGTGTATTCGTAGGTGATTCTTGTGTTCGTCTTTTTAATGTAATACTCAATTGCATCGATATTTTCCTTCAGAGAATATTTTGCATTAATCGGCATTATTTTAGTGCGAATATCCTCAAAACAGGAATGAAGTGACAGAGCAAGTTTTGGGCGTAATCCCGTGTCTGCAAGGTCTCTGATTCTTGGGGCGATACCTGCCGTGGAAACTGTGATCTTTTTCAGACTGATACCTTTGGTAAGTTCCTGCTGAAATATTTCGAGCGATTTTACAGTGGAATCAAAATTCAGAAGTGGCTCCCCCATTCCCATGTAAACAATATTTGTTATATCCCTCTCATAAATCGACTGTGCAATTGCGTACTGATCAAATATCTCTCCGGCAGTCAGATTCCTTTTATATCCGAGCAAACCTGTTGCACAAAACTTGCAGTCCAGGGGACATCCAACCTGAGTGGAGACACACAGCGTACACCTCTTCTCCTCAGGGATGATTACACATTCAATAAGGTGATCAAGTGCAGTTTTAAGAAGAAGTTTTACAGTCCCCTCACTACCCGAAACGGATTTATCAGTCAGCTCGAGGGTGTTGATAATCGTCTCATTTTTTATCAATTCCCTCAGCGACTTTGAGAGATTAAGCATCTGATCTGCATCATCAACCAGATAATTGTACATCCAGTTGAAAACCTGCTCACCACGGAATGATTTTTCACCCTTTTTTATAAACCATTCCTTTAACTCAGGGAGTGTCATCCCCTTTAATTGTACTTTTTTTGTTTCAATCATTATTCTTGTTTCTTCTTAAAAAACCGCTGTTCCGTCTCATTCCCTTCAATTTGCTTCTTAGAATTGGACTTTCGGCGAATCTTGTTTTAAATTCCTTGTTATCAATCTGATCAAAAAAACCGGGATCAAACTCTTTGTTCAATCCGGATGTTTCATTGAATCCTGTAAAATTCTTATTGTTTGTTTCTGCACTGAACTTCCTGTTCCACGGGCACACATCCTGACAAATGTCACAACCAAAAATCCAGTCATCCATTTTTCCTTCAAATTCCGGACTGATCTCTCCCTTGTTCTCAATAGTCAGATATGAAATGCATTTGCTTCCATCAACTATATATTCACCGACGATGGCGTTTGTCGGGCAGGCGTCGATGCAGGCAGTACAGCTTCCGCAAAAATCTTCGAGGGGTGAACTGTAGTCAAACTTGATATTCGAAAAGACATTCGCAATGAAAAACCAGCTCCCCATCTCCCTGTTGATGATATTTGAATGCTTCCCCTGCCAGCCAATTCCCGCTTTGGCTGCCCAAACCTTGTCCATTACGGGACCTGTATCCACATAGCTTTTTGTCTCACACCCGGGAAAAAGGTCTCGAAGTGAGGCTTCAAATTTTTCAAGCATTTCCCACATCACGAAGTGGTAGTCCCTCCCCCAGGCATATCTTGACACTTTTTCTTTCCCAGGAGTGTAATCTCCTGACTGCCGGTAATTCAGCCCGAGCGATATCACGGAGATTGCTGAAGGCAGGATATTTTTAGGATCATTTCTTTTTTCGATATTTTTTTCGAGATACGACATTCCCCCAGAAAATCCTCTCCCGATCCATTGCCGCAAAAATTCTGTTTCCCACTCGAGCGGTTCAATCTCTGCAAAACCTGCAAGATCGAATCCAATTTCCCTGGCTAATTTTGTCACGGTCTGATTATTTCCTACCACTTCCAATGAGGAGTCTCATCTTCTACCGTGACATATATATAACCGTTTTTCACCTCGTAAGGAAAAACTTTCAGTCCCCTGTGTCCGTTTTCCTTGTTGCCGGTTTCAAGATCAAATCTCCATCCATGGATTGGACAGACCACGAATCCATCTTCAATAAATCCGGTATAGATTGCAGCCGGATGCATGTGAGGACAAATATTACTTAGCGCATGTATCTTGCCGTCAACTTTGAACAGGGCAATTTCCTCCCCGTTCACCACGAATCTTTTACCTTCACCTTCATGGAGTTCGCTTACTTTGCACAGTTTTTTTACAGCTTCATCCATACAATTCTCCTTTTGTGGCAATTTCACTCGCCAAAATAATCAGATTTGGGACAATTTTTCTTTGATTTTAAAGCCCCTGTCGGTTTTCTCCACTTTCACTGCCGGAATTAACGGATCGTGTTGCAGGATGAGTGTCCAGTCCTCCTCCACTGCTTTAGCGAGAACTTCCTTTTTTTCCTGAAGAGTAACCAGCGGTTGAAGATCGTAACCCATAATGTAGGGTAGTGGTATATGTCCGTGGGTTGGAATCAGATCAGCACAGAAAAAAAGCGTGGACGAACCGTCTGATATCTTCACTGCCTGCTGCCCAAAAGTGTGACCGTTAAGAGTGTGGAGGGTTATTCCATCCATAAATTCCGGATCCTTTTCCTCAACAAGTTCCAGCACCCCCTCTTCTATCAGAGGAAGGAAGTTGTTTTTTATATAGCTCCCCCGGTCGCGATCTGAAGGATTGACACCCCATTCAAAGTTTCTTTTTTGAACAAAATAACGGGCATTTGGAAATGCAGGTTGCAATTTGCCATCTTTTTCTACCACCGAGCCGCCCGTATGGTCGAAGTGAAGATGTGTCAATAACACTTTTGTAATCTCCAATGGTGAAATTCCTTGTGCCTTCAAACTCTTTTCGAGTGTGGTCTCAGGGTCGTGGGCATAAATATCTCTCGATTTGGCATCCCACTTCTCACCCATTCCGGTGTCAATCAACATTTTCTCGTTATCCCATTCGAGAAGAATTACACGGGTGGACATGGCTATACGGTTTACTTCGTCTGCCGGGTTGGTTTTCTCCCAAAGAGGTTTGGGAATTATTCCAAACATGGCACCACCATCAAGTTTAAAGTAATCTGATTCAAAAACTTTTACAGAGTATTTGCCTGTTCTCATCACTTTTCTTTATTTTAATAATGTACAAAAATAATAAAATTGAAAATCCTTTCACCTGTTTTTGATCCAATGCAATTGAATAAATCGTTAAAGTTCGATGTTATCATTACCGGCGCCGGAATTTCTTCGTTTGCGTCTGCGATTATACTGCAAAAATTTTTCAAAAAGAAGACCGCCCTGGTTACAGGCATAGCCCAGTCCCTCGATAACCCTGAAAAGAATTTCTATCTCGATGCATTTTATTCGGGTCAAATGGAAAGCGACAGTTTTGTCAGAAAGATATTTGATTACCTTTCAGATGATAAACTCCTTTGGGAGAGACTGCCATCGATTTATGAGCGACTCTTCTATCCAAAAGCAAAATTAAACATTTCTGACAATCTTGCACAATATATGGATGGTCTGAAAAGTCTTTTCCCAAAAGAAAAAGGAAATGTGGACAGTTTTTTCAAGGATATTCAGCATGCTGCAAACTACACAAGCTTCTACCTGCTGAGATTTATCCTCCCGCCAACTTTGCACAGACTTACAGAAAGATTTTTTGTCTCCGGAAAAAAATTCGCTGCATTGAATTCGGAAGATTATCTGAATTCTTTGTCATCTGACACTAAATTCAAGACTGTTATATCAGGGCAGTTGCAGAACCTCGCATCCTGCCGCGAAGGCACTTCCTCAATCTTTCAGGCAATCAATATGATGGGACTCCTCAACGGAGGTTTCGCTCCGGCAGGGGGAATCGATGCCATCTACAATTCCCTTAGAGAGAGTTATCTCTCATCCGGTGGAAAACTGTTTGAAAACGGGATGATTGACGATATCGTCATTTCCGGGAGAAAAGTCACTGAAATTAAAATTAAAAGCCCTGATGAAAAAATCTCTTTGAGAGCAGCCAAACTCTTTTGGGGTTCCGGCATTAAGACTCTTCCGGAGTATGTGTCCGACTCGGAAACACGGGAACGGTTGAAAGGATATTTCCCGGTTCAGGAGTTCGTTCCCTTCCCTGTGGCTTTCAAATTAAAATTTAACGAAAAGAGTGAAAAGCTCAATCTAAAGGGGGAAATATTACGATTTTTCCCGGCAAATTCAGCCGATCAGGATGAAATCCCACAGGCCTGTAATCTGTTTCCCTGGTTCCCGGAAAACTCTACATCAACTCTGCCAGCCGGATACTTCGCTGTTATCTTCATCAATGGAGACGATCCTCAATCATTTCTCACACAGCCTGACAACATTGAGGACTTAAAAAAATACCTTGATCAGTTGATGCGTTTGTATGTCCCGGAATTACCCGATTGTATCGAATCAGTTGAATTCATACCCCCTTCTTCAACAGGTGCAGGGGGATTATACAATCCTTTTGGTACAGTCATGCCGACCACGCAAAAGGTCATGCGTGAACCCGTGAACAACCCGTACAAACTAAAGAACCTTTTTATCAACGGTGCGGATTTGTTCATCCCGGGAATCACTCCCTCGATTATGGCGGGTATTACAACTGTCGGAATGGCATTCGGAGCATTTAGATTTTTCAAATTTTTCCGCTATCTAAAAAGAGTGTCAAACAAAAAAGTGAAAATAAAAATCAAGCCTTTAAAATATAAAAACGGAAAAATCGAGGGAGAGTTGGGGTGAGAAGATGCGACCGGGAATTCCAAACAAAAATAATTGGAAGAAAGCAGGAATTAATTCCCGCTTTCTCCACTAAAATAGAAGCGTTGAGAGACTATCTTCCGAGTTCGTCCAGATAATCTTTTTTCTTCAGAAGTTCTTCTTCCGTTTCAACATGCGCAGGATCAGGAACACAGCAGTCAACGGGACATACTGCCGCACACTGCGGTTCATCATGAAATCCTTTACACTCGGTACACTTGTCAGGAACGATATAGTAAAAATCGCCCGAGAAGAATCCTTCAGCACCGGATGGGGCTGCATTTCCATCACCGAAGGTTTTTCCGGCAAGTTCCCATTCTCTGCCGCCTTCGTAGATTGCAGTATTAGGGCACTCTGGTTCACATGCTCCGCAATTGATGCAATCGGTTGTTATCATTATTGCCATAATTTTTCTCCATTTATTACAAAATTTTTTAACTGTTCTGCCACCATCGCCGGCAAAGTCTCTCGGAACCGAATATCTAAAAATTTATTTTTACGACTCCAACATTAAGCATTTTTTGTCTTTTAGTCAATAGACAAGAAGGGTATTACCCTTGTTTTGCTTATTTTTGAATAAAAAACCAAGAAAATTATGAAAAACATCCTCGTCACCCTCGAAGTAGATAAAAAAAATCTCGACTATACAACAAAACTTGTAAACGATTTTGCCCAAAATATTAAAGATCTACACCCCGGTCTCAACTTCTTTAAGGCGATGACGAGTGCAGCAAAACCCGCCAATTTTTATATTTTCCTCTCTTTCGATTCCGACCATGATTACGATTCATACAAAATGCACGAACGAACCAAAAAATTCACTGTCCGACTCCATGCCATGTCAAAAGGCCTCCCCGTCTTCACAGAGCTGAATGAAGTAAAAGAGAAGGCTGAATAAAGAAGGCTGAAGGCTGAAAAGCCCGTTAGGGCGACATATGGGTAGGGGACGCAGATACACGCAGATTAAACGGATTTTCGCAGAGGGGATAGTTTCACAGATTCCACGGATTTCGCACGGATTCCACGAATGAGGATTTTGAGCCCGTTAGGGCGGAATATGGGTAGAATCTCGGTGTACAAAAATTACAAAAGCCCGTTAGGGCGACATATGGGTAGAAACATTCCAAATCTTCCCCATTTTAACCGTAGGCTTTGAAAATCTTTTCCTCTCAGAGGTGCTACACATATGCTGCCCTAACGGGCTTAAAACCTTCATCCGTGAAATCCGTGGAACTATCCCCGCTGCGAAAATCTGCGTCCCCTACACATATGCCGCCCTATCGGGCTCACACATCTTCATCTTGATTATCGTGTTCAAAAACGAAAACTAATAACTAATAACTCAAAACTAATAACTAATTCTTTCCTTCTTTGAGTTTCTCGATGATGAAGTAGGAAGCCACTGAAATTGCGAGAATCAAAAGCATTCCTCCAAAATCAGGAGTAAAGATAGATGTGAATGAGCCGAGAGGTTTTGACAAATCTTTCATGAATAAAAAATCAATTTTTGAAAAGTCGAACAATGGTTTTTGTTCTGCGGCAGAGGTTCCAGAACTTGTGTTCAGCGCATAGCCAAAGAGCAGCAACAACAAAGAGGTAAGAGTTACGAGCATTCCAATAAAAAACTTTTTACTTGCTTCAGACGGTCGAACCACCTTGGCAATTCTTCTCATCACTAACGAATTAATCGAAAGAGGAGCCTCTTCCAGTTCCATTTGAGAGAAACCATTGTGAGCTTTGAGTAAAAGGTTGTATTCATTTGCGCAAGCTTCACATGTTTTGATATGCGAAAGGAATTCCTGACGGGAAGAAGGATCAACTTCGCCGTCAATAAAATGATTAAAAAAATCGTCGTTATAGTGTTTCATCTCAGTTCATCCTCGAGATTATTTTCTTTTATCAATTTTTTAAGTTCCGTCCGGGAACGGTGGAGCAATACTTTCACATTTGGAGTATTTGTTCCCATCACTTCGGCAATTTCCTCACAACTCATCTCTTCCATGTAAAAAAGATTAACCACCATGGAATAGTTTGGGGGCAGTTTAGCCACAAGTGTGTTCACCAGTTCTTTAATTGCGTTTTTCCTCCCGGAAGTATCAGCCTCCAGATCCTCAATGTCGAGTTCGTCCCCTATCGAGAGCATCGACTGCTCAATCTGTCTCTTTTTCATCCCCAGTTTTGAGAGTGTAGTGTTATATACAATTCTATAGAACCAGGTTGAAAATTGAGCATCTCCTTTGAATGATTTCAGGTTATTGTATGCCTTGACAAAGCAATCCTGCAGCACTTCCTCTGCATCCATTCTGTTTTTCAACATTCGGAATATCATTGAGAAAGCCTTTTGCTTGTAACGGTCTATTATGAGAGAATAATCGGAAGTGTTGCCTCTTTTAACCGATTCAATTATCTCGTGATCATCAAGTTTCTTCATACAACCGTTTAGACCTGAGAGTCCTTTAAATGGTTACACCGTCATTAAATTAAAATTCCAACTGTAATAATACAAAATGAAAAAAATATTTTACCATGGTGTAACCTTTTATTTAAGCCGCTTGTCTGAAGTAGTAGAAACAAATAACAATTATGGAGAATAAAATGCCATTCGAATTCATGATACCGATAATCTTTTTCATAGTTACCGGTGCAGTCATAATTACCACCCTCTACTTCAGATCGAGGGAGAGAGAAATGATCCTTTCGAAGGATTATACTGCCGAAGAACTTAAGCTTCTCCTTAATCCCGGAGACAAGAAAAAGGGAGTGCTGGTCGTCCTTGGAATCATCACAGCAACATTCGGACTTGGAATGTTGACCGGGACAGTAGTCAAAAATCTGACCGGCGAAAATGATTATATCCCCTTTATCATGTTCATTTTTGTGGGTGCCGGGTTAATAATATCCTTTTATGTGAGAGAAAAACTCAACAAACAGAAGGAGGGCTAAAATGGAAGATGTTTTGATACCCATAGTTCTTTTTATGGTAATCGGAGCTACCATTATTGCATCTGTCAGTTTCCGTTTCCTCGAGAAGAAAAAACTTCTTGAAAAAGACCTGCCGGCAGATGATCTCTACAATCTGATGGGAGTTGACAGGGAGGTAAGAAAATCATACTGGCTCGCTGTCTCAGGTACAATAATGATTTTCTTCAGTGTGGGACTTGGAGCAGGCTTCTGGCTCGACAAACTGACAAATGAAAATCCACTTGTAGCCGTCTCTATCTGTCTGTTCACAGGGATCGGACTTATTACAGCTCACTACTACCGCAGCCATCTGGTCAACAAAGAACTGCAAACAAAGAAATAACCCAACCTTAAAATAAAAAACGCAAAGAGAACCAGTCAGGTCCTCTTTGCGTCTGTCCAATTTAATAAATCATAAATCAAAACTAATAACTCATAACTCCTGCGTTTCCAGCCATCTCTCGACATCAATCGCAGCCATACAACCGGAACCTGCCGCAGTTACAGCCTGACGGTAGGTTTTGTCGGAAACATCACCCGCAGCAAAAACACCCTCGATATTTGTGTAAGTTGAACCCGGTTTCACGATCAGGTACCCGCTCTCATCTGTATCGAGTACTCCCTTAAAGAGGCCTGTGTTTGGCTGATGACCTATCGCGATGAAAACACCTTCACACTCGTGCAAGACTTTCTCCCCGGTTTTTACATTTTTCAGTATGACACCGGTAACGGTTTTCTTGTTTCCATCTTCGGTACCAACGACCTCATCTACAACAGAATTGAGAGCGAACTTGATTTTCGGATTCTTCTTTGCCCGGTCAACCATGATTTTCGAACCTCTGAATTCATCTCTTCTGTGTACAATCACTACTTCAGAAGCAAATCTGGTAAGATATGTAGCCTCTTCGAGAGCAGTATCACCTCCACCAACAACCATGACGCGCTGATTTCTGTAGAAGAATCCGTCGCAGGTGGCACAGGCTGAAACGCCATAACCCATAAATTTACTCTCTGAAGGAAGATCAAGAAGCTTTGCTGAGGCACCGGTTGAAATTATTACCGCGTCAGCAGTGTATGTATCATCATAACTTTTTATAGTAAAAGGTCTTTTTGAAAAATCAACTTCTGTAACTTCCTGGTAGATCGACTCGGCACCAAATCTGTGTGCCTGTTTTCTCATTATATCCATAAGTTCGGGACCCTGAATCCCATGCTCAAACCCGGGATAATTTTCCACTTCAGTGGTAATGGTAAGCTGCCCGCCCGGTTGCATTCCTTCAAAGATTAACGGATTCAAATTGGCTCTGCCTGTGTAAACTGCTGCAGTAAATCCTGCAGGACCTGAACCGATTATTATCACTTTTCTGTGATTATTTTTATTCTCTGACATTAATTCTCCAAATTTTTATTTCAATAACAGTATGATGCAAAAAATATATTCAATGATTCAAAATTACCACTTTTTACCCTCATCACAGCAGTCTTTCCACAATCTCGTCGCACACAAGAAACCCGTTCCGGGTTAATTTCAGGTTGTTTCCCTCCAAACAGACCTTCCCGGCAGAAATCAGTCCATCGATAATAAGTCGCCTCCCTGCATACCAGTCCTGCATTTCCGGAGAATCCAAACACAATCCCCTGCTTCTTAAACCAAGCATTATGGATTCTTCATAAAGATCGTTTTCAGATAGCTTTTCACTGCCTGCTACCGCTTCATTTCTCTTCTGAACAGCGGCATTGTAAATACTGAGAGCGGAATAGTTCCACCACCGTTCTCCATCCATATACGAATGAGCGGAGGTGCCAAAAGAGAGGTAATTTTTACAGTCCCAGTAAATCTGGTTGTGCCTGCACTCGAATCCCGGTTTGCAGTAATTTGAGACTTCGTAGTGTTCAAACCCTTTTTCGGCAAGAAAATCCATGGTGATTTCGTAAAGTTCTGAATCAATCTCCTCATCCTGCATTTCGACCTCACCCTTCAGCACCATTTTGTTCAGGATGGTACCCCGTTCGAGAATCAGGCTGTACGCGGAGATATGAGTGATCGGAAGTGTGGCAGCAATTTCAAGATTTCTCAACCACTTTTCTTTACTCTGACCGGGGAGATTGAAAATGAGATCAAGTGAAATATCTGTAAACCCCGCGTTTTGTGCATCTTTAACTGTCTGTATCGCCGACTCTGCTGAATGTATCCTCGTAAGAAATTTCAGGTCATCCTCATCAAATGACTGAATTCCGATGCTGATTCTGTTTATTCCAATACGCCGAAACTGCCTCAACTTTTCAAGATCAACGGTGCCGGGATTTGTTTCCATTGTAATTTCGGCATCAGATGAGACAAAAAAGTTTTGTTTAAGATGGTTGATTATCGAACCAAGGTATTCGGGTTCAACTAATGAAGGGGTTCCGCCACCAAAATATATGGTATCGAACTTGTGTGTTTTCGAGAAAATTTCAGAAAAATGCTCTATTTCATTTTTTAAACAAGTCAGGTAAAGGGATTTATTATCTTCTTTGATGATGGAATAAAAATCGCAGTAGATACATTTATGGTCACAGAATGGAATGTGGACATAAAGTCCGGCGTTTTTTAGCAAACTAACCAAAAAGTCCTTCGCCTTCGATAAGCTCTTTCGCACTTTTTATGGATGCACTTGTCACCTCGGACCCGCTGATCAGTTTGGCGATCTCATTAATTTTATCTTCAGGTGATAGTTTGTTAATCTGCGTGGAAGTGGAGCCATTCTGTTCGAATTTCTGAACCGAGAAATGGATGTCAGAGTATGCGGCGATCTGTGGCAGGTGTGTGATGGCAATAATTTGATGAAACTGCGAAAGCGATTTAAGTGCAATACCAACTTTTTGGGCAATGCGTCCACTGATTCCCGTATCAATTTCATCGAAAACGAGCACGGGTATCCGATCCATTCCGGCAAGAACCGATTTAAGGGAAAGCATGACCCTGGAAACTTCACCCCCCGAAGCAACTTTTACCAGCGGCTTCGGGTGTTCCCCTGCGTTTGTGGAGATATAAAATTCCACTTTGTCAATTCCGTTTTCATCGAATTTTACTGCCTTACCGTCGTTCACAATAAAACTTCCATCTTTTGGACCCGGCTCTTCATGTGCTATATTTACAACGAAATTGCCACTCTTTATTCCGAGTTCTGAAAGTTTGGCAACTATCCCTTCAGAAAGTGCCCCTGTTGCCAAAGCTCTTTTCTCCGAAAGTTCTTTTGCAATATTTCCACAGACCTCTCTCTGTTCAGCGATCAGTCTGTTAACACCGGCAAGATGATCTGAAAAATTGTCAGCAAGATCAATCTCCTGGAGTAGCTTTTCACGGGTTTCGATGACTTCTTCCAGACTGCCGCCAAATTTTTTCTTCAGCCGGTTTATGGCAACGAGTCTCTCCCGGCATGCCTCAAGTCTGGAGGGATCGAGATCGATGTTTTTCATATAATCCCGAATCATTTCGGCACTCCCCTGAATGGCAGCAAGTGCCTGCTCGAGATCAGGAACAAGTTCCGCGAAAGAAGCATCAATCCTGCCCAATGACTCCACCTCCTTCCTGGCGGAAAAAACCAGATCATAGGAAGACGGTTCACCTTCATACAATTTAGCAAAAGCTGAGGATGTGAGGGTTAAAATCTTCTCGGCGTTCTCTAAAATATTGAGCTCTTTTTCGAGATCGACATCTTCGCCCGGTTGAGGTGAAACAGAATCAATTTCCCGAAGACGAAATGCATAAAACTCCCTTTTCTCTTTCAACTCTTCTTTTTTGGTTTCTATTTCCCTCTGTTCGGAAAGAAGTTTTTGGAGTTTGAGGGCTTCGGCAGAAAATGTATCCCGAAGTGAAGAAGTCTTTGCAAAGCTGTCGAGATATCCGATGTGATTGTCGGGGTGAAGTATCGCCTGATGTTCGTGCTGACCGTGAAGATCCACAAGGCAATCGCCAATCTCTTTCAGAGTGTTGATGCTTACTGGAGTATCATTGACAAAAGCGCGACTGCTTCCTTTCAGCGAGACTTCCCGTCTGATAATTATTTCGGTCGAGGGTTCAATTTCATTTTCAGTCAGGATCTGTTCAATACGGTCTGCAGAATTTTTGCCGGGTCTGAAAACCCCTTCAACGAAAGCTTTTTGCGATCCCGTCCTCACTGATTCGACATACGCTCTGCCTCCAAGAACCAGGCCGAGTGCATCAAGCATAATCGATTTACCGGCACCTGTCTCACCCGTAATGATATTGAGACCGGGACCGAATTCTATCGTGACTTCTTTTATGAGAGCGTAATCTTTGATGTAGAGTGAGGTGAGCATTTTTTACTTTTTAACCGCTAAACCAAGAATTTAACAGATCAACAAAAAGCATATAAGAATAAATTAAGGAGGAATCCTTGATCATTCTTATATGCTTCTGTTTCTTCACACTTTTTCCGGGTCCTTTTGGGAAAAACGAATTAACTGTCGTAGTAGGATGACAGTTCATGTCCCAAATATTTGAGGATAGATCCGATTACCCCAAGATCATCCATGTATCCGAAAAGGGGAACCAGATCGGGAATGGCATCAATTGGAGTAATAAAATAGATCAGCCCTACCACAACGATAGCTTTCCTGTACCATGAGACACGGGAATCAAGCATGTAGTTGTAGAGAGCAATAATATCACGAACAAAGGATATTTTGGTTCCGGATTCTTCAAGCTTCTGCCAGATATTGGCATCGACATACTGAGCCTGCTTCTCGTATTCCTCTTCGCTCTCGATATAATCGAAATCAAAATCTCCCTCACCGTTCCCGTTATCCTTCAGCCCCCCGTCCATGGGGACATCATGAAAGTCGAGGTGCTCTTCGCCCAAGTGATCCACGGTTTTGTCTTTTGTTTCTTCCATGACAACCTCTCTATTTTTTCTTTTCCGGTGTGTAATGTTTTTCGAACCAGTCGTAAACAGTCAGCCACCAGAGTCTTGAGTTTTGTGGTTTTGCAACAAAATGAGTTTCGTCGGGGTAATATAAAAATTTACTTTCAATTCCCAAGCGTTGAAGTGAAGTAAATAACTGAAAAGCCTGTTCTTCGGGCACTCTGAAGTCTTTTGCACCGTGTACTACGAGCACGGGAGTCTTGCAGTTGTGTATGAAACGATGGGGTGACCATTTTTCATACTCTTTTCTCTTCTCCCACGGTGTGCCACCGAACTCCCATTCAGGGAACCATAACTGCTCGGTCGTTCCGAACATGCTCTCGAGATTGAAAACTCCGGCATGCGAAACAAGTGCTTTAAATCTGTCGGTATGGCCCGCAATCCAGTTTATCATATAACCACCGTAAGATGCTCCGGCAGCAAAAGTATTGTTCTTGTCGAGGTACTTAAAATTTTTAATTGCGTAATCATAGACATTCATCAGGTCGGTGTAGACTTTCCCTCCCCAGTCCTTCGAAATCTCATCAGTGAATTTTTGTCCGTAGCCGATACTTCCTCTCGGGTTGGGGGCAATGACAACATATCCGCCTGCTGCAAACATCTGAAGGTTCCAGCGATAGTGGAAATCATCATTCCAGTGCCCCTGTGGACCACCGTGGATCAGGAATACGAGAGGGTATTTCTTTGAAGGATCAAAACCCGCAGGTTTCACCAGGATCGACTGAACCGAAGTACCACCCGCACCTTTTGTCGTGAAAGTTTCGATATCATTCATGTCGAGTTGATTCAAAACCTGCTGATTCACATACGAAATTCTCATCATTCCGCTTCCATCCACATTGGCGGAATAGATTTCATGTGGCATCGTGGAAGCCTGTTTTCTGAAAAAGAATTTCGTGCCGTTTGCCGCCAGATTAACGTCGGTTATGTTACTTCCCTTAATGATTGTTGTTAGCTTTTGTGTTGCAACATCTACACTGTAAATCTGATTGTAAACTTCGAAAGGAGCGATGAAATAGATTGTTTTACTGTCGGGTGACCAGATCAGATTTTCTGCTGTCAGATCAAATTTGGCAGAGATATCTGTCAAACTCCCTTTTGCTCTGTCGAAAATTATGATTCGTTTTTTATCAGCTTCAAATCCTTTTCTCTCCATCGATGTAAAGGCAATGTATTTTCCATCGGGCGAGTAAACAGGCTCACAATCATTTCCTTCGCTTTTGGAAATCTTCACATGCTTTGGAGTTCCACCCTTCAACACTTCTGTGAGATTGACTGTCCAAATGTCATTGTTGGTGCTTGTCGCAAGGAATTTATCCTTGTTGGCAGTGAAAACAGCTTCTTTGCCGTCAGGTGAGAAATTAAAATCATTCTCCGAGCCGAGAGCAACCGGTGGCACATCATAACCGGCATCGGGTGTAAGATCATACGCTTTTTTCGAGGCGATATCAAACAAATAAAGAAGACTTCTCTTGTCACCTCTCCACCTGTTGAAGTCACGATAATACAGTTCGGTAAACACAGAAGCTTTTACTTTGCTCTCTTCTTCTTTTTTGTCCCGGGTCTCATTGCACTCGTTTCCCAGTCCGCATGAAGGATAAACCGAGGAAGTGAAGAGTATATATTTTCCGTCATCAGAAAACTTAAAGGAATTCACTCCAGTGTAATAGCTTGTCAGAGCCTCTTCCCCCGTTCCGTCTGTATTGCAGAGATAAATCTGATCATCGAACAAGTAGGCGAGTTTATTCAAAGCAGGTACAAAAACTGGCGAACCTTCATTTTTTTCGCTTGTTTTAATCCCTTTTCTACCGGAACCGTCTGAATTAATAGTGCTGATGTTGCTGTTTCCCTTGTTTAGTTCCATGCTGTAAACAGATGAGGCATAGAATATTTTGCTTCCATCGGGTGAAACAGTTATTTTGTTTATTCTCTCCATCGACCAAAGATCATCGATGGTAATTAACCTTTTCTGCTGTGGCATCAGTAATGTACTCATGAATAATATGAAAATAAATAACCTCAAGACGGCACCTCGCTAACTTGATAAAAAAGTTGTAATAATGAGTGAAAATTTACGAAATTTTAAGGGATTGGCAGAAGGGAAAATGATGGCAAATCAGATTACCCGATTTAATCCCGACAAATCTCTAATGGTTTCCAGCCGCCATAAGACTGACAATAAAAATGAATATTGAACAAAATAATTCTTTTTTAACTATTTTTCTCATTTTACGGATTTGTTTCCCAAAAAATTGCCGTCCGTTCCACAAAAAAATTGTAAAAAATTGTCTGCATCGTGTGTATTTAAAAAATTTTCCTTATTTATTTACGATTCAAATTTTTTAATTTATAGTATAGTTTTTCAAAAAAAGTGAACAGGAATAAGAAGGAGTATCTTTTATGCCAATTATTGATGATTCAGAGAGTTTAGGAATGGAATTTTCTGAAGTTGAGCAGCCGGTCTGGCATCTGGCACAGGAATTTTTTGCATCACCCAAAAAAAGGAATCTGGATGATGAAATGGGTGATGACGATTTCGATGATGAAGATTTCGATGATGAGGATCTGGACGATGAAGACCTTGCCGAGGAAGACGAAGACCTTGACGACGATTTTGACGAAGAAGACATAGAACAGTTTCTGGAAGATTTTGACGACGGTGAACTTTTCGACGATGACGACTACGATGTAGATGATGAGGATCTTGATGATGACGATTTTGATGATGATTTCGACAGCAACCCGAAAAAAAACATAGATGATGATGACGACGACTTTTAAGTCGCTTCCCCGCTCACCTGAATTGTAAGATTATGAATACGGGCTGCCTTAAACAGCCCGTTTTCATATAATACCGCTCTGACTACTCTCCCAGAAATTTACCCGGCAACAGATAGTTTTTCACATAATCTGCAACACCTTCTTCAAGAGAATACAGTGGTGCCGTGTAACCCGACTTCCTGATTTTGGAGATATCAGCTTCTGTAAAATACTGGTATTTTGGAGCAAGATAATCCGGCATGTCAATATATACAATGTTTGGTTCCAAACCCATTGCGCTAAAAATTGCTCCTACAAGATCATTCCATGTTCTCGCCTTTCCCTGCCCCAAATTAAACAATCCGTTTTGGTCGGGGTTCCTGACAAGATGGAGTGTCATGTTTACGGCATCCTTCACATAAACAAAGTCGCGCATCTGTTCCCCGTCCTTATAAGCCGGATGGAGGGATTTGAAAAGGGTGACCAATCCGGTATCTCTTATCTGTCCGTAAGCCTTGTGAACAACACTTCGCATATCACCTTTGTGCGATTCATTCGGTCCGTAAACATTGAAGTATTTCACCCCGGCAATTTTTTTCAAATTTCCGGTCAGATAAGCCCACTGATCGAACATGTTTTTTGAATAACCGTACATGTTCAGAGGTTTTATTTTAAGGCAGTTTTCGTCGGTGTCATCGAAACCGAGTTCACCGTCGCCATAAGTGGCTGCCGATGAGGCATAAACGAATCTGATATCTCTCGCCAGACAGTATTCTGCGAGCACTTTGGTGTAACGATAGTTATTTTCCACAAGATGGTCGGCATTTCTTTCTGTGGTGGAAGAATTCGCACCCATGTGAATTATCGCCTCAACATTGCCGAAATGTACACGGTCTTCTATTTTTTTTATGAACTCTGTTTTATCGATAAAGTCACGATATTGCAGGTTTACAAGGTTTTTCCACTTCTCATCGCTGCCGAGAGTATCGACTATGAGGATGTCAGTTATACCTTCACGGTTCAACTGCCAGACTATTGCGCTGCCTATAAATCCGGCAGCACCAGTAACTATATACATCTAATTCCTGATTTCTTTGTTAATTGCGGGGATAAATTTTAAATTTGTAATCACATTTTAACGAATTGATCAAAAAAAATCAAATACTTTACACAATCTCACGAATATATTTTCATATGAACGACACAAAAGCAATTTTAGAAGCCCTTTTAAGAGAACGAATACTGATACTTGACGGCGCGATGGGCACGATGATACAGAGATACAGACTGACTGAGGAAGATTTCAGAGGTGCAGAGTATAAGAACCACCCATCCGATCTGAAGGGAAATAACGATCTTCTCTCGATAACGAAACCTGAAGTGATTAAGGAGATTCACAGAAAGTATCTTGAAGCAGGTGCTGATATCATCGAGACCAATACATTCAGCGGCACATCGTTCGCCCAGGCTGATTACGGACTCGAAAGCGAGGTTTACAAACTGAACTTCCATTCGGCAAAAATTGCAAAAGAAGTGACTGCAGAGTTTAACATCCCCGGTAACACAAAGCCCAGATTTGTGGCAGGAGCACTCGGACCTATGAACAAGTCGCTCTCACTCTCCCCCGATGTTAATGATCCGGGATATCGTGCAGTCAAATTCCAGGAAGTGGCAGAGGCTTATGCGGCGCAATTAAGAGGTCTGATTGACGGTGGAGTCGATATTATTCTGATTGAAACGATATTTGATACCATGAATTCAAAAGCTGCGATTTATGCAGTAGAAGAAGTTTTCACAGAGAAAAAAGTTTCCCTGCCTGTTATGATCTCGGGAACCATAGTTGACCTTAGCGGGAGAAACCTTTCGGGACAGACAGCCGAAGCGTTCCTGATCTCGATCAGCCATGCAAAAAATCTTGTAAGTGTTGGTCTGAACTGTGCACTTGGTGCCTCTCAGATGAGACCGTTTTTAAAAGAGATTGCTGACAAGTGTCCCTGGTTCGTGAGCGTCTATCCAAACGCCGGACTGCCGAACGAGTTTGGAGGATACGACGAAACACCTGACATGATGGCTGACATCCTGAAGGAATTTGCTTCAGAGAATATGTTCAATATCGTAGGCGGCTGTTGTGGCACAACACCAGATCATATCAAATTGATCGCTGAAACGGTGGCATCTCTTCCACCAAGGGTTCCACCGACTCCACCGAGATACCTGAGATTGAGTGGTTTCGAACCTCTCGTTGTGCGTCCTGAAACCAATTTTGTAAATATCGGTGAACGAACAAATGTGGCAGGCTCCAAAAAGTTTGCAAAACTTATCATGTCGGGCAATTACGAGGAAGCCCTCTCGATAGCGAGACACCAGGTCGAGGGCGGTGCCCAGGTTCTCGATGTAAACATGGATGAGGGGATGCTCGATTCAGAAGCAGCGATGACAAAATTCCTCAATCTGATGGGTTCTGAACCCGATATTGCCAAACTTCCTGTTATGATCGATTCGTCAAAGTGGACAGTGCTTGAAGCAGGTCTCCGTTGCCTTCAGGGAAAATCGATTGTAAACTCAATCAGCCTCAAAGAGGGTGAGGATGTCTTCAGGGAGCATGCTAGGAAAGTATTGCAGTATGGTGCAGCCGTAATCGTAATGGCATTTGATGAACAGGGCCAGGCAGACACTCTTGCAAGAAGAATTGAAATTTGTTCGAGAGCCTATAAAATCCTCACAGAAGAAGTTGGTTTTCCTCCCGAAGATATTATTTTCGATCCCAACATTCTTACTGTGGCTACCGGAATGGAAGAGCACAATAATTACAGTGTTGATTATCTCGAAGCCACCCGGTGGATCAAAGAAAACCTCCCTTACGCAAAGGTAAGCGGTGGTGTTTCCAATGTTTCCTTCTCATTCCGCGGAAATGATGTTGTCCGTGAAGCCATGCACTCCGCCTTCCTCTACCATGCCATAAAAGCAGGTATGGACATGGGAATCGTGAATGCCGGCCAGCTCGCTGTTTACGAAGACATTGACAAGGAACTCCTCGTTCTCGTGGAAGATGTGTTGCTCAACAGAAGAAGTGACGCCACGGAAAGACTTATCAACTTTGCCGAACATGTAAAAAGTAAAGACAAAGCGGAAGTAAAAACAGAAAGCTGGCGCGAAACTTCTGTCGAAGAAAGACTGAAGTATGCCCTTCTTAAAGGAATTGTCGATTATATCGAAGAGGATACCGAAGAAGCCCGGCTTAAGTACCCCGCTCCGCTCAATGTAATTGAAGGTCCGTTGATGGATGGCATGAACCTCGTGGGTGACCTTTTTGGTGCTGGGAAAATGTTCCTGCCACAGGTTGTAAAATCTGCGAGGGTAATGAAAAAATCGGTTGCTGTCCTCATTCCCTATATCGAAGAGGAGAAAAAAAAATCACCCGGTTCCAGTCAGAGTGCCGGTAAAATTCTTCTCGCCACGGTAAAGGGTGATGTTCACGATATCGGGAAAAATATAGTCGGAGTAGTACTCGGTTGCAACAATTTCGATGTCATCGATCTCGGCGTGATGGTACCTGCTGAAAAAATACTTGATACCGCTGTCAAGGAAAATGTCGATATCATCGGATTAAGTGGTCTAATAACACCCTCGCTCGATGAAATGGTAAGCGTTGCGAAGGAGATGGAACGCAGGAAGATGAATATCCCGCTTTTGATTGGTGGAGCCACCACTTCAAGAGTTCATACGGCAGTTAAAATTGCCCAGAACTATTCGGCACCCGTTGTTCATGTTCTCGATGCATCGAGAAGCGTGCCGGTGGCTGCAAAACTTATTAACCCTGAAACAGCGGGAGAGTTTGCAGAATCAATTCGAAACGAATATGACAAGGTAAGGGAAGATCACCGGAAGAAACGGGATACCAAAGAGTTTGTGACCATTCAGGAAGCAAGAAGAAACCGTTTCAAACCCGACTGGGAAAAGTACACCCCCCCTGTCCCGAAAAAGACGGGAGTTATTGAGTACAAAAACATCCCTCTCGAGACTCTGAAAGAATATATCGACTGGACTCCTTTCTTCCAGGCATGGGAAATGAAGGGTAAATACCCTGAGATTTTCGATACAGCAAAATATGGAAGTGAAGCTAAAAAACTGTTCGCTGACGCAAATGTTATTCTGGACAAGATAATCAGCGAGAAACTGCTCACTGCGAATGGTGTCACGGGAATTTACCCTGCAAATTCCGTTCATCATGACGATGTTGAGGTTTATACTGATGATGAAAGACACGGAGTTCTGACAGAATTTCATTTTATCAGACAACAGGCAATAAAAGCAAGCGGTCTTCCGAACCACTGCCTCGCTGACTACATCGCTCCGAAGGAGACAGGAAAGAAAGATTACATCGGCTTCTTTGCAGTTACCGCTGGAATTGGCGTTGATGAGCTTGTGAAGAAGTATGAATCTGAAAATGATGATTACTCGGCTATCATGGTGAAGGCTCTTGCAGACAGGCTTGCGGAAGCGTTCGCTGAATATCTCCACAAAGAGGTTAGAACCCGACTGTGGGGATATATGGCTGAGGAAAATCTGACCAACGAAGATCTTATTGGCGAGAAATACACCGGTATACGACCGGCACCCGGTTACCCCGCATGCCCCGATCATTCAGAAAAAATCACTCTCTTTGACTTGATGAATGTTACTGAGAGAACAGGTATAACCCTTACTGAAAATCTGGCAATGTATCCCACAGCGGCAGTATGCGGAATTTACTTCTCACATCCCGAATCGAAATACTTCACAACGGGCAAACTGAACAAAGATCAGGTGATCGACTACCACCGCAGAAAAGGGATGAGCCTCGACGAAATCGAGAGGTGGTTGCGTCCCGTTTTGAATTATGACGAAGGTGACTAATTAATTGTATCAGGTAAACTGGTTCGAATACTCGAATCAGTTTACCGTTATTTTCATAAGGGAGATGTCATCCGCATCGGGATTGTTATCGTAATATTTCTTCATCTTCTCACTAAGTGTGGAATTTAGATCCTCTTTCCCGAGATGTTTGTGTGCCTCAAGCCAGTCCGCCATAATACCCGTTACTTTTCCGTCCCCGATATCAAAACATTCCGAAAATCCGTCAGAATAGATATAGACCACATCACCCTTGGATAATTTTACAGACGCCTTTTCGTAGTCGGAATTGTCAAACATCCCTATCGGTATGCTGTTCAATTCGATTACTGTGGGTGTCTTATCTTTGTGAACTATGATCACAGGAGGATGTCCCCCCAGACTTATCTCAAGCTCTTTCGTTGATCTGTTGTATTTTCCGTAAACCATTGTAAAATATTGCATTACCTCCAGACCCATTTCAAAGAGTTTGTTGAGCTCGGTAAGCACCACTTCGGGTGGTGTATTCGTAAAGCTCATGGTTTCGGTTGAGTATGTTTTCAACAGTCCTCTCGTGTCCCCCTGATCCACACTTAAGAATTTGCTCAGAGTGAAAGAGAGCATCGCCGAGGAGACTCCGTGCCCCGAAACATCGAGGAGGTAGAATCCGACATTCTCTTCATCGAGTTCAAAGTAGTTAAAGATATCGCCAGCCACAAAAAGTGACGGGAGAAAAATTGAATCAAATGAAAGATCATGAATTTCGAGATGGTGCATCGGCAGGAGGCTTTTCTGCAGGTCAGCAGCAGCTTTAAGGTCTTTCTCCAACCTCTCATTGTACTTTTGCAACTTGAAATTCTTCTCTTCAAGGTCTTCCTGCAACCTGATAATTCTTTCGCCTGCTCTTATCCTTACATTCAGTTCCTGATTATTGAATGGTTTGGTAATAAAATCGTCGGCACCGGCTTCCATCCCCTCAACCAGTTCATTTTTTTCATTTTTTGCTGTAAGCAGGATCAGATAAACATATCTGCCCATGTCGGTTTCCCTGATTTTCTTGCAGAGTTCTATACCTGTGAGATTGGGCATCTCCCAGTCACTTATCACCATCGCAATATTTGAGTTTTGAAGTGCTTCCCAGGCTTCCTCTCCATCTTCGGTAGTGGTAACATTGTGACCAAGTTTTTTTAGTATTGATTTCAGAAGCAATCTTGTTTCAAGAAGATCATCAGCAACCAAAATATCCATAATTTCTTTTCCTGTTTCTTTAAATTTTTGTGAGTTATTTTTCCGCCTGATTTTCCTTGATTTCTCTCAAGGCTTCATTCGAATAGTAGTCCAGCATGTCGAGAAGTCCCGGAATTTTCCCTTCAGGATCGTTGTCAAGGGCGAGTTTTTCGATCTGTGGAACGACACCTTCAAGCTCCTTGATACCCATATAAGAGAGTGTTGGTTTGAACTTGTGTGCAACTTTTTTTATCTCCTCCCACTCTTTCTCTTCATAGAGTGATCTCAGTTTCGACAATACCTCGGGAGTATTTTCAGCGAATAAATTCATCATTTCTCCGATAATATCATCGTCACCCCCCGTCAGCTCATTCAGATAGTCAAGACGGATATATTTGAATCTGGAATCCACAGGCATAATTACCTCACTTTTTTCATCTTCTTCATTAATTTTTTCCGCCGGGATCCGGTCTCGTCCCGTGAGGGTAAAAATCTTTTTCTGAAGTTCCACCGGTTTTACGGGTTTGCTTATATAATCATTCATGCCACTCGAGAAGACCCTGTCCTTCGATTCAATCATCGCCGATGCGGTAAATGCCAGGATGGGGATATCTTTTTTCGGGAAAGGGAAATCGAGCCTGATTGCTTCCGAGGTTTCGAATCCGTTCATTACAGGCATCGAGAGATCCATCAGGATGATGTCAAAATCCTCATTTTTGAAAAGCTCTATTGCCTGTTTGCCGTTTGGTGCCACTTTATATGCACACCCCCACAGTTTGAGAATATTGGTGGCTACAAGCTGGTTCATCTCATTATCCTCGACCACAAGCACTTTTAATCCGGTTAAATCTTTTCGGGTATGGGTTGTTTCTTCAATCAGATCGCTTCCAAGGATGAGATCATCCCTTTTTGAGATTTTAAACGGCATTTTTACCGTAAATTCAGATCCAATCCCCTCGGTACTCGTCACATAAATTTCACCTCCCTGCTTTTCAACAAGGGATTTTACAATCGCAAGACCGAGACCGGTACCCATTTTTGCTCTTCTGTCCCTGTTTTTAACCTGTTCAAACGAGTCAAAAATTTTGCTCAGATATTGTTTTGGAATTCCAATGCCTGTGTCGGAAACCCGGAATTTGAGTCTGATTTCTTCCTCGTCTTTGGCAAGGACCTCGACACTCACCTTTACTTCCCCTTTTTCCGTAAATTTTACAGAATTTGAGACAAGATTCAGCAGGATCTGCCCGAATCTTACCTGATCACCCTTCACCCAGAATGGAACATCATCTTCAACCGAGGCTGCAACTTTTATCCCTTTTTCTTCCGCAGAATATCTGACAGATTCAATTACATGATTAACTGATTCGAGAATGGAGAAGTCATCGATGAAAAACTCAAGCTTGTTTGCTTCAATCTTCGAAAAATCGAGAATATCATTAATAATTACAAGCAGATTGTCGGTGGAATATTTAATCGCCTTCAGGAATTGTACCTGTTCTTCCGAAGGATTCAGTTCAAGAAGAAGGTGTGTAAATCCGAGAACGGCATTCATAGGAGTTCTGATCTCATGACTGATGTGAGCCAAAAACTGTTCTTTCGCTTTGGTTGATTCGACAGCCAGGTTTCTCGCCGCCTCAAGCTCTTTTAATCTTCTTCTTCTTTCAGTTATGTCACTTAGAGCGACGGTATAATAGACCTCCATGTTGAATTCCATCCTCGAGACATGAATTTCAACGGGAAAAGTGGTGCCGTCGCGTCTTACTCCGGTAAGTTCAATGCTCTGTCCCATTATCTCCCTGTACATCGAATCGACATCACCGGTCCATATCGAGAGATCAAACATCCCCTCCTTGAAGAGCATCTGGAAATCCTCCCGGATGAGGGCTTCCTTCGAGTAGCCCCAAATCCTTCTGACCTCTTCATTAATTAGCATTATTCTGCTGTGACTGTCGAGAAGTATAATCCCATCTGCAACAGTCTCAAGCACAGTCTGGAACAGTTTTCTCGATCTTTCCAGCGATTCGTTTGCTGCCCGCAGATCAGTGATGTCAAGACCGTAACCGATGAGATAATCTACCTCCCCTTCACTGTTCAAAATTGGATTGATCACCCTGAGAATTTTCTTTTTATTATCTTTGTTCCCCACCTCCTCCTCAAAATGGAGAGTCTTCTTTGTTTTAATTACTTCCCGAAGTGTATCCTCCCTTTTTGCTGCAGATTTTGGATCGTAACCCCGGTAAGCAAAATATTCCGAGTCTGTCTTTCCGATAATATATTTTCTTAACCCCTCATTCTTCAGACTTTCGGGGTTTATGAAAATGTAGCGAAGATTTTTGTCAAATACCGCAATTTGACCCGGAAGATCATTTAGAATTTTCTCATAAAACTGCTTCAGACGGTCGATTTCTGCGTTAAGACTTTTCGATTCTGTAATATCCCGTGCAACTGCATGCAGACCTGACAACCTGCCATCCAGTATATTTAGTCTGACATTTTGACCAACCCAAAGGGTTTTCCCGCTTTTGGTGGTCATCCTGAATTCGAGATAGGTATTTTCCGTCTGACTCACAATTTGATTAATGTAGTGTTCTTTAACCCTTTGTTTATCTTCAGGATGAACGAGTTCCAGGTAGTTCATCTTCAACAGCTCTTGAAGCGAAAATTCACTCAAAGTCTCACCTTTGGGATTCACAAATGTAAAATCCCCCTTCACGGTGGCACTGTAAATGATATCGCTTGCATTTTCAATAATCTGACGGTACTTGAATTCATTTTCACGCAACTGTCTGTCAGCTTCCTTTCGGGCAGTTATATCACGGTATGCCCAAAGATGACCTTTGTATTCGGACTGCACGAATATCGGAACATAGTCTCTTTCGAATGATCTTCCATCTTTTAGCTGCAGTTCTTCATTTTTTACCAACTCCTTCCTTCCCAGTAAAGTAACAATCCCTGACACAAACTCCTCGGGATCGAGGAAAAGGTTTTTCGATTCCTCTGCTGAATTACTGCAATCCGCCCCGATCAATAGTGCCGGCTCAACAGGAATCGAGAAAAGATCGCAGAACATCTTGTTTAGTGCTATTATTCTTCTATCCTCATTTTCGACAAGAACCCCTGCATTCAAATTCATCAGCAGTGCTTCCAGTGTGGAAGAAAATTCCCTGATCTTTCGGGAAGCTTCCTTCTCTTTCACGCTGTGAATTATCCGATGACAGTTTAGAGACATGATTCTGGTTAGAAATGATGACAGTGATTTGAATTCTTCGTTGTAGAAGTCAGGAAATTCACTCACATAACCAACACATCCGTAACATTCGTCATCATGAAGAAGTGGAAAATATATTCTGGAATTGACATTAAATGATCTTTTGCTAGAAACTGAAATGTTGTCATTTTCTGAGTCCCCATCACCTGTGACAAGATTCTTCCTGTTTCTTATAACCCAGCCGGGGTGTCTTTCCCAGGCTGTTCTCTCGGCTTCCAGTCTCTCGACCTCTGAAAATCCTTTCGAGTGAAGGAGGCGAAGATCATTTGTGTAGGGGTCTATCAGATAGAGAGCTGTTTTTTCAATATTGCCATATGCTTCTACAAAAACATCGAACGCATGTGCAAATTCTTCAATTGATGTGGCGGTTGAAAATAAAACTGTTACTTCTTCGAGGAGTTGTAATTGTTTGTCCATTTGAAGCCAGAAGTCGTGGTTAAGATTTTTAAAGATTCTTCAATTCCATCCCTAAAATATGTAAAATGGCTTAAAAAGTTATCGATCTAATCAATAATTTATTTATTTTTACAAAAATACTTATGAAAATTCGACTAAAATCACATTGAAATTCACCTGTCTTATTACATTTATACTGTTACTGTTTATCGCAATCCCGGTACAGGGACAGTTCGCCAAGGCATATTCGGTTGTCGCCGGATCAGGAGGCAGCAGGGATGCCGTGGACAAAATAACGGAAAAAGTGAATTCTGCCGGTTTTGTCGCGTTTACGATCGATTTTTCAAATGACAAGAAATCCCTTTACAGAACCTGCTCAGGTTATTTCTCAAATCAGAGCGATGCCATTTCCCTTCGTGATGCTATAAAATCGAAAACAGGAATAAAAGATGCATGGGTTTTCAATATTGCTTCTGAATACGAACCCCTGTTTTCCGAACTTAAAACGGGTAAACCGGTTGAAGAGCCGGAGAAACCCGTGGATAAAGATAAAGATATTGACACTCAAAATCAGACTCCTGTCCCAAACAGTGATACAGGAAAACCGCCTTACCTGATTGACACCTCCCCGGATAATGCTGGTGATCTCGACAAACTGATTTCAATTTACACGGAAATCAACTCGGCTCTGACAAAAAACAAACCTGATTTGATAGAAAAATATATCGATCCCGAAACCGGAATAATCGAGATCATCGACCCTGGTGGCATACCTTTTCCTATCCACTCCGTTTCATTCTCTCAGGCTGTAATTCAGGGGCTTTTCCTGTCACTTTCGGGTAAAACACCCGTGAAAGACTACCTCCCCGAATTCGATTGTAATGCCGGCATTTGGACCAAAAAGGGTACCTTCATTTCGAAGATTAAAAACTACTCCAAGCTTACCTCAATTCTCCCCGGAGCCTCGGAAATAATCTATCTCGACAAATCTCTCCTCTCCTCCATCGAAAAGATGGAGTATCGTATTTCAGTGATTATTCTGGCAACTGACGAGTCCCTCCTCGGCTTCTTCAAAAAGGAAGGGAACTGGTACCTCGGCATCATCGATAACAGTTTTGACTGCGTTCAATAAATTTACAAATTCCACTTGTTTTGTATTAACTCAATTGTTTATCTTCGCTTTTTAGATAATAGTATTTTAATATCTCATCGAAATCTTGAATCCGCCCCAAATGCGGCTAAATTAATCTATACCTGAATTATTTCAATCAATCTATTCACTTACCAACTATAAAGAGGTTTCCATGCGGAAATTATTACTTCTTTTTGTTTTGGCTGTTTCCATGTCCAGTCTCGTTTACTCACAAACGGGCACTGACTGGAAGTGGCTTCACCCTTCACCACAGGGCAATACCCTCAGGTCAATCCAGGCTATGAGTGCCACAACCTGGTATGCTGTAGGAGCTGCCGGTACTTTCATGAAGACCACGGATGCGGGCGCTACCTGGACTTTCAACCACCTTGCAGGAGCTCCTTTTGGGACATCAGGTCAGTCTTCGAACGCATTCGATCTCCACTTTTTTGACCTGAATAACGGGCTCGTATGTGGATCAACGGGTGGAATTTATAAAACCACTGACGGTGGTAACACCTGGGCACCTGTGGCAACAAATCCCATCGCAAACACTGTCACTCTTAATCAATTTCAGTTTTACGATGCCACTTCCGGTTTTGTTTGTGGATCAAGTGGAAATTTGGCTAAAACCACTGATGCCGGAAATACATGGACAAGCGTCCCCTCAGGCGTTACAACCGCCTTTGGTGATGTCTGGACAGAAGATGGAAACACCATCCTTCTTGCAACCACCGTGGGTAATGTAAGAAGATCGACTGATGGTGGTGCTACATGGGCAAATGTTAATACAGGTGTCTCATACACCGTTCAAAAAATCGGCGGCAGTGGCTCAACAGTCATGGCTGCTGGTACAGCCGGTAATGTCAGAGTATCAACGGATGCAGGCGCTACCTGGGCAGCAGCAAATACAGGCTTGCTCGCAACGAATGTTTACTGGGATGTAGATTACCTCAACAATACATTTTATCTCACCGGACCAAGTTTCAACCTCTACAAATCAACCAACCTTGGTGTTTCATGGGATACTCTTGCACTGTTAAATCCCGGTCAGCCCTGGACCTCAACTTACTACGCATCAGTTTTCTCCCCCACCGGTGATTCTGTAGTGACTGTCGGTGCATTCGGACTTATCCAGTCCAGATTCGGCGCTACTGCTACTCCAACCAATCACACAAAACTCATTAAACCGGGTACATGGTATGATGTATGGTCTTCAGCTCCCGATGGAATTGTCATCGCTGTAGGAGCCCCGAGTCTGCCGGCTCAGGATCAGGTTGCCAGATCGACGAATGGAGGAGGAACATGGACTTTGGTTCCAATGCCTGCCTACTCCACTGCATCATTCTGGAGTATTGACATGATTGACAATAACAACGGATTTATCTCCGGTACAAACAGTGCAGTTTATAAAACCACCAACGGTGGTGCCTCATGGGATTCTGTTGCTGCCACGGGACTTCCTGCCGGTGCAACATTCAGAAAAGTTGACTTCGTCGATGCAAATACCGGATGGGTGTTTGCGAGCGCTCCAAGTACGCTTACCAATTTCATCTTTAAAACCACTGACGGTGGTGCAACATGGACTGCACAGTCACATGGTATTATTGCTGCAAGTGCCGGTCAGGTTTATGGTGCCCATATGCGCGATGCAAACAAAGGTGTGCTTCTTACCTGGGAACCTGTTCCGTACAGCACAGTCGATGGTGGTGCTACCTGGAGAAGAGATACAACAAAAGACGACTTCGGTGGTTTCCTTTACGATGTGAAAATGGTAGATGATTCACTCGGTTACATGGTAGGCAGCAGCGGAAGAATCTATAAAACGACAAACGGTGGTATCATGTGGGATACACTCTCCAAACCAACCGGAAGCAGTTACTCTTTCAATTCACTCGAAGTATATTCGCCAAATACTTTCGCAGTTTTTGGCGGAACCGGAACATTCCTTCTGACGACAGATGCAGGTATTACCTGGAGTGTAAAAAACACCTCGGGTGGCACTCTTAACGGTTCTCACTTCTCAGCGAACAACAACAACAGTACTTACGCATGGTTTGCAGTTGGAGTCAACGGTTATATGTTCAAAAACTCATTGAGCATTGTTCCCGTCGAACTGGCAGCACTGTCAGCGACTGTAGCGGGGAACGATGTAAACCTTTTGTGGACAACAGCTTCAGAACTGAACAATAACGGTTTCGAAATCGAGAGAAAATCGGGTGAAGGTTCATGGTCGAAAGTTGCTTTTGTTAAAGGTAACGGAACAACCACTAAAATCTCTGAGTATGCTTTCACTGATAAAGGCGTAAAAACGGGTAAATACCAGTACCGCCTGAAACAGATCGATTTTGACGGATCGTTCAGTTATTCCTATGCAATCGAAGTTGAAGTCGGTACTCCGATGACATTCGAACTGTCACAGAACTTCCCGAATCCTTTCAACCCGACAACAACCATATCCTACAGAATCCCTGAGACTTCAGGTGTTACTCTTAAGATATTCGATGTTACGGGCACAGAAGTTATGACTCTCGTCAACCAGAAACAGGAAGCCGGTTCATATACCATCAATTTCGATGCAACAAATTTTGCTTCCGGAATGTACATCTATAAAATTGAAGCCGGAAAATACTCATCTGTCAAGAAAATGATGTTGATGAAATAAATGTTTAGCTATGAGGTATGAACTATGAGCTATGAGCTTGTGGTTTAATCCTGGATGCTGAAGTTTTTAAGCCCCGTCGGAACCGGCGGGGCTTTTTATTAAGGGGGGTTACAAATAAACCTGAAGTTAATATTGGCTAAGCATTTTACAGATTAAAATCTGTATCCAACACTGCAGGTAAGAAGACCTTTCATCCCGAATCCGAGTCCCGCATGGACAATAAATCTTTTGCCAAACCGCAAAACCACCGGTTCGAACTGTGCAGCCAGAATGGTTTTACTCACAGATTCACTCTTTCCGTCGTAATTGCTCTCAGAACTGATAAAAGCGGCTCCAACTCCCAGACTTAGACAGGCACCAAACGATTCAGAACTTGCGTACTCATAACGAACCTCAAGCATCGGTGAAGCAATTACGGCTTCTATCCTCCCTGCATTTCGGGCACCGTATGCCACATCTTTTACCAGTTTTTCGTAAGTGATTGAACCGCCAAAGGAATAGCGGTCGCTTTGATAGAATTGATAGCCGAGTGAAACTGCCGGCACAGCAGACCGGGTATCGCTTCCCGAGTATCCTGCCGTGAGTGCGACAAGCCATACATCTACAAACTTGCTCACGATTTCAGGTGCACTAAGAGTTCCGATTCCGGTGTAGATAAAATGCTGCTTCGGGTTTTCCTGAGGAAACGAATTTGAAGTGAAGAGCAGAATGCATAATGCAACGACTAATGTTGATTTTTTCATTTTTTGCCGGATTAAAAATAAAAAACACTCGAAAAATATTATAAATTATACGGAAATTGACATTTTTTTAATGATTGTACCAACTTTTACGGTTTTTCAGCATCTTCATAGTAAAGAAATTTATTTTTTATGGACAGCACACTCGACTTCACAATCTGTTATAACAGATACAAAAAGAAACTTTTCAATTTTGTTCTCCGCATGACCGGCGACCGGATGACATCGGAGGATATTGTCCAGACTGTTTTTCTCCGTTTCTTTCGAAATATGGGAAACATCAGGAACAGTTCGAGTGTTGTTTTTTGGCTCTACAAATCTGCAAGAAACGAGATATACACCCATTTCAGGACAAAGAAGAGATTTTCAGAAAAACATGTATCCGATGATGTCTCGGAGTTAAATCTGAAATCGGGTGGAAATGCAGAGACTGAATTCATAAAAAATGAATTGCGGGAAGCTTTGATGACGCAGATAAATTTACTCCCCGACGACCAAAAGGAAGTATTCCTGCTAAAAGAGTACAGCGATCTCTCTTATGAGGAAATTGCTTCGATCTGCGAAATTGAAACTTCACTCGTAAAAAGCAGACTTTATTCTGCGAGACAAAGACTGATAAAAAAAATTCAACCTGACCTAAATTAGTGAGACAATCATGAGCAATAACGATATTTATGAAAAAATTGATTCCTGGTACGATGGTGAACTGGATCGAAAAGATGAAGCGAATCTCTTTGCCCTTCTCTCGGTTGATGAAAATGCACGGGACTATTTCCAGCAGCTCAGCAAGCTAAAAAACGGACTTGGACAGATAGAGGAGGATTTCCCCGATGCACTCGATGAAAGAATTTTGAGATCAACTCAACCGGCTGACAGAAGCATCCCGGTTACTTATAAAAGCAGTTTTCAACCATACCTGGGATATGCCTTTTCGATAGTATTTGCACTCATTGCTCTCTTTTTCTACATGGAGATTCGCAGTTATCGTACAAATCTCGAGAATATTTCCGTGAAAGTAAAGGAGCAGGATCAGACTATTAAAATGATGTTCAATGCTTACCCCACTATAGTAGTAAAACCGGGTTTAAACAACCCGTCGGAACAATAACCGGACTTTATCATTCAAAAAACAATTTTAACTTAATGGAGAAAAAAATGAAATCACTGATGTTGGCAATGTTCATACTTATTGGAGCAGCTTTAGCCCAAAGCGGAGAAGCCAAATCGATGGCATCTTTCGACAAAAAAGCCCCGAACAAGCTTGATGTCGAATTGAAAGCAGAGAAAAAAGCACCTGCAAAACTCGATATTGATGCCCCCGCAGATTCGATTTATCTTGAAGTCGATAAAATGCCCGAACCGGTCGGCGGCATGGAAGGAATAATGAAACTTGTCGTGTACCCTCCAGAGGCAATGGAAAAACAGATTCAGGGAATGGTTGTGGTCTCGGGTGTTATTGACGAGAAAGGAAATGTAATCAGTCCCAAAGTTGAAAAAGGGATCGGGTACGGTTGCGATGAAGCTGCATTAAAAGCTCTTACTGCAACAAAATGGGTCCCGGGTGTACACAAAGGGAAAAAAGTAAAGGTAAGAGTGGCACTCCCAGTAATGTTCAAACTGCAATAGGCTTTAAACAAACGGCAGTATATAGCAAAACACCGCAAGAATCATCCGGTCTGAACCGGTCGCCTTGCGGTGTTTCATCATAAGGGTTACTTTAATTCCGGGGTAAATTAAAAGAAGAACTGTTCCAGAACTATTTTGCCATCCTTTACCTGATAAACACAGACTTCTTCCATGTTCATGCGGTTGCCGTCCTTCAATGTGCAGTCGACTCCCATCGTCAAACTGAAATGACTGCCTGCAACTATCGGATCACCTACGAATGCACTGTGAATCTCTCCGATCATGGCATTCCATTCTTTTCCCTTCTCAAGGATTGCATCGATTCCCTTCACTTCTCTGTTTGGGGAACCTTCCCCTTCGATGCTGACGCAATCGGGTGAATAAAGTTCTTCGTAGCAAGTGGCGTATGCACCTTCTTTACAAAGCTCCACGAGGCGGTTTGCAATTTCCTGTACTGTCATTTTTCTGACTCTCTGATTGATGATTAAAAGATGAATGATGAAGGTGAAAATTAATACTTTTTTAGTATTATTCCCAATACTCAGTGTTGAATGGTTACATAATTTGATAAAAATTTTAAACTTAACTTGCCTTATATTTGTCAAATAAAAGTATTCTTATATAAAGCACTTATGGAAATCCGATGAAGCATCTCTATTTCATGTCTCTTCTTTTAATCGCACTCTTTCCTTCCGTTTTTGGGCAGTCGTTTACCGTTAAAGGTATTGTGGTTGATTCGCTTGACGGTTCACCTCTCCCGGGAGCCAGCATTTCCCTGATTCCCGCGAGAGCTGATCAGCAGCAAATGAATATGCTCTCCGGTTTAAACGGCGAGTTTGAGTTCAAATTGGCGAATCCCGGACGATATCTCATAAGAATTTCCTTTATGGGTTATTTCGATTTTGCTGACAGTGTGAGAGTCAGAAGAAACGAAACCACAACAGATCTGGGCAAACTCAAACTTAAAAGAACCAGCATTGAGATGAAGGAAGTAGACATCACAGGTGTCGCAATCCCCTCCTCTCAGAGTGAGGACACCCTGAGTTTTGCTGCGAAGGGATACAAAACCAATCCGGATGCAACCGCCGAAGACCTCGTTACAAAGCTTCCGGGTGTGCAGAAGGAAGAAGGCACTCTGAAAGCCCAGGGTGAAGAAGTGAAGCAGGTACTCATAGACGGACAACCGTTTTTCGGTGACGATCCCAATGTGACATTGAAAAATCTTCCTGCAGATCTGATAGAAAAAGTTGAAATATTCGACAAACTTAGCGATCAGGCGAGATTTACGGGATTTGATGACGGACAAACATCCAAAACCATCAACATTGTAACCAAAAGAGACCGGAGAAACGGACAATTCGGGAAATTGTACGGTGGTTACGGTTCAACAGAAAAATTCCAAAGTGGTGGTACCGTAAATTTCTTCACCGAGGGAAGAAGAATAAGTCTGCTTGGACTCGCCAACAATGTAAACCAGCAAAACTTCTCGCAGCAGGACCTTCTCGGTCTAAACCAGGGTGGCGGCAGCGGTGGACACCGTGAAGGGTTCCAGGGCAGAGGTGGCGGACATGGCGGTGGAAACAGGGGTGGTGGTAATGCAGCAAACAATTTCCTCATCGGTGCACTTGAGGGTAACACAAAAACCTGGTCGACAGGTATCAACTACCAGGAAAACTGGGGTAGAACTGCTGTGCTGACCGGAAGCTACTTTTTTAATTTTTCCGATAACAGCAACAACCAGACCATCGGCAGGCAGTATTTTACATCCTCCCCCGGCAGTCAGTTGTATGATGAGATATCTTCCTCCAATTCAAAAAATTATAATCACAGACTGAATTTCAGGCTGGAGTATAATCTTGACACCATGAACACAATCGTCCTCACTCCGAGATTCAGTTTCCAGACCAATGAATCGGCAAGTCTCTACTATGGCATCAGTACATTCGGAAATCAGGGAAGGTCAAACTCGACTGACAGCAAATCAGGAAGTGACGGATCGGGCTTCACATTCAATAATGAGTTGATCTACAGACTCCGATTCGCAACTCCGGGAAGGAGTCTGTCATTCACCATCAATACCGGCGTGAATCGCAGAACTCTCGACCGAAACCAGTTTTCTGACAACAGATTTACCACCGGAAACAACACAGTCACTTTTGACACAATTAATCAGAAGGGAAACGATCTTGTAAAGGGCTACAATTATTCCGGAAATGTGGTTTACACCGAACCGGCGGGTAAAAACGGCCAGTTACAGGCAAGCATCAGTGCCGGCTTGACAAATAATTTTAGCGACAAAAACACTTTCAACTACAATTCTGCCTTAAACCGGTATGACTTGATCGACTCCATCTCCACAAACAAATACGATAACGATTACATGACCTGGAGAGGCGGGCTCGCCTATCGTCTGAGAGATGAGGCTATTTCACTGAATGTTGGACTAAATTATCAGATTGCGCAGTTGACGGGAGACCAGTCGTTCCCGCACAAGATAAAAACTGAAAAGGATTTCTACAATTTCCTCCCCTCCTTGAGGTTTAACTATAAAATTTCGGAGGCACAAAATTTCAGGGTATTCTACAATACGAATGTGAACGCACCCTCGATTACCCAGCTTCAGAATTTTTACGATGTTTCCAATCCCCTCTTTATCAAAGCCGGAAATCCTGACCTGAAAGCGGAATTTTCCCACAGGATGTCTGCCCAATACCTTACCACTGATAAAACAAGCGGAGCCAACTTTTTCACGATGGCATTTTGGCAAATCACAAAGGATTATGTCGGAAGCTCCTCCTTCACTGCACAAAAGGATACTCTCGTTGGTAAAAATGTTCTCGTAAAAAGAGGGTCACAATTTTCATTCTCAAGAAATTTTGATCAGAGTAATATTGGAAGATTTATGTTGAGTGGCGGACTCCCTGTCCCATTCATCAAAAGCAACATTTCGCTGAATGTGGGCATCGGATATCAGACGCTGCCTTCGGAATATCAGTCTTTGACAACGGAATCAAAAATTTACTCTTTCAACCAGGGTATCACGATTGCGAGCAATATCAGTGAAGACATCGATTTCAAGTTCACCTGGTCACCTTCATATTACATCGCGAGAAACGAATTGCTGCCAAACACGAATGATGAGTACTGGGTACATTCGGGTACCGCAAACCTCTTCTTCAATGTTTTCGACCTGTTTTTCATAAGAACCGATTATTCGCTATACAAGACTTCCGGTATTTCCAACGGCGGAGACATCTCGTATTCACTTTGGAACGCAGGAATTGGTGTTAAATTTTTGGAAGGTGACCGTGCAGAGTTGAGACTTGATGTGTTTGATCTGCTCAATGAAAACAAAAGTTTTATCAGAACAGCAACCGATATTTATATCGAGAACAAAACAACCCAGGTTCTGAAACAATATTTCATGCTGACTTTTACATATAACCTGAGAGCTTTTTAATTTAACAGGATGCTGCCTGAAATTTCATATTCAGGCAGCTTCGAATATTTATTTCAGAAGTGTCATTTTACCGGTTTTTGTTCCTGATGGTGAGACCAGTTTATAGAGATACACTCCTGATGGCAGGTCTTTAGCGTTGAATGTCACAGAATGATTCCCGGCTTTGGTGTATCCGTCGAGAAGTGTCGCCACTTCTTTCCCGATAACATTGTAAACCTTAAGTGTGGTTTGTCCATCCGCTTCGAGACTGAAATTAATCTTTGTGGAAGGATTAAACGGATTCGGATAGTTCTGTGATAACGAAAATGCTGAAGGTGTCTCGATATCATCTCCAATACCGGTAATGGTATCGGGTTTGTAATAGAGCCCGTCCAGCCGTCCAGCCCAGATTTTTCCTCCGCTGATATTCATCGAATAAGCAAGAGAACCCGACTGCATATCATTCCTCCACCAGGTAACGCCATTGTCATTCGAGTAGTAGATATAATATCTCGCTGCTTTCGAGAGTACGATCACAATAGTGTTCCCTTTTACGGAAATTTCGCTGCTTTCAACGAGACCGATTCCAAAGGTGTGTTTTGTCCATGTCAATCCGCTGTCGGTGGAAGTGTAAACTCCCTGATGTGCAGATGCTACTATTTTGTTGCCACTCTTCCCGAATGCGAGTATCCCGTTGGCTTCACCATTGAACCAGTCGAAAGAGATTTCAACCCAGTTTGAAGTATTTTTCCGGTTGACATAGAAAAAACCGTTTACACCTCCACCAGCATAAAGATCGCCGTCGATGTTTTTGATACAATAGACAGTCCAGCCGGTATTCCAGGGTATTCCGTCAGAAAAAAGAACCCATTCACCCGGATTGGTCAGGGAGTTTCTGTAAATGCCGCCTCCGATGGTGGAGACATATACATAATCATCCCTGACCGCAAAATCACTGATCTCCTTCGCTCCCAGTCCGGTCAATCCCGCAGATCTTTCTTCCCACGAATTGCCAAGGTTTGAAGAGAAATAGACTCCTTTCAATGAAGTACCAATATATATTCCCCCATTGACCGGTAAAATAGCGTTAATTCCGTACTCAACATCCGGCACCTTGGCTGATTTAGCCCATGTGCTGCCTGAGTCAAAAGAGTAGAACAGGAGACTGTCACCACCGGCAAAAAGTGTATCACCCGAAGACCATAGTGAATAGACAGATCCCGGTGATACCGGCTCGACCTTCAGCCACTGTCCGAAGGTTACTCCCAAAGAGGAAAGCATCAGAAAAGTTATAAGCGCATAAATGCGTTTCATAGTCATAAATTCCAAAATTGTGTAGCCCAATTAAACATCCAAACAGTTGAGATTGAACCGGGAATATGTTTCTGGTGTATTATAATGATAAATGGTTATTATTTTTGAGGATTACTGCTGTCAGGAAAGTGGAAGAGTAAAGTAAAATGTCGTTCCCTTTTCGGCATTTCTGCGTACCTTGATTGTGCCGCCGTTCTGTAATATAAAATCATGGCATAAAATCAACCCGAGACCTGTCCCCTTTTCACCAAGAGTACCAGTGGTTTTGATTGATTCGTCGATCCTGAAAAGCTTTTTTATGTCTTCTTCTGCAATACCCACACCATCATCTGTTACTGAAACAATTGCCATACCGGAAGAGATTTCAGACGAGATGGTTATTTTTCCACCGGGGGCGGTAAACTTGCCCGCATTTGTTATCAGATTTCTGAGTACAGTCTTTATCATATTGGTATCAGCGAACACTTCTAGTGAATGTGGTACCTCAATTTCGAGACTAAGTTTTTTCAGAGTTGCCTGAGAGCGATACGATTCCACTGTCTTCATAATCAGATCGCTCAGGTCGAACTTTACCGGTGCAAATGCAAGGGCACCTGTCTGCTGTCTCGACCATTCGAGCAGGTTCTCGAGAGTCTTGAATGTTTCTTTTGCAGTTTGATTTATTTCATTCAGCAACTTAAGTTTTTCATCATCCGGAAGCTCGGCATAATCTTCTATTACAATGTCAGAAAGACCGATGATCCCAAAAAACGGATTTTTCAAATCGTGAGCAATTATCGAAAGGAGTTTGTCTTTTGCGGAATTCAGTTCCTTGAGCTCATTTCTGTTACGGGTCAACACTGCTTCACTCATTTTAAGATCGGTAACATCGGAAACACTGATTAATCTGCCTTGGGGGTTTCCTTCCTGATCGGAAATATCAATTGATGTGGCACTGAAATTCATTCCATTGAAAATGAAATCGATCTTCGATATCTCTTTTTTGTCACAAATCTCAGCAAGTTCGGGAATATTGGAGAAGAGTATCGAAGGTTTTCCGCCAGTCAGGGCTTTTTTCCCGGTGTATGTAAGAAAGGTCTTGTTTACATCAATTATTCTTCCTTCTCCGTCAAGTACAATAATCCCTTCATTCAGATTATCAAACAAAATGTTTCGGGCGACAGGAATAAGATCGAGAAATGAGTACTTGAAGATTGCAGTGGAAATCAAGACCCCCGTAACTGCAAATGCAACAGGTGTCGGATCGATATAGCCAATGTACTCACCAAAGAAGACATAAACTGCGTTTACTGAGATAGGCAAAATTTGTGCAATCAGCAGGAGCAGGAGTTGCTTTCTGAAAAGACCCGAGAAAGACCAGATTCCCCTTAGAAGATGTAAAATTGTTGCTCCCACTGCAGAGTATGTAACCACTACAACGATGTAGAAGAAGAGACCATGACCGTAGTCTGCCGTTATACCTGCAGCTCCGTTTGAGAGTGTGACTGCGGGCCAGAGAAGCTTGTGATAACTGTTGGTTGCCGCTGCCAGGAAAGCTGTTGCAGGGAAGATAAAAAACAGTATTTTGGTCAGTTTTATATGAAAACCGGAAGATTGTGTAAACCGGAGAACAAATGACAAAAATGCGAATGGAATCAAAGGAATAGCAAGATAGGTGAAGACCGACCAGAATGTTTTCGCTTCCACAGTTGTGACTGCCTGCTCGAATGTTCCCCCTAAACACCAGATGGAAACGGCAACAATCATCAAAAAGAAATAGTCACCCCCCCTGACTGTCCCTTTTCTCTGATAAACTGCGATCGAAACGAAAAAAGATAGTAAAAATGCTATAAAAAGAAGGGCTATATAGAAATTAAATTGCATATATTTGAATTAAAATAATTCTCAATCTACGAAATTGTTTCGTTTAATTTACTGATTAAATAACTCTCTAATTTCTATGTCATTTCTAATAGTTGCGCTTGGTTCTGCTCTTGGTGGAGTGCTCCGCTACTGGCTCTCGAATGTGGTTTACAACTTCCTGCCCGCGACCTTCCCTTTCGGTACGATGCTGGTAAATTTCGCGGGTAGTTTCATTATCGGTGCCACAATCTTCGGGCTAAGCGACCGGGGTTTAATATCTCAGGATTTGAGACTCTTCCTCACTGTCGGATTCTGTGGTGGTTTCACTACTTTTTCAACCTTCTCGTTGGAAACCGTCAATCTCCTGCGAAATTCTGAATATATCCTTGCCGGCGTGAACATTGGTTTATCTCTCATAATCTGCCTGGCAGCAACTTTTCTCGCATTTGTAATTTTTTCACAGGAGCAGTAATATGGTAATCCCAAAAGAAGCCAAACTGTTGAGAATTTTTATCGGTGAGTCTGATAAAATTCACCTGATCCCCGTTTACGAAAAAATCGTATTGTTAGCCCGTGAATCAGGACTTGCGGGTGCCACTGTTTTCAAAGGTATCATGAGTTTTGGGGGAAGAAGCCGGATTCACACAACAAAAATTTTAAGGCTGTCTGAAGATCTGCCATTGATAATCGAAATAGTGGATGACAGCGAAAAAATAGAGAAGTTTTTACCCGTTGTCGATGACCTGTTTTCGAAAGCCGGGTGTGGCGGACTTATTACAATTGAAAGAGCGGAAGTTATCAAGTACACTTCGGGCGGATAAAGGATTTCAAACAAAAAATACCAACATTAAATAAATTTACTTTCAGAACATCTACCGGAAAAGTTCAATGAACACAAACATATCAAAATTCTGTATCGCAATTTTAATTGCTATAATACTATACAGTCCAATACACTCCCAAAATCCTGTTATAGAGAAAAAGATCGACTCCCTTCTTTCCATAATGACCATTGAAGAAAAAGCCGGTCAACTGCATCAGGTTAGTCTTTCATGGAGTACGGGTCCTGCTTCACCCGAAGGAAACAAACTGGACGACATTAAAGCCGGGAGAATGGGTGCCATTCTGAATATTCTCGGAGCAAAAAAGATTCGCGCCCTTCAGGAACTGGCAATGCAGTCCAGACTTAAAATACCGCTTCTCTTCGGACTTGATGTTATTCATGGCTACAAAACCACTTTTCCCATTCCTTTGGCGGAATCGATGAGCTGGGATCTTGCAGCAATTGAAAAAGCGGCGAGAGTTGCTGCATATGAGTCCGCTTCAAGCGGGATCAACTGGACATTCGCCCCAATGGTCGATATTGCAAGAGATCCGAGATGGGGCAGAATAATGGAAGGCGCGGGGGAAGATACATATCTTGGTTCACTTATAGCTGCAGCAAGAGTGATTGGATTTCAGGGAAAGGGTCTTGGAAGTCTCGATGCTGTGATGGCATGTGTGAAGCATTTTGCAGCATACGGTGCAGCAGTCGGGGGAAGGGATTACAATTCAACAGATATGAGTGAAAGAACACTTCGTCAGACTTATCTTCCTCCGTTTAAGGCTGCCACTGATGCCGGTGCCGCCACCTTCATGAACAGTTTTAATGATTTGAACGGAGTTCCCGCAACGGGAAGTGCTTTCCTGCAAAGAAAAATTCTTAAGGGTGAATGGGGATTTAACGGTTTTGTTGTCAGTGACTGGAACTCAATCGGCGAAATGATCCCGCATGGATTTGCTCTCGACAAATACGATGCTGCGAAAAAAGCCATACTCGCCGGAAATGATATGGACATGGAAACTTACTCTTACAGGGATCTCCTGGCAGAACTTGTGAAAAACGGGGATGTACCTCTCTCAATAGTTGACGATGCAGTAAGAAGAGTCTTGCGGAAAAAATTCGAACTCGGTTTGTTTGATGATCCGTACCGTTTTACGAACGAAGAAAGAGAAATCAAAGCCCTTTCTGACCCCGAAAACAGAAAGGCAGCCCGGGATATGGCTAAAAAAAGCATCGTCCTTATGAAAAACGAACATAAAACTCTGCCTCTTTCGAGGAATAAAAAGGTTGCACTTATTGGACCCCTTGCCAAATCTGAAACCGACATGCTCGGTGGATGGTCTGTTGGCTGGGATGACAACAGCGATGTGGTCTCACAATTCGAAGGACTCGAAAATCTTCTAGGAAAAGGAAATGTCCTCCACGCTGAAGGTTGTGGAGTAAAATCACTTGAGAAAAAAGGATTTCGGGAAGCCATCGAAACAGCAAAGAAAGCTGATGTTGTAATTCTTACTCTCGGAGAGAGCCGTGATATGAGCGGGGAGGCTCAAAGCAGATCTGATATCACAATTCCCGGCGTTCAGGAAGAACTCGCTGAAGCTGTTTTTGCACTCGGCAAGCCTGTGGTTGTATTGATTAATGCAGGGCGACCTCTGGTTTTTGAAAAAATAGCGAAAAAGGCTGACGCAATTTTTTATACATGGTTTTTGGGAAGTGAAGCCGGAAACGCAATCGCTGATGTACTCTATGGCGCGTATAATCCTTCCGCAAAACTGACAGTTTCTTTCCCCAGAACTGTCGGTCAGGTACCTATCTACTATGACCACTTCAATACGGGAAGACCCTCAATGACCGACATCCCTTCGAAGGATTACAGAACGGGATACACAGACTTAAAACAAAGCCCTGAATACCCGTTTGGATACGGACTCAGCTACACCACTTTTAAGTATGATGGATTAAATACTTCAAAAGTTGAGATGAAAGCGGATGGTAAAGTTGAATTCACATGTACGGTGACAAATACAGGCGACTATCCAGGTGAGGAAATTGTCCAGCTATACATTCGCGACAGGGTAGCTTCACTGGTAAGACCCGTAAAAGAATTAAAGGACTTCGCAAAAATTTATCTGAAACCCGGTGAATCGAAAAAGGTGAGTTTTGTCATCGATAAGGAAAAGCTCTCCTTTTATAATGAAAATCTGGAATGGGTGGCAGAACCGGGTGCGTTCGATATCATGATTGGAGCATCTTCAGCCGATATCAGGCTTTCAGCAGAACTTAAACTGGTTAAATAATAACTGATGGTTAAACTTCTTTTTTTTGAACATTGTCTATGAGTCAGAAAAAACAGGAATAACTTTGCGAATATTAATTTTTCTGCAGATTCTGTTGCTTGGGATTTCCCAGGCACAGAATCTCTATTTTCCTCCCCTCACCGGAAGTGAGTGGGAGACAGTATCCCCTGCATCTCTTGGCTGGGATTTAACAAAAACCGACTCTTTATACGCTTTCCTCTCTTCCACCAATACAAAGGCATTTTTGGTATTGAAGGACGGGAAAATTGCCATCGAAAAATATTTTGGTTCCTTCACGAAAGACAGTGTATGGTATTGGGCATCTGCGGGAAAATCATTAACTGCAGTTCTGGTCGGAATTGCAAAACAGGAAGGGAAAATTAATCTCGATGACTCCACTTCCAAATATCTTTCACAGGGCTGGTCTTCCCTTTCACCCTCACAAGAGGGCAGAATAAAATTAATCCATCAGTTGACCATGACTACCGGACTTGATGACGGAGTTTCCGATCCCTACTGTACACTTCCCGCCTGCCTCATTTATAAAGCTGAACCGGGCACCAGGTGGGCATATCACAACGCCCCCTACACTCTCCTTGATAATGTGATTGAGAGTGCCACCGGACTGAACATGAACCAGTTTTTCCAGCAAAAACTCCGTCCTTCTACAGGTATTAACGGGCTCTATCTGAAAAACGGCTACAATAATGTCTTCTACAGCAACGCGAGAAGCATGGCACGGTTCGGTCTGTTAATGCTTAACAAGGGGAAGTGGAACTCGACATCAGTGGTCACAGACACAACATATTACAGGGAGATGGTAAACACCTCACAAAACCTTAACCTCTCCTACGGTTATCTGTGGTGGCTGAATGGAAAAGAATCATTTATGTTACCTCAGACTCAGTTTGTCTTTCCCGGTGCTTTTGCACCGGATGCCCCTGCTGACATGATTGCCGCCATAGGCAAAAACGGACAACTTGTAAATGTAGTACCCGGTGACAGGCTTGTAATGATCAGGATGGGAGACGCTCCCGGTTCAGGGGTTGAAGTGCCAACATTTTATAATAACGATATTTGGAAGAGACTGAAAGTGGTGGTTAACCCCGCCACATCGATTAAGGAAAACTCATTTTCAAAAAAAGAAGAAGTCGGGGTATTCCCGGTTCCGACAGGCAGCACACTTTTCATCAAAGGATTGGGTGAGTCGAAGGAACCTGCAGAGGTAAATATCTACTCAGTGACCGGCGAGAAGGTTCTCAGATCATTTTACAACGGTTCTCTCGATATCTCTTCTCTGTCCGATGGAGTCTGGATTGGGGTGATTGTCACGGAGAAAGGAACCGGCACCTTTAAGTTTGTGAAATCATCACAATAACGCATTTAATGCGAAATATGACATCATGATTGCATAGAGAATAGTCGACAGGGAGAAACGAACCAGTCTGCCAACCGATCTATTCTCAGAAGTGAAGAAACGGTATCCGTGAAGGATACCCGCCTGAAAAAGATAGAGAGCATATCCGAGTATCACAACTGCCTGTGCAACCATCCCTCTGTCAGGAAATACGGCGACAAATCCCGCAATTCCAAATGCAAGATTTGCAAATCCAACTTCAAACATCCAGTCCGGACGGTCGGTTTCCCACCCCATCCTTTTTGCATCTGACTTGTGAAAAATTACATGTCGTATGAATGCAAGAACACCGACAATTCCAACTGTGGTAATGGTTACCGTTTTAAGTGCCAAAACGGCATTGTTTGAGGTTATGAAGTAAAATCCGAAAAATATTCCGATAGTGCCGCATAGTGTGCCGGTAATACCGATTATGTTGGCAATCATCTTTCAACTCACTGAATGGTTAATTAAATGCTGTTGTCACGGGCTACAATGATCTTACATTAATTTTCGGATGCAGGGAGAGAAAATCTGAAAGTGGCACCTTTGTCGACCACTCCTTCAGCCTCCACTGTTCCACCATGTTTCATAACGATCCTCTGAACAATCGCCAGTCCGACACCGGTACCCTCAAATTGATTCATCCCGTGAAGCCTCTGAAACACTCCAAAAAGTTTGTCTTTATATTTCATGTCGAATCCTGCTCCATTGTCAGAGATTGAATAAATTATTTTGTTTGCGACAGATTTACAGGAAACAGTTATTTCGGGTTGCGGAACCCTGGAAGAAAACTTCACGGCATTCGAAACGAGGTTGTAAACAACCTGCCGGATCATCGTGGCATCTCCATAACATTTTTCAAGCTCCTGCCTGTTAAATGTGATTTTATCACGATATGATCCGGTTGTAATCTCCATAAAGGTTGCGTCAAATAAAGCGTTCATGTCGATGGGTGACCTGATTATATCTTTTCTTGCGAGTCGGGAGAAACTAAGCAGGTCGTCGATAAGTTGCCCCATCTTTGTGGAATTCTCCTTGATAATCGAGCAAATTCTTCTTCCCTCTTCGTCAAGCTTGTCACCATAGTCCTCTTCAAGCATTGAGGTGAATCCATTTACCGCCCGAAGCGGTGCCCGCAAATCATGTGAGACGGAATAACTGAATGCCTCCAGTTCCTTGTTGGCAGCGAGGAGCTGCTCGGTTCTCTCCTCAACTCTTTTTTCCAGTTCGGTGTTAAGCCTGAGGAGCTCTTCACGGGTTTGCTTTTTTTCAGTAATATCGGTGATTATGATTTGAATCGCCGGCATTTCATTGAATGAAACAGGGGTCTCAATAATTTCCACATCGATTTCGGTTCCGTCAAGCCTGAGATAGACCTCTTCGATTGGAAAATGTTCCAATGAACCCTGGATCAGCCGGTCAGTCCTTTCCTGGGATTGTGTTCTGAAGTCGGGGTGAATAAATCCCTCAATTTCTTTACCAAGCAACTGATAGTAGGAACTGGCACCCAATAAATGAAGAGCCGAGGGATTTAGATAAACAATATTTCCCCATTGTTGAACAATAATACCAACCGGAGCAACATTTAAAATATTTTTGTATCTCTCCTCACTCTCCTTCAGCGCAAGCCCGGCGAGAACTTCCTCCGTAACATCCACAATTGTGGAAATCAGTAAATTGGATTCAGGCAACGGAATACTGGTAGCAGTAATGTACCTCATTATCTCTCCACCTCTCGAGATTGGAACATTCTCCCATCGCATCCTCGATTGTTCACCCGAAGCAATATCCTCCAACACTCTTTTCTTTATATCCGCTCTGAATTCAGGATCTTCATATACTGCCTCCCAAAATGCGTCAGGATCTGTTAATTCCTCCCTGGTAGTGCAATAATATTTTGTGAATAAATCATTCATAAAATGAAATTTCACATCAGGGAATACCGAGTTGACTGAAAGTCCGATTGGGAGATTCTCCATTATAAGTTTAGAAAGCTGCTCTTTTTCCTTAATCTCAAATTCTGCATTTTTCAACTGTGTTATGTCCGCAACCACCCCGAAATACCCGGTTACAACTCCGTCATCATCGAACATGAATTTCGATTTTGAAAGAATCCAGAAAGGGGATCCGTCTTTTCGGAAAGCGCTCAATTCATGACACCATATTTTGTCTCCTGTTGGCTGACCGGTTTCGATGAGATTCGATTGCTCAAGAACGGTCTCCGATATGGCCTGAAGAGATTCCGTGGTCAGAAAATCTTTCTGTCGAAGTTCTGAGAACTCTGCGGTCGTATATCCAAATATCTTTTCAACAGACGGACTTACGAATGTAAGATTCCTGTCGAGGTCTGAGGTCCAGATCATTTCGGAAATGTTTTCTGTTATCCTCCGGTATTTGAGTTCGCTCTCTACCAGGAGTCTTTCCGAGACTTTCTGTTCGGTTATCTCCTGAAAAATAATGGAAATCCCGTTTGGTGAGGGGTAGATTCTGTTGGCGAACCATCTGTCCCATGGGGGGTAATATTCCTCGATGAAAATCGGTTTTTGTGTTTGAAAAGCTTCAATATATGCATCTGCAAACTTCGTCCCTTTTGCCTCAGGGTACTCTTCCCAGTAGTTTTTCCCGACAAGGTATTTGGACTCCCTACCCAACATCGTGCTGGCATGATCATTTACATATATGTAGTTAAACTTCTCGTCGAACGCAACCACTCCGTCACTAATTCGTTCGAGCAATTCCTCCAGCATATTTACTCTTTTTTCAGATTCAGATTTTAATTCAACGGCAGCCATTTTTTTCTCGATTCAAAATATTCTCACAACAACAAGTAACTTATCTAAAAACTTCAAAACAGCAAAAACAGGATTAAAGCAGCATTCCTATTTGCCATTTATTTGGAAACCGTAAAATCGAATCTGGTCCCTCTGCCGGGTTCTGAATCCACTGTAATAACGCCACCCATCCCTTCAACCAGTTTTTTCACCGTGGCGAGTCCGATCCCGTTTCCTCTTCCTCCAAAGCGGTCACGAGTTGATAAAACCGTAAAAATCTCAAAGATTTTATCCTTAAACTGAGGAGAAATACCTCTCCCGTTATCTGAGACAAAAAAGTGGTAAAATCTTTCCGATTCACTGAACCCGATTTCCATCTGAACCCGGTCGCTGTCGTTATATTTTATTCCGTTCGAAATCAGATTTAGCAATACCTGCTGCAATCCGGTTTTGTTAACTACAATCTCCTTTCCGGCTTCGGGCAGAATCAGGTCTGTCTCTTTTGCCGCCGGTATAAGGGCAAGTGTCTCTTTGAGGAAGTGGTCGAGGTTTAGATTTTCCTTTGACATTTTGGCAAACCCCTGAGATCTGCTGTGTTCGAGAATGCCATCTACCAGACTTCGAAGTTTGTCTGCCGACCATCGGATTGCCTGCAGCATCTCTTTGGCATCATTATCCACTCTTTCACTGTATTCCTCGAGTAACATCTGTGAGAGTGCCGACATACTGCCAAGAGGCGATTTTATGTCGTGTGCTGCAACGAATGCGAATTTCTCCAGTTCGGAATTTCTCTCCTCCAGATCGTCAATTGTCAAATCGAGTGCTTTTTTGTTCTTCCGCAGTTCAAAGAGCTTAACAACCTGTTTTGCAAGAATAATAAGAGCCCTGACATTTTGTTCACTTATCACTCTCGGCTCATGGTCGATAACACATAGCGTACCCATTGGCAGCCCGCTCGCTGTAACCAATGGTACTCCTGCATAGAAGAGTATCGGCGGGTTTGCAAGTACATTTGGGTTGTCGTGAAATCTTTCGTCCAGTCTTGCATCAGGTACAATAAAAATCGATCCGGGATGGTTAATCGCGTGGGAACACATCCCCAACTCTCTCGGAGCTTCAGTAAATGGAATTCCGAAATGAGATTTAAACCATTGACGGTTTGAATCTATCAGATTCACCAGAGAAATTGGTGTTCCACAGATGAACGATGCGAGTTCGGTTATATCATCATATTCCACTTCAGGCATCGTATCAAGAATTGAAAATTCTTCAAGTTCTTTTAATCTTTCCGCTTCCCGGGGATGCATCTCAGGTTTTATCATCAATATCGCAGTTTTAAGTTTAAAAATGAAAAACGAAGCAACTGTGTCAGGCAAACTGTCAATATTTTTTTTTGAAGTTTGCCAACTTTCCTGTCCTAAAATAATAAATTAGACAAAGAATTAAGCAGTGATTTTTTTGTTTTTGGTTCCAAATCGGTCCTCGTTATACAAAAAGTTAAACCCCCTTTCTTTTTGAGAATTATTTTTGTATTTTTCATTCTATTTAAAAATTAATAAGTACTCTGTTCATGTTGAAGTCATAATCAATAACGAAAAATGATAACATCCTCTCATTCGCCAGTCAGGAGATCACTTAAATGGTAGATTATAATGACATGTCTAAAAATGATCTGATCAAACTGATCAGTGGACTTAAGGAAGAGGTCGACAGGTTAAAAACCGCCGAAAAAAAGAGATCCGGTGAAGCCGCTTTATCAGGGATAACAGATCTGGAAGAGAATATATATATCACTACTGCCGAGTACTCCGAGATACTTCACCGTATACCGGCGGGAATCTATATTTTCCTTATTACTGCCGCCGGTGAAATGAGTTTCGTGTACGGGAGCAGCAAATACTGCGAAATGCTTCAGATAAGGAAGGAAGAACTTCTTTCGAATCCTGAGGTTGTGATGGACAAAGTACACCCCGATGACCGCCCTTCTCTTGATGAAGCAAACAGACAAGCCTGGCTGAATAAAAAACCTTTCCGCTGGGAGGGGAGGTGTAAGATCGAGGGTGAGATGAAATGGGTCCGAATTGAGTCCATCCCAACCATTTTGCCGAACGGTGATTCATACTGGAACGGTATCATGTTCGATATTTCAGAGCAAAAAAAGTTTGAGTCAGCGCTCATTTCAAGTGAAGAGAAATTCAGGTCACTGTTCGAAAATATGATCGAAGGGTCTGCAGTACATGAATTAATCTATGATGAATCATCAACTCCATACGATTACAGGATACTTGATGTAAATCCTTCTTTCGAGAAAATACTTGGTTTGAAGAAGGAGAGCATCCTGAATAAAACGAGTCGTGAGGCGTATGGCATAGCCGACCCTCCATTCCTGGATATTTACACTAAAACAGTTGCAACAGGTGAGCCGGTTGTCTTCGAAACCTCGTACCCCCCTCTCAATAAATACTTTTCAATTTCTGTATATAAAACAGACTCGAGTGGTTTTGCCACAATATTTCAGGATATTACGGAAAGAAAAAAATGGGAAGACGCTCTCAACAAAAAGAATGAAGAGCTTGAACGGTTTGTGAAAGAGAAAGAAAAGTTTTTCTCGATAATAGCCCATGATCTCAGAAGTCCGTTTCTTGGATTATTGGGATTGACCGAGATACTCGCTGATGACGCAGCGGAGATGGAGAAAGATGTACTCCTCAAGTTCAGCAAAAGTGTCCACAATAATGCGCAAAATATTTTTGAGCTCCTAAAAAATCTGCTCGAATGGTCTCAAATGCAAAAGGGTTCAATGCCTTTCGACCGGACTGTGTTCAGTCTGAACTCGATTATTGAAAGTAATATCGAATCTCTGGCAGAAAGAGCATCACAAAAGGAAGTTCAGATTGTCAACAAATTTACTGATCCTGTGAATGTAATCGCTGATAAAAACATGATTAATTCCGTCATACTGAATCTGCTGACTAATGCAATCAAATTCTCAAAAAGGGGTGGATATATCTGTTTTGACATCGAGGCTCTGGATGATACTATGGTTGAAGTATCTGTGAGAGATACAGGAGTCGGAATGGACAGTGAAAGATTGGCAAAACTTTTCCATCCGGGAGAAAAAACCGGTTCAAAAGGGACAGACGGTGAAGCAGGAACAGGTCTGGGATTGCTCCTTTGTAAGGAATTCGTTGAAAAAAATGGAGGAACTATCCGGGTTGAAAGCAAGGAGGGTGCAGGAAGTAAATTCTCATTCACTTTGAGAAGATCAACCGGCAACTAAACAGCTAAAATATCCTGAAGTTAAAAAAACGGGCTGGAAATAAATTCCAGCCCCCTGAATTATACGAGGTCTCTTCCGTCAGCCATTTTCATGCTGCCGGTGATGATCTGAATAAGATCTATCAGTGACCAAATACCGCAACCACCAAGCGTGATTAACTGCAACCACCAGTTGGAATAGCCCATCATAAGACGATGAATACCAAGTCCTCCGAGAAAAAGACAAACGAGGATCATGGTTACCTTTGATTGAACTGGTTTCTGTTCTGTCATAATTATACCTTTTGTTTCTCCTACTCGTCAGGCTTTTCGGTGACGCCCCGTTTTTTAATGTGGTTTCTGGGCTCCACAGTATATTAAAAAATATTGGTCTTGAAATCAATTGACAATTCAGGTAATTTCAGACAATACATCCCGACGGCAGGCAAAACTCGGTGAGTGACGATAGTCGCTCGCTGTGCCGTCAGCAAATTGTGTATTTTTTTGTTATATCAGAGATTGATATAATTGGGAGGTTTTTGGACCTGAGTCGAAGAAAACTATTATTAAAGTAACGGTCGAAATTAGTTTTTTTTCACATTACTACCAAATAAAATTTTGAAAAATATATTATTTTTTAATAATGGGATTTTATTAAAGTAAACAGGTGGAGTAATGTTTTTCATCACTGCAAAATTTTGATGACTACATTCCCTTTTTTGTGTCCTTTTTCCGCATATTCGTGGGCCGCTGCAGTTTCCTCAAGCGGATAAATTCTGTCGATTACCGGTCGATACTTTCCATTTGCAATCTGTGTTGCCAGAAAGTTTAGATTCTCCGTGGTCTCCTTTACAATACCCCCGGTCACTTTCACCTTTGTTGTCAGGTTCGTCCACAATCCCCTGAAAAAATCCACGGGACTATGATGAACCGCTCGCAAATATCGCCCGCCGTCTTTCAATGATTTTACACATCCCCTAAACGGGCTTTTCCCGACTGTACAATAAATAACATCATATTTTTTACCATTCTTCGTAAAATCCTCTTTTGTATAATCCACTGTGAAGTGTGCTCCCAGCGATCTGACCAGGTCGGAATTGGAACCGCTGCATACAGCCGTCACTTCCGCACCCAAATCGTTCGCTATTTGAACCGCCGCCGTACCAAGACTCCCCGAAGCACCATGGATCAACACTTTATCCCCCTTTTTTATATTTCCTTTTTGCAGGAAGTAAAGACTGGTCAGTCCGCCAAATGCAATGGTTGCAGCCTCTTCAAATGAAATATTCTTTGGTTTATGGGATATAATTGCGTTTTCAGGGAAGCAGCGGTATTCAGCGTAAGTACCGAAATCAAATCCCGCTGATCCGAAAATCTCGTCATCTTTTTTGAACAGAGTAACATTTTTACCCGTCTCCTCAACAATTCCTGAAAACTCAATGCCCAGGATTTGCTTTTTTGGAGCGGAAAGACCATACACTAATCTTGCTACCCACGGGTCTGCTTTTCTGATTCTAATGTCAGCCGTGGCAACCGTTGTAGCCATTATCTTAACTAAAATCTCGTTGTCGTTGGGGGAGGGTTTTTCCTGTTCCTTAAGTTGAAGTACCGAGGGGGGACCATATTTCGAATAAATTATTGTTCGCATGAATTTCCTGAGGAAAGTGACAAATAAAAGGAGATAACTTTTTTCGTTTGTAGTAAAAATCGCAAAGACTTGCCAAATTTTAATGGCGGTAATATAAATTACGATTTCAGTCTGCTAAGTTACAACTATCCAAAGAGCATGAGTCCTGAATAGTTTGAACGGGTGAATTGCCTTTCAGACGGTTCTGTTTATGCCCTCGTCGCTTAATGCCTCATTCAGATAATCTATAAGGGGTTTATTTGCCAGATATGATTCTTCAACCAGATCGATCAGCCCACCTGCCGTAACCTCATTAGTTGAAAGCGTTTTAAGCGAAATAAAACTTTTCATCTTAAGAAATTCGATGTATTCATGATCTTTTGGGAATCCTTTGGGAGCAGTCCTGAGAGTTTCTTCGCTTGAATCGAGGCATCCATAGAAATTGACAAAACGGTTTTCAGTCACAATTTCTTGAAGTTCCTTGCCGTTTTGTGCCACGAATCTTCTCACATTTGCGAGCAGGTCAGCAGGTGGACGGTATAGTCCCCCACCAACAAACGACCTGCCGGGACTGATGGAAAGATGAAATGATGCATGAGCAATCTTCAGATACGGTGTGAAAGTGAAATTGTCTTTATAGACCGGTTTGTCGGGCTGAAATCTCCGGTTGTTGTAGATTCTGTGGACTGTGTCCTTCGGTTGTATCCCGTGCAGTAGCTCGTCGTAAATCGAGAGTCTGTCGAGCATTTCAGCCACCTGATCCATCCAGAAATCTCTGACAGCGAGGTATCTGCTCTTCTCTTTGTCCATCCACTCTTTTGAATTATTCGCTGAAAGGTCTTTCAAAAAAGCCAGTATATCGTTAATATTCACTTTTACCTCCAATGATCGAATGAAACAAAACAAATCAATTACTAAACTCCTGCAAGTCGCATCACGAGAAAAACAAGAATTGCTGCTGTGGAACTCCGGTATATCCATTTAATATACACCCTTCCCTCGTCACCTTCTGATTGAAGAAGCCGGAACACAGAAAGGATTATTACCCCGTCCATAACGAGAAAAGGAATCAGGAAGGGAATCTTAAACCAGCCCAAAACAAACGGGATAACGGTCAGAAGTATAACAAAACCAAATATGTAGCTGCTGATCTTTAATGCCCGGGTTCGTCCGAATTTGATAGCAAGAGATTTGGATTGAATTTTTTTATCGCCTTCCAAATCCATCGCATCGGCAGATATTTCCTCCCCCAAATCCAGCATGGCAGCAAGCAATCCAAAAAATAAAACCGTTTTCTCAAAAGGAAGTCCAACCGAAATTCCGCCAAATACAAAAGTCATCCCGACGGAAAAGCTTACCATAAGATTTCCGGGGAATCCCGTTCGCTTCAGTCTCCAGTTGTATAAAAAACCAGTGATCGCCAGAACAATCCCTGCCGTGAATGCAATAATATTTAAGAGGTAACTCAGGAACAATCCAACAGAAAGCAAAACGATAAAAAGTACAAGAGCTTCTGATTTTGAGATCATCCCTGAAGGGATCGGGCGATGGGGAGCATTAATGATGTCTGACTCGACATCGAAATAGTCGTTGATTGCCAGAATGGCACCTGAGATCAGGGCGACTGCGAAGAACCCGGTAATGGTTTGCAGGAATGATGCAGGGGCTCCAAGAGCAAGAAGTTGACCTGTCACAACACAGATTCCCGCAGCAACAGAGAGGTCGGGTCTAATGAGAGTAAGACTGCCTTCTATCCGGTTCATCGGCTCAGCGATACTGTGAGAAAAAATAAATCATCATTGTCAAAAATAACCGAAGTGGAGCATTTAAAACAAAAAAGCCCAAGAATTTCTTCTCAGGCTTTTTTTCTTGTAGCGGGGGCCGGACTTGAACCGACAACCTTCGGGTTATGAGCCCGACGAGCTACCAATTGCTCCACCCCGCGATCAAAAATCTTATTTATATTTCCTGTACCGTAACTGTTATAATTTAGTCTTCAAATATAAACATTATTTCCCAATCCACCAAATATATAACAGTCCTAATCCTTATCCCCTATTTCAGATCTTCAAAACTGATGTCCATCAGGTCAAAACTCTGCCAGCTTGAATAATCATAATGCCACCATTCACTCTCGAGAGCTTTAAACCCGTGTTTTTCCATGACAGTCCTCAAAAGAGCGCGGTTTATCCTCTGCTGAGGTGATATTTTCATATACTTGTGGCTCGCCTTTTCTGTAAAATCATCGAAAACAGTCGGCATTTCGAGCAGTTCACCCGAAACGATGTCGTATAAACCGATATCAATCGCGCACCCCCTGTTGTGACGACTGCCGGTTTTGGGACTCGCGGCAAAATCCTCATCAAGGACAAATTCCCAGATTTTTTTTGTGATACTGTAGGGTCTGTATGCATCATAAACAACAAGCCCGATACCATTCAAAGCAAGTTCTTCAGCGATCTTTTTTAATGCTTCGGCAGCAGGTTTCCTTAAAAAAACTCCCGGAGTCGTGTAAAGCACCTGTTTTGTGACATTATCTGTAGTTGCGTACTTCACATCTTTGCGAAGATTTGGTGCTAATCCTTCAAGGTTGAGCAATGTGTTCTCAACATTGACGGCGACCTGAGCCAAATAAAGGGATTTGGAATTAACGACCTTTAATCCAAATTCATTTACGGGAACTTCCGGTTGGGAAAATGCAATACCTGAAAGAAACAGGAATACAGGAAGAAACCACTTGAAAGAAATATCAAACTTTTTCATTCGACTACCCTTAAAATTGGATATACACAGTAGTTTTTATCAAAATAAGGTGACTTTTTATAGAAAAACGAAAGTCTTGCATCGGGATCATTCCTGAATTTTTCATCTGATGCAAGTTTTTCTTCGAATTCCTTTTTTAAGCCAGGGTTGGCTGCGAGCATTTCGAGAGCCACTTTTTCCATAACATAATCCTCGAAATACTCCTTCATTTCAAAAATCTGATTAAAAAATCCCCATGATAGAAAGGAATCCTCGGAACGGGGTTCAAGCAGCAGGTTGATAACTTTAAGTGTCCTCTGATCGCAGGAAACAAAAAACGACCCGGAAGGAACCACTTCTTCTGATTTCGAAAGATCATATCCGGAAGTTACCCTGAAACGCCCCTCATAAGGTGATTTGGCAAATGAAAAATCATTGAATTTTAGCCTCTCAACAAGGAATTTCTTTGGAGATTTAAGTTGCTCCACCTTGATTCCGTGAAGCTCCAGTATAGTCACAAGTGACGAATACTCGGCGGGAATTATGTAACCCGTCGGAACCCTTATCGAATCTGAGGCGACCACATTATCGAACACCGGTATTTCCTTTTCAAATTTCCTGCCGGTATAAACGATTTTTTCAGTGCCGGAGACTGTACTCGTTTCAAGAACAGCTTCAATTCCTTTGAATAAAATGCTGCTGCCTGCAGTTTCTGTTGTAGAAAACTTGATTGGAAGCCATTTCGCACCGTTTCCGACGAACTGTTTCATGTTGTTGTCAGCTTTGTTATTTTCTTCTCTGATTATTTTACCATTTAATACAAGAAATTTTGCTGTTGCCTCTAGAACTGATTTCGTGGCGAAAACACGATCCTTGTATGGTTTCATCATATGAGTTTCAACCAGCAGCGAGATCCTGTTTTGTGCTGCAGTATATCCACCGGAGAATCTGGGAGTTGAAGCCCAGTCGAGCATCCCCTTCTCAACATTATTGTCCTTAAAATAAACATAAGGAGCCACAAGCCATCCGGCAGACTCAACATTTTCAATAAGAAACGGCAGGAAGACTTTTTCAGAAAGCTTTGCCAGATTTGGTGCAATATTGCCATGGCGTTCGAGTCCGTAGGTGACAGTATACTGATAGTCGGCTCCGTCGGTTGTATGGTTATCAATCGTGAAATCGGGCATCCATGCCGAGAACAATCTCAGCATCGCACGCATTTCCGGAGCATCAGCTTTCATCCAGTCACGATTCAAGTTTATATTTTGAGCGGTGGTTCGCCATCCCATGTTTGTCGGACCGTTTTGATTTATTCTGTTCCAGGCGGAACTTCTCTCATGGCCGTCCACACTAAATATCGGGATAACCAGTAAAATCACATTTTCGAACACCTCCTGATGCTTTCCCTCAACAAGCATTTCACGAAGGAACAGCATCGAAGCATCTTTTCCCTCTATCTCACCGGAGTGGATACCATTCAGTACCAGCAGCACAGGCTTGCCCGTTTTCTTCGCTGCCTCAGGAGTAAAAGCCTTCTCCTTTGAAACGATAAACACTTTAATTTCCCTTCCCTGGGGTGATGTGCCTATGGTTTCATACCTGACAGCGTCGCTGGTTGTGGCGAGACGGGTGAAAAACCTGTCTGTTTCTTCATAAGTTGAAGTGGCTTTAAAGTCAGATTTTTCAAATTCTGTTTTCCAGTCAGCCTGAGAAAACATGGTAGAGGAGAGAATCAAAAGCAATAAGATGATTCTTGAGAAATATTTTGCCAATTTCGATGATTCCTGGTTAATTTTAAATAAATCAGGTGGATAATTTAATTAAATGAATCGAATAATCAGGCAGCAGAATTGACGAAGTTTTCCGAATTCCCTTGAATTTTATCCCTTATTTAAGTATGTTAGATGACAGTTTTTCCCGAATAATGGGAGATGGGAGATCGAAACATGCTTACACAACTTGACAAAAGCAATTACTTAAAGGGACTGTTAATTGTCGCGAGAATCGACAACAGTTTAATAGACAAGGAAAAAGATATTATTAGAAATGTTGCCACGAAACTTGGATTCAGCAAAGATTTCTATGAAGAAGTAATCAAAAATTTAATGATAAATGAGAATATAAGCGATAATCCGCTTTCGTTCAGTTCTGCCGCGATTACAGAAGTGTTCATCGATGAGGCATTGAATCTTGCATTCTCCGATAACGACCTTTCCCGACCCGAGGTGGACTGGTTAAGAAAAACAGCGGAAATGAACGGGATTTCGAATCACAGATTTTCGGAAATCCTCACAAATTTTACAATTCTTAAACAAAAAGAGATAGCGTCGAAAGTATCGGCTTCTGCATGAACTGATTCACACTTTTGTGGTCTTTAGATACTTGAAACAGTTTGAATGAATTCTGAGGCCTGTTAATTTCGGCATCAGGGGGGAGTTATGCCTTGATTTACAGTTTCTGTAACAGATCTGCCGTTCCCCCCGTTCAATAACCCTCCATCAAAAAACGGTTGAGTTATCAATTTTTTTTGAATAATATTCAAATCCATTTTTCCATTAACAAAAACAGCAAGGTACTATGACTCGAATAATCATGTTTATTTCTCTGCTATTGGCAGTTGTCGAACTGCAGGCACAGGAATCCCGGCTCCTTCGATTTCCAAATATCAACGGTGATCAGATTGTTTTTACTTATGCAGGTGATCTGTATGTTGTGAATGCAACCGGCGGTACTGCCCGGAAGATCACCAATCACACGGGAATTGAAATGTTCGCCAAATACTCCCCGGACGGCAAGCATATAGCTTTCACGGGGCAGTATGATGGAAATACAGAAGTGTATCTGATACCCTCCACAGGTGGCGTCCCAAAAAGGCTGACTTACACGGCAACCCTTGGCAGAGACGATCTGTCTGACAGAATGGGACCAAACAACATTGTGATGGCTTGGCGTGACAACGAAACCGTAATGTTCCGCAGCAGATGGACAGAACCAAACGACTGGAAGGGACAGCTCTATTTCGCAAATGTAAAGGGTGGTCTCGCTGAACAGCTTCCCCTCCCAAGAGGCGGTTTTGGCACATTCTCACCTGATGGAAAAAAACTTGTTTACAACAGAGTCTTCAGGGAGTTCAGAACCTGGAAACGCTATCGTGGCGGACAGGCGGACGATCTCTGGATTTATGATTTTGATTCAAAGAAAACCACCAGAGTTCAGGAGAATCCTGCTCAGGACATTTTCCCGATGTGGGCAGGCAACAAAATATATTTCGCCTCCGACAGAACCGGAACCATGAATCTCTATTCAATCGATCTTGCAACAAAGCAGGAGAAACAGATTACAAATTTTACCGATTTCGATGTAAAATTCCCCTCGATCGGTGGAAATTACATTGTCTTCGAAAATGCAGGATACATCTATAAACTCGATATTTCAAATGACAAATATTCAAAAGTCGATATCCGGATCAGTGATGACTTTGCCACAGGCAGAGACGGAATTGTTGATGTAAGCCGTAGTATTGCTTCATTTGAAATTTCACCCGACGGAAACAGGGCTCTTTTAAGCGCCAGAGGTGATATTTTTACCGTTCCCGCAAAGAACGGCGCCACCAGAAATCTGACCGCCACCTCAGGAATCCATGAACGCTTTCCCAAGTGGTCACCTGACGGTAAATTCATTGCCTTTATCTCCGACAAAAGTGGAGAGGATGAAATTTATATTACTCCTCAGGACGGTAAAGGTGAGGAAATTCAGATTACCAAAGGCGGAAATGCTTATAAATTCTCTATTCAATGGTCACCCGACAGTAAAAAACTGATCTTCGCTGACCAGAATTATACATTAAACTATGTTGATATCGACTCAAAGACGATTACTCAGGTCGACAAATCGGATGTTTCACCTGTGTTTGCCTACGACTGGTCTCATGACAGCCGTTACATTGCCTACAATAAGGCAGAAGACAATGTATCATCCAGAATATATATCTATTCGCTTGATGATAAAAAAGCTTCTCCTGTAACCGACGGATTTTTTGATGTCGGGCAGCCTGTTTTCTCAAAAGATGGCAAATATCTCTTCTTTACATCGGAAAGGACATTCAACCCGACCTATGGCTGGACTGAATGGAACCACATCTATTCTGACATGACAAAGCTGTATCTGATTACACTTCAGAATTCGACCAAATCACCATTCGAACCAAAAAGTGATGAAGTCACTGTAAAAGAAGACAAACCCGCTCCTGAGAAGAAGGAAGAGAAAGATACCAAAGAGTCGAAAGAGACAAAGGACTCAAAAGAAGGATCGAAGAAGCTCGTTATCGATATTGACGGAATCCTGAACAGGGTGGCAGAAATACCGGCACCGGCAGGAAGTTACGGGAACCTCTCGACAACTGCTGATAAAATTTTCTACTACAGGAGAGGAGCAAGAGAGGACAAATTCAACCTCTACTCCTATAGCCTGAAAGACCTTGAAGAGACAAATCTCGGTGAGGTTGCCGGATATGAAATCTCTGCCGACGAGAAAAAGATGCTTGTAAGAGTCGGAAATTCTTATGGAATTATACCTCTTCCCTCTGCTCCTGTAAAAATAAAAGATGCCCTGAATCTTTCCGATCTAAAGGTATCACTCGACAGAAAAGCTGAATGGAAACAGATATTCAATGAGTCATGGCGCCAGATGCGTGACTTTTTCTATGCGAAAAACATGCATGGTGTCGACTGGGCTGCCGTAAAAAAACAATATGAAGTGCTGCTTCCCTATGTAAATCACAGAGTCGACCTGACCTACATCATCGGTGAAATGATCGGTGAACTGAACATCGGGCATGCCTATGTCGGAGGAGGTGACTATCCCAAAGCTGCAAGAATCGCCCTGGGGCTTCTCGGTGCAAAACTCGAAAAAGATGCCTCCGGATATGTGAAGGTAAAGAAAATCCTTTCAGGACAAAACTGGGACAAAGACTTCCGTTCCCCTCTCACAGAAATTGGCGTAAATGTGAAGGAAGGTGATTATATCATCGCCGTGAACGGAAAATCTGTGAAGGATATGGATAACATTTACGAATCGCTCGTCGACCGTGCAGGAAAACAGGTGGTACTTACCGTCAATACAACTGCTGACGAAAAAGGTTCGAGAGATGTTACCGTGGTTCCGGTTGCAGATGAACAGAATCTTTATTATCTCAACTGGGTTGAAGGAAACATTCAAAAAATTACCAAAGCCACCGACGGAAAAGTCGGCTACATCCACATCCCTGACATGGGTGTAAACGGACTGAACTGGTTTGTTAAATATTACTATCCGCAACTAAACAAAGAAGCCCTTATTATTGACGACAGAGGAAACGGCGGCGGAAATGTGTCTCCTCAAATACTTGAGAGACTCGCCAGAATGCCGGTCATGATGAACTACAGAAGAAATTCCATCAATACATTCAATCCAACCGGAATGCATGTAGGACCCAAGATTCTCCTGATGGATGAGTTCTCTGCGTCGGATGGCGACATCTTCCCTTATCGTTTCAGGGCTTCAGGCCTCGGCAAACTTGTTGGGAAAAGATCATGGGGTGGTGTTGTGGGAATTTCCGGTTCACTTCCCTTTGTCGATGGTGGCACTCTGAACAAACCGGAATTTGGTCCTTATGATCTGAAGGAAGCTAAATGGATTATGGAGGGGCATGGTGTCGATCCTGATATAGTTGTCGACAACGACCCTGCACTCGAATTTTCAGGAACTGATGAACAGCTCAACAAGGGAATCGAACTGATACTGAAAGAACTGGAAAAGAATCCGGTTAAAAAGAATCCTGTTCCCGCTTTCCCGGATAAAAGCAAATAAAAGTCGTAACTGAACATAAAAAAAGGCTGCCTGATCGCCCGGGCAGCCTTTTTTTTAATTAATTACTCTACTTTTTATCTGCAGGTACCAGCTTAAGGTTGTCTTTTGCTCCCTGGTTGTTAGGATCGAGAACCAGAATTTTTTCGTAGGAATCTCTGAAATTTTGTTTCCAGGTATCTTTGAATTCAGGTTTATCCTGACTTTGGAAGTAAAAATAACCCATATAATCATATGCATTAATGAGCTGTGTCTTGAATTTCTCCGGAGTTTTACCTGCGATTGCAATAAAACTGTCAAATACAGGTTTTGCAATTCCAAACTTGGTGGAGTCAAGAGTCTCTATCTGAGAGAGGCACAATGCTTTGTAAAAATAACCGAGAGCAAAGTCAGCCTTTTGGCTTAACAGGCTGTCGAACGCCACAATACCGGCATCGTAATTCTTCCCGAAATAGTAAGCCATTCCAAGGTTGTAATATTCTCTCTGTGCCAGTCCGCGTTCGAGCTGTTCTTTCTTTTTATAACTCTTTGCAGCAGATTCCCAGTCTTTCTTCTTGAAATAGTATGCTGCAACATCACCAAGAAGAGTTGATTTGGTGGAATCGAGATCGACAGCTTTGATGTAATTCAGAACTGCAATCGAGTCGTTCCCGATTTTCTTCTGGTTTTTACCATAAAGTTCGTAATCATACGCTTTGATCTTTGGCTGTTCAACGAATGAGAAATATTTATCGAATGATGCGATTGCATTTGTTGAGTCGCCCGTCATATCGTATGCATAAGCCTGAAGAACCCACATGTCGGCATTCTTTCCATCGCTGGCAAGAAACTCTTTGGTGGTTGCAACTGTCCCGACATAATCTTTTCCGTTATACTGGATAATGGCAAATCTTCTGAGATTGGGAAGTGTCTTTTCCGACTTTTGCAGATATTCTTTATAGTTCTGGATTGCCTTTGCATAGTCTTCCATGTCGTAGTTCATTTCTGCAATCTCACGATATGCAGGAGCGTAGTCAGGGTTGAGTTTCAGTGCATCCTGAAATTTAATTTCGGCAGAACCATATTGCTTGATCAGTCTGTAAACCTGTCCATACCCCACATGTGCGGCAGGCTTATTACTCTGGATATCGAGTGCTGATTTGAAGAATTTAAGTGCATTTGTGCCGTCAGGAATGGTATAATAGATCTTTCCGGCTGCGATCAGGAGATCGTAGTTTTTTGGATCTTTTGAGAGATTTTTCAGGATGGCATCAATTCCAAGTTCGCAAATATCCTTGTCGGCACCACCAACATAAATGGCATCAGAGAGGTCAATGAGAAATTCGACATCATAAATCGTTGTCCCTTTTTTCTCAGTGGAAACTTTTGCGAGTGCCTGCGAAATCAGGTCTTTGGCAAGAGCAAAGTTCTTATCTTTGAATGCGAGGGTGGCGGCTCCAAGCATGTAGTAAGGATCGCCGGCAGCAGTCGCAGTAAATTTATCCAACACCATTTTTGCGCTGTCATTTCTTGCAATATGCTGGTAGGCATGTGCTAAAAAATAACCATACTTAATATTGCCAGGTTCTTCAGCCAGCAACTTGTTGTATGTCAGCAGTGCATTTGTGTAGCTTTCGTTTTCCAGATATTTGTGGGCATCTTTAAGATTTTGAGCATTACTTACTGTGAATGCACCAACAACAAAGAGGAGGGAAAGCAAGATTGTCTTTTTCATATATATTCCGGCTTTACTTGATTTGAATATTTTCGTTTGTTATTTGTAAGATTCTGACGGGCATCCGTGCAGGCACCAGACCAAATCTGAGCACTGTCCGCTGTCCCGGTTCGCTTGCCACATAGGCGGTAAATCCCTGTCCTAAACCTGCCCTGCCTTCAAAGTTCACTGAAGTGAGACTTCTGACGAGCGGATAGAGGGGTGGTTCTCTTTCGGTGTTCACAGTGGGATCGTACCTTTGGGCAACATAGTACTGCCACGGACCGACTGCTTTTTGGTCTGATTTAACAGAATCAGCCACTTCGAGATCGAGAACTTTAACATCTTTTATAAAAGTCGTTTTGTTTGTGTCAGCATCATCGTACACATAAATTGAGCTCAGGAAGCCAATTGCATCTGTATTCGTGGAAACATGACTGATAAGGTCTTTTGGAGTTTTAAGGTCATAAACATTTTTTGCAGTACGGAAATCTTCACCATATCTGGCAGCAAAGAAATTTACTGTTCCGGCGAGTGAGTTCTCGAAAACCAGAGAAAACGGTTCTTTTGCCAGACCTTCTTTTATCTCGTCAAATTTTGTAACCTTGCCGGTGAAAATTCTCATAAGATCGTCGTGGGTCAGGACACCAAGCTTGTTATTCTTGTTCACCAGAACTGCAACTCCGTCATAGGCAATTTTTGTGTTGCGTGCAACCACTTCCCTTTTTGCCATAATTGCGGCTTCTTTTGCGTTCAACTCCCGGGCAATAAAAATGATCTGGACGGAATCCTGGAGAAGAAGGTCGACCACCTTTGATTCTGGTGCATAAATGATGTCGAGAAAAGCATTTGGGTAGAGTGTTTCGAACTGTTTTTCAAGTTCTTCAAAGACAGGTTTGAATGTTTCATCAACGGCGATCTTCTTTTTCCCCATCGTGGGTTCATCAGCCTGACCGGTTGAAATTTTATTTTCACAGGAAGTGAAAAGGAAGGCAACTGTTGCCAAAAATAATACTAGAACTCTATTGATCTTCTTCATTTGAGTTTTCCTCGCGGCTCTCCATTATCCTCTTATACGATCTGTATATCCTGAAGGTTCCATAGACGACCAGTCCGCCCGAGATAAGATACAGCTCATAATCCGAGAGATTCTCGAATAACGGGATGTATCCCAAATATACCACAACACCTGCACCAATGTAGAAGAGTGCCATGAACATTTCAAAATATCTGATAACTTGTGAAAACAATTTCGCGCCGGTTAGTGTTGAAAAGGTACCGTTTAACCTTTAATTTGAAGCGGTATCAAAATTCGTAATTTTTTTAAAGGCAAATATTAATATAAGCAGAAGAAAAAAAATAATTTAGATAATAAACTTTTCATGATGCATTTTATAAGGCATTTTTACTTTTTTTCCGGTACAATAACCTTCCTTTTTTGTATTTTTACACACCCCCTTTATTCATTCATTATGAGACAAGAGATGCTTAAAAAGTTGCTCCTGACGCTGGTCTTTTGTGTGACCACAATTTTAACCCAGTCGGTTGATATTAAAGTAAACAGTTTTCTCGTTTACGGACCCCTTAAAACAACCGGACCGGTTATCCAAACAGAAAAGAATGCCGAAATTAAATCGGTATTTTCAGATGGTGACAATATATTGCCCGTAATCGGGTTACTCGCAGATCGGGATAAATGGGATGTGCTGACTCCTTATTTTCTTGAAAATGTTGATAAGAGCAAAAATTCAATCTATTATGCAGCCTTTTATCTCGAGGTTTCCGATTTTACTTCAACCGATATGAAGGTTACCTCCAGAATGCCATACCGGGTTTATTTCGGAAGTGAGGGTAAAAAATCGAATATCGACGCACCAGACCCCGACACTTCCATCACAAAATCTGTCACAATTCCCCTGAACCTCGAAGCAGGGAAACATCTTGTTGTTATTAAAATACTTAGCGTTGGCAATGTACCCGGCGACAGAGACCTGAAAGTTTCTCTTACACAGCCCAAAGAACCCGGTACTCTTATAACTCCAACAACAGATCCGACCCGCTATACTTCGTTCGAAAGACTGCTGGACGATCCAAAGATACAGAGTGTGTCAATTTCGGGGAACGGCGAGTTCTCGGCTGTGGCAATCAGCCAAAGAAACAAATCGAAGGCTTCATTTGACAGGAATATTCTGATTTTTGAGAATGAAACCGGAAGCCAGGTGCGGACTGTTTCAGTGTCCGGATTTGAGTGGGTAAAAGATGACTCTTATGCATACAGTTCGAGCGGAAATAAAACTTCCTCCATCCATCTCGCCTCGATGAAAAACGGAGCCACTCAAACCCTGATTGAGGGAATTGAAAATCTGTCCGGATTTTTCTTCAGCAAAGACGGTTCCAAACTCTTCTATACTGTTTACAAGGAGGTTGATCAGTTCGAGAACGGAGCAAAAAGACACAAGGGAATCCAGGACAGAGCCCCGGGATTCAGGAATAAATATAAAACACTCTCGTATGACATTAAAACAGGGCTTACCTCTGCTATAACCGGGTTCGACGACAATCTGATTGTCTCCTCCCTCTCCGAAGATAATAAAAAACTTATCCTCACCAGGTCCGATTATGATATGACGAGACGCCCCTATTCGTACACCGATCATTTTATTTATGATTTTGAAACAGGCACTCTCGACTCCCTCTTCAGACTTTTTTACAGTGGCGAAGCTCTGCTTAACTCAAACAATTCACAACTTTACATCACCGGCGGACCCGCACTTTTTGGGAATACAGGAGTAACAACCCCGCCCGAACTTATCCCGAACGACTATAACACACTCCTTTTCCGTTATGATCTTAAATCTAAAAATGTGGAATGCCTGACAAAAACATTTGATCCTGCCATTTCATCTTTCAATCTTGATGACAATTCTGGCATTATCTGGCTTCTGACCACAGATAAAAGTTACAAATCACTCTATTCCCTTTCCTCTGACGGAAAATTTAAAAAAATTGAGTTGCCTGTGAAATCGGTAGAAAAACTCGATTTCGACAAAAAATTCAGGTACGCCATAATCAGCGGTTCAAATCCCGACTACCCCGAACGGGTCTGGCTCTATAATACAAAGACTGGAAAATCGACACTTTTATTCAACCCGAATGAAAACACATATAAAGACATTGTTCCCGGAAAATATGAGGAATTTACCTTCACTTCCGGAAAAGGAAGAACAATAGAGGGAGCGGTTTTCTTCCCACCAAATTATGACCCGAATAAAAAGTACCCCTGCATCGTGAATTACTATGGCGGAACCACCCCTGTTTCGAACCTGTTCGAAGGGCGGTATCCTAAGAACATCTGGACTGCAAATGGCTATATTGTTTTCATTGTACAACCCTCGGGGGCAATTGGCTACGGTCAGCAATTTGCAGCATACCATGTAAACGACTGGGGTGAAGTGGTGGCTCAGGAAATCATCGAAGGGACCAAGGAAATGTTGAAAAGGTATTCGGCAGTCGACCCTACCCGACTTGGGTGCATTGGCGCTTCCTACGGCGGATTTATGACAATGTCATTGATAACGAAGACCGATATGTTTGCTGCTGCAATCTCTCATGCCGGTATAAGTTCCCTGTCGAGTTACTGGGGTGAAGGATTCTGGGGACTTGTTTATTCTGCAGTGGCAACGGCGAACAGTTTCCCCTGGAATCGGAAAGATATTTATGTCGATAAAAGTCCTCTCTTTTCTGCCGACAAAGTGAACACTCCCCTTCTGCTTCTTCACGGAAATGATGATACAAATGTACCCCCCGGAGAAAGCATGACATTCTACACCGCACTAAAATTACTGGGGAAAGATGTGGAATTAATTGAAATTGACAAGCAGGACCATCACATCCTTGACTATGATAAAAGGAAACACTGGTCAAAAACAATTCTTGCTTATTTTGATAAATATTTGAAGAAAAATCCCGCATGGTGGAACTTCCTGTATGAGGGCTCTTCAAAATAATTTTTATGTATATTAGCGGCTTGTAAATCTCTTTTTAATCAATCTAAATAAAGCATATGAGTCTTTATAAATCAATCGCCCTGTTTTCCGATAATCCCCGCTCAATTGATATATATCTCGAATTTGCCAGAGAAGGAAGTCACGACCTCCTTCACCTGGCTAAAAACACCCAAAATTTGAGCGAACTTTCTTCAAAAAAGTACGACCTGATTATCGTGGAGATTTCCCAACCCTCAATGTCTGAAATCGAGTTTATTGACGCGGTTCACTCAAGGGGGGAAACGGCACCTGTTATCGTTATTTCCTCCTATTTCTACGATACGAGAGAGATAGTTTTTGGAGGTAAAATAAGCCATTTTATTCAGAATCCATTGACCGTTGCCAAGCTGAAGGACGCTGTCTCTCTCTTCTTCAAGGATGAAGCGGAGCCGATAAGACCCGCCGAGCCTGACAGTGGAGTCGATAAACTGATTCTTGTGAATAAAAGATTGACTGTGCTTCTCGAGTTGTCCCGCTCCCTTACTTCCATCACTGACCTCGACGAGCTTCTCGCCCACATTATTAAGATGACGGCTGAAGTGCTTGCTGTCGAGAGGGCAACCGTCTTCATCTACGATAAGGAAAAAGACCAGCTTTGGTCGAGAACAGGAATAGGACTTAAGGCGTCTGAAATCAGATTCCCATCGAATCAGGGTGTTGCCGGAGAAATATTCACTTCCGGTGAGCCGTTGATTATCCCGGATCCTTACTCACATCCCGCATTTAACAAGGAATTTGATCTAAAATCAGGGTTCAGAACCAAAAATATTCTCGGTTATCCCTTGAAAAACATTAACGGCGAAGTAATCGGTGTGATCCAGTTGTTGAATAAGAAATCGGGTGAATTTGACCACGACGATGAATCGTATCTTGGAGCCCTTGCGTCAGGTGTTGGGATAGTGCTCGAAAATGCACTTTTGAGAGAGAGTTACAGGAACAAACTTGAAGAAATTCAGGTTGCATATAAGGAACTTGACATTGCACAGGATACAATATTGCGTGAAACAAAATTTGCTACAATTTTCGAGATGAGCGGAATTATTCGTGATGCTGTGGCACATAATAATCCGCTGGGGGTTATTGACAATTTGAGGTCCGACTATTTATACGATTCCAAATTGATTCGATCGCTCGATTTGATCGAGGGTTCAATCAGAAAAATAATTAATGATACCGAACAATTCGCAAAAAATAATGGCCATTAAGCTTTTTCTCTTCCTTTTCCTGATGCTTCTTCCTGTTACCGGTTGTCAGAGAAATCCGGAGGAGGAGACAAAAAAATACGGAGATAAAATGACAGTCGACAAATCGAAACTCGATACAGCCACTTTTGGTGCAGGGTGCTTTTGGTGTGTGGAGGCAGTCTTTCAGCGTCTTAAAGGAGTGGAAAAGGTAATCTCCGGTTATTCTGGAGGAAGTGTAAAAAATCCTTCATACAAACAGGTTTGTGACGGAAACACCGGACACGCCGAAGTGTGCAGAATTTTCTACGATCCTTCCGTGGTTTCATTCACCGAACTTTTGGAGGTGTTTTGGAAGACTCACGATCCCACCACTCTGAACCGTCAGGGAAATGATGTCGGAACCCAGTACCGTTCTGTGGTTTTCTACCATAACGAGGAACAAAGGAAACTGGCTGAACACTACAAACAGGAACTCGATTCATCAGGAATTTTTCCTGACAAAATAGTCACGGAAATATCTCCGGCTCAGGAATTTTATGTGGCTGAAGACTATCACCAGAATTATTTTGATGAAAACGGGAACCAGCCCTATTGCTCATTTGTAATAAAACCGAAAATCGAAAAATTTAACAAAATATTTAAAGATAAAATCAAATAACAACACTTTAACCAAACTGGAGTACAAATGAAATCACATGAGATTGATTACACCATTATAGGCGATGATCTGCAAATGGTCGAAGTTGAGCTCGATCCCGGAGAAACTGTTATTGCTGAAGCAGGTGCGATGTGCTATATGGAAAGCGGTATTGAGTTTGAAGCCAAAATGGGAGACGGAAGTGATACAAACAGCGGTTTTTTTGGAAAGCTCGTTTCTGCAGGTAAAAGAGCCCTCGCTGGTGAATCCATTTTTATGACACATTTTACCAACCGCGGTAGTGGTAAAAAAAGACTTGCTTTTGCTTCGGCTGTTCCCGGGAAAATTATTCCGGTGGATCTTGCTGAGTTCGGTGGAAGACTCTTTTGCCAGAGTGATGCTTTCCTCGCTGCAGCATTGGGAACAAAAGTCAGCATTGCTTTTACAAAAAAACTTGGAGCAGGCTTCTTTGGCGGTGAAGGTTTTATTCTTCAGAAGCTCGAAGGTGACGGAAAAGCATTCATCAACTGTGGTGGCAGCATAATCAGAAAAGACCTGAAGAACGACACTCTCAGAATCGATACAGGTTGTCTTGTTGCCTTTACAGAAGGCATTGATTATGATATCGAAAGAGCCGGAAATCTGAAAACGATGTTCCTCGGTGGTGAAGGAATTTTTCTTGCCACATTGAGAGGTACCGGAACGGTTTATATCCAGAGCCTCCCTTTCTCGAGACTTGCTGACAAAATTATTGCGAGAGTTCCAAAACCCAGCACTACTACTTTCAGTAGCTCAGACTAACCTGATCTAAATTGCAGATAAAAAAAAGGCGGCTCTTCACCGCCTTTTTTTTTGTTTTTAGAATTCAACTTTCAATCCAAAAGTCGGTAGTATCTGAAATCCCTTCTTCACTATCGAACCATCACGATTGATAAATCTCTCTTCATTCACATTTAACCGGCTGTAGGCATTCGAGATGTCGAGAAACATTACCAGTGCAAGTTTCCCCAGTTGCAACCTGTGATCAACTCTCAGGTTCAATGTATGAAAATCATCGAATCTTTCAGAGTTGTTTCCGGTTATTTCCTTTGAATATCTCAGATAGCCGGGATTGTTCATTACATCGGAATAAAAAGTATAAGAGTCTTTTGGTCTTCCGGTGGCATACTTCCACTTCAGTGAAACTGCCCATGCTTCGTTGAACTCGTAACCGAGTAAAATATTGAACAGATTTGGCTGACTGAAGTCTGAATTATACCACCCTTCACCGAGGTCATCATTTCGTTTGCTTTGTGACCAGGAATAGTTAATCTGTCCGTACCAGTTGTCAGTCAATCTTTTTACGATTGAGATATCAACACCCGCTGCCCATCCTTTTCCACCGTTGATTCGTGCGGGAGTTGTACGGTCGGGTCTCACGATCAGATCAGAAAATTCTTTATAGTAGGGTTCAACCGTTAATTTATATTCATCGGAGAGATATGCGGTTACACCTCCGATAAAATGAATCGATCGTTCATTCTTCAGCGATTTGTTTCCGTTGAATTCGGTAATGAGCAGAAAATCGGGTGCCTGATAATAAACTCCGGTGGCAAAGTTGATTCTGATGTTTTCGGCAGCAAACCACGCAAGACTTAATCTTGGTGAAAAATTGTCTGACTTGCTGAATCCTGTTCTTTCATATCTTCCTCCAATATTGTAGCTGAATGACTGTCCAAACTTTCCGTTCAATTCGGCAAAGAAACTTCCATTTACTGCATTGTCACTGAAGATATTGTTCACCATTCCGGGAGTGACGATCAAATATTTTTTTGAAGGGTCTGGTCTGAAATCATTCCTGTCGAATGTATAAACGGTATCAGTCCTTGAAAGAATAAAATCGTATGATGCTGAAATTTGGCTGATCTCGAATCCCGAGGATACACCAAGTTGTTTGCTGAACTGGTGATTGAACTCGAATTTCACACCGGCTTCCTCTTCGAATCCGCTGTTACGGTAAAGATCCTGAACTATCCCGGCCTGCTCTTTTGCCGGCCGGATTCCATTAACCGGATCGTTGATTACCCTTCCGAGTGTAACCGCCACATCTTTGTTTTTGTAATAACCCGTCAATGTGAAATAACTGTTACTCCCCAACAGACTTCTCCAATTGATGCCGAAAACTCTTTTTGTCTCTGTTTGACGAATAAGGTCGGTATCAAATGCCTTATCGCTTTCGTAAACATGGTCAATGTTTCGGTCGAACAGTTCCGGTGAGAAGATGCCCACCACTGTTATTTTGTTACCATTTTCGAACCGGGTCGTGCTCTTGAAAAGAATATCCATGAAGGAAGGATCGCCGAGTTCTTTTTGGCCCGTCCACTGAAGAATATTTCTGAAATCCTGTTTTCTTGCAGAAAAGAGAATCGAAGTGTTCTTGTTGATAAACGATGGACCGTCATAATTCACTTCCCATCCAAGAATATCATAGGTACCGTTCACAGTAAATCCGTCAAAATTGCCCTCCTTCAATTTCAGGTCGACAACCGAGGAATTTTTCCCGCCGTACCGCGATGCAAATCCGCCTGCCTGAAATGTTGCCGCATCAATCACTCCCGGTGTGAAGATCGAAAATCTGCCTCCCTGCACTTCCTGATCTTCATTTCCTCTGTCAAAGTGAGCAATCCTGTCAAAAGGGATATTGTCCACGAGTATGATATTGTCCTTTGGACTTCCTCCTCTGACCGAGAATGCTGTAAATTCCCCTCCGGCGCTGCTGACACCGGGAAGAGTCTCAATGGCTCTGAAGATATCTCCACCTGCTCCCGGTGTTCTAAGTATCTCTTCCCTGTTATACCCGAAAGTGTTGATCGTATTGCTCTGGTCATCATTGAACAGTCCTGCCCTGATGGTAACCTCCTTGCCTACAACCGGAGCCGGAACAAGCTCGACCTCACGAACACCCGTCACTTTTTCGCGGATTACCCGTGTGTCCTTTTCGAGATGAGTGCCATAACCAACGAATGAGAATTCCACTCTGTAGATTCCTTCCGGAATCTTATCGACTTTGTATTTTCCGTTGTAATCAGTGACGGCACCAAGCTGAGTGCCGAGAACTCTGACAGTAACCCCGGGCAATGGTTGTTTTGTGTCCTGATCATACACAAATCCTGATATACTGCCTGTGTTCTGACCGAAAACCAGTCCGGTAACAAGTATTAAAAAAACTATTAAACGCATTGCTGCCTCTTTATTTTTGATTAATTATGATTGATTATTTAATTAACACTGTTTAGTTTTATGCCAAAAAAATTTAAGTATGCACTACTTCATTTAACATTGAATCAATTGTGCTGTTAATTAGTGCCTGAAGGTCATCACCTTTAACTTCATTTACTCTTTGCCTGTTTACAAGTGAAACAATGCCGTGAACAAAGGACCAGAGTCCAAAAGCCACCGGCATGGGAGGACCCTTCTTTACCACTCCCTTTTCCATCGCATATTCCACTGCACGGTGAAGCACCATAAAACTCTCGCGACCCTCTGTCCACTCCTTTGTTTCGCCGTATTTTTTCATCGGAGCTCTGGCTATAAACATCAGATCGTAATATTCAGGGTGCTCAAGACCGAACCTGACATACATCCTCCCGAGTTCTTTCACTCTTTCTCTGGGGTCTGTCACAGATTCTGCCTGACGAAGAAAATTGTAAAACTTCACAAAACCTTCCTGCTGAAGATTGCTCAGTATCTCATCCTTGTCCTGAAAATAGAGATAGATGGTAGCGGGAGAATATTCGATTTTGTCCGCAATCTTTCTTATTGAGACATTCTCATACCCTTCATCGATAAACAGTTGTATGGCTGTATCGAGAATCATCCTCCTTTTTTCATGTTTTTCTCTCTCTTTTCGCTCGCTGATTCCCATAAAAGCCTCGTTTACTGAACAGTGTTTATTTTATATGCAAAGTTAAGTATTTTAACATATCCATGTCAAGAACTTTTTTTTATTTTTTCTTGCATCGTAATTTTATCTATCGTATATTTACGATATACAATTAAGGAATTCCATGGCATTTTCTAAAAAAGAACAATTTACCGATGAAGAGATCTGGCTTGCGGATATTGCAAAGTCACTTTCTCATCCGGCACGAATAAATATCCTGAAAATACTCAACCGGATGAACAGTTGCATGGTTGGCAGTCTTGTGGATCAACTCCCCCTTTCGCAATCAACAGTCTCACAACACCTTGGCGAGCTGAAGAGAATCGGACTTATAACGGGAGAGATTGACGGACCTAAAATCTGCTACTGTATCAATAAAGAAACATTAGCCAAAGCCAAGACGGCAATGGACAAACTTTTTACTCACATAGGCTGTTGCTGACAGCCTGATAAAAGGAACAAAACAATGAACAACAACGAAAAAATGAAAAACATAGTTAAAGACAGATATTCCAAAATCGTCATCAATGCAACACAGTCAAGTTGCTGTGGACCGCAGACAAGCTCCTGCTGCTCTGATACAGAGGATTTCACAGTCTTTTCAGATGACTACACAAATCTCCCCGGCTACACTCCGGATGCCGACCTTAACCTCGGGTGCGGCTTACCAACCGAGTTTGCCGGTATAAAAGAGGGTGACACCGTGATTGATCTCGGTTCGGGAGCAGGAAACGATGTTTTTGTTGCAAGAGCACTGGCTGGAGAAAGGGGAAGAATAATAGGACTCGACTTCACAGAAGCGATGATTCAAAAAGCAAACGAAAACAAAACCAAACTCGGTTATGAAAATGTTGAATTTGTCTTCGGAGACATAGAAAAAATGCCAATCGAGGATAATCTGGCAGATGTAATTGTATCAAACTGTGTACTGAATCTCGTACCCGACAAAGAGAAAGCATTCAGCGAAGTTTACAGAACAATGAAACCCGGTGGACATTTCTGCATGTCAGATGTGGTGCTCCAAGGTGAGCTCAGAGACGAGTTGAAAGAATCCGCAACACTCTATGCTGGCTGTGTCGCCGGTGCCCTGCAGCAGGAAGATTATCTTGAGATCATAAAAAATGCGGGATTCAAAAACATCGAAATAAAGAAAAGCAAACGAATTACACTTCCTGACGAATTACTTCAAAAGTATCTGGATGAGGCAGCATTAAAAGCGTTCAGAGAGAGTGGTGCGGGAATATTCAGTATTACTGTAGTCGGCGAGAAATAAGTTCGAAAAAAACTAATAACTAATAAATCAAAACTCATAACTAAAACCCGGTACCCCCGGCAGGAATCGAACCTGCGCACATGGCTCCGGAAACCAATGCTCTATCCACTGAGCTACGGGGGCAATATAATTCGGACTGCAAATTTAACAAATTAAACCGTATTTACCTAAAAAAGCCCCGGTGGTTGCCGGGGCTTTTTAATTTTGTCTCAGATTTTACGGATTAGAGATACTATTGCAACTGGAATCTGATAGGAACAGTTACCTGAACATTCACAGGCTGACCGTTTTGCTTACCGGGATTCCAACGGGGCATCATCATGACCACACGAAGAGCTTCTTCGTCGCAGCCACCACCGATACCACGGGCAACTCTTGGAGAAGATATCTGACCGGTTTTTGATACTGTAAAGGTAACAATAACCTGACCCTCGACGCCTGCTCTCTTGGCAATTTCAGGATAAGCTATATTCTGTCCTAAGAAAGCATACAGCGCACCATCTCCACCAGGGAAGGAAGGCATTTCTTCGGCAAATGTAAAGACTTCATCTTTCGTGTCTTTCTTCACATCTTCCTTGGATACATCGGGTTTTTTGTCATCGAGACCATCGGTAAATTCAACATCAGCATCTCCACGGATATCGCCGTTACCATCAACACCCTGACGGGTAACAGTACCGACATTTTTATCCTTCAGTTCTTCAACTGTTGGAGGAGCTTCCTCTTTTACCTGATCATCCGGCTTGATAACAGGAGGAGTAAATTTGACAGAGGCTCTTTCAGGAGCTTTTTTCTCCTGTTCTTTGAAGACTGTCTCTCTCTTCTCTTTCTCCTTCTGCTTCTTCATGTTCTGGAGTTGAGCTTTCACATCCATCGTTACTGACTTCTGGTCGCTTGCAGTACTTTTCTCGATAGCGTTGATAATCATCGGCATCGAGATTGCAGTACTAAAGAAAAGTGCAGTAATAATGAGAGCTATAGTCACGAACTTGCCGTATAGTTTACGAAAAACATAGGCACCGTATTCCTTGTTTTTCAGAGCAAAAACTATATCAGTTAAATCAACTTTTGCCATTTTACACTCTCACTTTTTACGGTTATTGTAAATACTCAAGTCAGACTCCGCAACGTCAACTATGGCGTATTTCTTCACTTCAGTAAAATTCATCATATCCAGCACATCAACCAGGTTTTGATATGACGACTTATCAGTAGGTTTGATAACAACAAACAAATTTGTTTTCTTTGTTTTCGGGTCATCATCCGTTTCAAGCTCATTTTGCTTTTTGGCAATATCAGCTCTTAATTTTTCGTATGCAGCCTTGTTCCTTGGTTCGAACTGAGGTATCGATACGGTTTTAGCTGTATCCAAACCGAAATAATAGATGAGCGTGTCTTTACCACCAATGATGATGGTCATAGCCTCACTCTGCCTTAACTCGGTCTGATTTATTTTCTGTTCCTCCTGTTGTTCTTTATCTTTAACAGGCATCACAATGTCCATTACTTGCGGCTTGCTGAAGGTTGTGGTAAGCATAAAGAAAGTAACGAGCAAGAAAGCCAGATCCACCATTGGTGTCAAGTCTATACGCGTAGACGCTTTCTTGGGTCCTTTCTTTTTACCTTTACCATGTCCCCCCTTCGCCGAGGTATCCAGTTCAGCCATTTTTCAATATCCTTTTCTAATTCTTAGCTTTCAGCTCTGTTACAAACTTGAACTTGTTAAGGTTTTCCTCCTGAAGAATCGCAATGATTCTCTTGATAACGGGGTAACCTGCATTTTTATGTCCTTTTATGGCAACGCTGGGCACTTTTTTAGTCGTGACTCCCTGCATTATATACCAGGCATCCAAACTGTTTGTAACCCACTTTCCGAGCTCGTTATTAGCTGTGTCGATGGGGATACCACCCATGAACTCCTTGTTCTTTCGCTCGAAAGATTCTGCTTTCAACAACTTTTTGAAGTTACTCAAAGAAGTTCCGAAACTTCCAATCTTTCCGAAAGCATTAATCTCTTCATTTGTCAACCCGAGATCATATGCGTCGTTCATGGCAGCCATTACCGTCTTTTTCAATACTTCGTGGTTATAGATTCCGAAGAATGTCCTTCCGGCTGAATCGATGGTAATAGTAAACACATCCACATCCGGCAACTTCGATTTTGAGATCGACCCCGGAGTCTGAACAGTTACTGCCTCGTCAGGTTTGAACTGGGTTGTCAAAATAAAAAATGTAAGAAGCAAGAATGACACATCACACATAGCCGTCATGTCAACCAGCGTGCTCTTACGAGGTATTTTTACCTTTGGCATTTGTTAACTCACATTTTTATTTGTTTTTTGCAATAAATTGCTGTGTAATGGCAACACCGGCTTCATCGATGCTATAAGTCATTTTGTCGATTTTGGTCGTGAAATAGTTATAGAACACGATAGCGAAAGCTGATGAACCGATACCAAAAGCTGTATTGATGAGCGCCTCAGAAATACCTGTTGCAAGAGCTGATGCATCAGGTGCACCTGCGTTTGCAAGAGCGGCGAACGCTCTGATCATACCCAATACTGTTCCCAAAAGACCAACGAGGGTCGAAAGGTTTGCAAGTGTCGACAGGATTACGAGATTCTGTTCGAGAACAGGAAGCTCAAGTGATGTAGCTTCTTCAAATTCCTGTTTGATTGCAACAACTTTTTGATCCTTTGTAAGTCCGGTTTCATTCAACATTTCTTTGTATTTGAGAAGACCGGCTTTTACAACATTGGCTACTGAACCTCTCTGTTTGTCACATTCATTGATAGCCACTTCAAGATCAGCTTCCTTGCCTGAAAGAAGTGAATAGACTTTAGCTATAAAATTAGCGACATTTCCTTTTCCTCTTGCTTTACGGATTACTATAAATCTCTCTACAGCGAATGTCCATACTGAAAGGAACATGGTCATAAGAATCGGTACAATAAAACCGCCTTTATAAACCATTCCGAGGTAATTTCCAACTTTAGGATCCTTCGAAGGATCATTTCCCTGGAAATTCTCCGGGTTACCCATTACGAACATGTAAATCAAAACTGCAATTACAAAAAGCACAGGAATGGCAACAGCTGCAAATCCCGAAAAGAATGCTTTTAGAGGTGATTGTTTACTCACAGTTAACTCCTATATCTGGTTAATTATACTTGTTTAATTCTGAAAATGTTTCGAATAAAAATGTTTCATTCATACGAGTATAAAATTAACAATTTTTAAGATAACGAAAAAAACATTTATTCGTTAATTCGATTTTTATTCAACTTTTTTTTTTGTATCTTACTTTTCCAAATGGACGGCTAAAATGCCGGATAAACCGAAATGTCGACCCGGAATCTGACAAAATTTTCAGTTTACCGAAAGAAAGTGACTTCGGTCAATTCAAATGTCCCGGGGAATCTTAAATTACATTTTCATATTCAGGATTTTATTTTTTTTAACCGTAATATGCCAAAAACCCGTAAATTATTTTTTATAGTTATCGCTGCATGTATTACAATTGCAGCACAAAAAGGATATATACTCCCTCAACTCGGTCACGCAGGCACGATCAATGCTCTTGCATTTTCCGGTGATGGCAGGTTTATTTTTTCTTCATCAGAAGATAACACGATCATTATGTGGGACGCAGCCACACTCGACCAGTTGAATATCTTTGGCGGTCATGGAAAGGCTGTGGTTTCATTTAATGTTGCCGATGGAAATAAAAGAATCATCAGCAGATCGGAGGATAATTCCTTCTCGGTGTGGGACTGGTTGACTGGTGAACAGCTTTTAAATGCTGAAATTCCCGGTGGTTATAAATCAGACATGTTTCTGGATAAATCTGAAAGTGTCCTCCTCTTCGTAACTCCGGATTCGAAGCTTTTTACATGCGATCTTGAAGAAGACGATAGCCCTGTGGAAAGAGGCACCCTCCCTGTTGCAGATATTGCCGCAATCAATTTTCAAAAAGATGTAGAAATTTTTGCTGTTGCTGATCCATCGGGTGAAGTCTTCCTTATAAACGGTGAAGACCTCTCGGTAATTGGGAAAATGTATCAGAGCTCAAAAAACAGTTTTCATGAGCTCATATTCTCACCCGACGGCAAATACCTGGCTGGAATTACTGACGATTCTGTAATCTATGTCTGGAATGTGAGCAACAAGTCGATTGTTTTCAGCACAAGGGGTGAGACAGGATTGCCCCCAAGAGTTGCATTTTTCAACAATTCAAACTTTTTTGTTTATTTCCTGAGTGATATTAAAATTTCAGGATATGACCTGGTAAATAAATCCGAAGTTTTTTCGCACAAACCGATGGGAGACATAACTGCGATAGCAATCTCAGGTGACGACAAAAAACTCGCAGTCGCTTATTTTGATAAATCAGTAGTGCAGTTTGAAATCCCATCTCAAAAAGTTATTAACTCTCATGAACCTGTTGTTGAAAAGGTTACGCAAATAAAATTCAGCGCTGATAATTCAATACTTTTGATGGCTACCAACAATTCTTCTTTTCACATATGGAATAAATTTAGCAGTGAGCCACGAAAATATCTGCAAACCTGGGACGGCTTAATTTCAGCCATGGACATTTCTCCGTCAGGCACTCATTTTGCATATGGCACAATGGATGAGACGATCAGAATTTACAACACCTCTGATGCAACTGAAATCAATACCATTTCGGGGAAGCCGGGTACATTTATTAATGTGATTAAATGGAGTAAAACGGACCGTCAGCTTGCCGCCGAGTCAGAAAATCATACGATCAAATTCTGGGATATTATGGATGGGAGCAGATTAAAAACTTTTTCCGGTCCACAAAAATCGATAGGTACCATCTCTGTAAGCGATGACGGGAAATTGATGGCAGCAGGTGGAGTAGAAGGTAATATTTACTTGTGGGACATCAATTCTGAAAGCCTTATTAAAAAATTCGGTGATTTCAACTCACCCGTCACAGGTATCAGTTTTATTAAAAAGGGTAAAGAACTTGTTTCCACCTCAGGAAATGGCGACCTCAATTTTTTCAACACAGAAAATTTTTCCAAAAAAGCGGGTCGGTTAAACTATCAGAATTCTTCTTCTCTGGTTGCATTCTCACCGTCAGGTGAATATGTTGCTGTTTCGAGCGAAAACACCAACTATTTCTTTATTCAGAAAGTGTTCGACACCCTGGCACCCAGGATGGTGGACATCGCATTTGGTCCAATTGATGCCCTTGAATTCTCCGGAAATTCTAAGTTGCTTCTCGCCTCCTCTGCAGACAGAGGGCTTTACATATTGGATGTCGCCACCGGAAACCAGCTTGGAACACTCTATTTCTTCGGGTCCGGTGACTGGGCTTTCATCGCAGCGAATGGTGAATTCGAAGCATCTGAAGGAGGATTGGACTTCCTGAAGTACATCGACAACAACCTGGCATACCCGATTGACAAGAGTGTAAAAAGCCAATATAAAGAGGGCCTCCTCAGTTCGATCCTCTTTTAATCGAAGCACTTGTCTATTGACAAACATATTTTTTTTTCGTACATTGTGGTATTAATCGAGTTTTTTCCCAATTAATCAAAAATTTCTCTTCGGAGGCTGAAGCATGGACCAGCTATCATCAGGATTGAATCTGCTTTTGTTGATTGTCTTTGGTATTTCCTTCATGGTCATCCTTGGAGTTATCTTATATCAGCAAATTTCCCGGAACAGAGTTGACCATTCAGTTGAGCAGTCGGCTGCCGGTGTTGTAATGGAAGACCCTGATTCGATTGAGAGAAAAATTCTGCTGGATGACAAAATAGAGCCGATCCTCCCAAGGAGTAAGAAGGATGATCACGAAATAAAATTCCGGTGATTCCACTTACAAGTTTATGAGCCCCCGAGAGGGGCTTTGCTTTTTTAAAGAATTTTTCTTTTATTGGGTTTAATTTTTTGGATTATATTATGCGATACTCGCGAGAAATAAAAGCTCTAATCGATGATAAGCGGTTTGCCATTGCCAAAGAAATTCTTACCGCCCTAAAACAACTTCAGGTACCTGACTACAATCTGCTGTCAAGACTCTATCCTATTGACCTTGCGAAGATTGCGATGAAAGATATCGAGATATACCTTGGCCAAAATCTTATCTCCGGAAAGAATGTAAGGGCTCACATTTATGAAGCTCCCACAGATATCTCGGATGCCCGTTCCAAAGTTGAAAACACAGTATCATATCAGTATCTCCACAGCCAGCTCCTGACTGGACAGACTCCTGATATAAAGTATATCGATGAGTTTTACGGGGAATACTCTGGTTTCGCCTTTAAGGTGTTCGAGCAGTTCAGAAAATACCGCATGTTTAGAAAATGCGGCCTCCCTTCTGCTGCACATGTCAACAGAGTAGGTGCCATAGCTTCGATCATAAACATAAATGATCCGGGTTCAAAATTATATTCCGCCATTGCTGTGGGCCATGATCTCATCGAGGATATCCTCTACAAAGCTGTGGACGATTATGGAATTCATTACGGATTTGACAGGTACGAAGAGTTTATTAAAAAGTTCATCCCTTCGGAACTGAGGGAAGGAATTGCGATACTTACCAACCATTACGATTTGATTATAAAATATGTTTCGGAATTTCTCGACGAGAGAGGAATCGGTATAAACAACGGGTCAATTATATTCGCTTTGGAAAATTTGCAGGAGAAAAATCATCCTGTACTTTCAAAGTATGCTGACAGAACACTCGAGGTGCTGAATTCACTCCCCCCCGAGACCAAAAATCTTGAGGAAATAAGGTGGGTATGCTATAAAGACCTCTACCTGAAAGATATTGCACAACTCTCGGTCAGAGCCGACAACTTCCGCTTCTATGAAATAAAATCGTTCGATCTTTCAGATAATGGACACGGAATCGGGTCTCTGAGCATGGATGCCCGCATAAAAAACCTCCTTAAACAGGAGGCATGGGCGAGAGAAGGTTATCTCTTCAAGACACAATGGGAGCCAATAAACCGCCGTATCATGGAACTGAATGAAGACATTCTCGTCTTTGCCGAAGCATTCGTCATCAAAGACCTGCTTGAGTTCCAGTCAATTCAGGATTTCCTGCTTTCTGCTCTCTACAAAATCAGAAGGCTGAAACAGATATTCTACACAGACTAATTTGTTATTAGTTTGTATCCAATTCCGTGAACTGTCAAAATTATCTTCGGGTGATTCGAGTCCACTTCGATTTTTTGTCGTAGTTTCAGAATAAAATTGTCCACAGTTCTCGTTGTGGGGTTTTCTTCGTAACCCCATATGTCGTTAAGAAGATTGTCCCGACTTACTGTGTTGTTTTTGTTCTGCCACAAGTATTTAAGTATCTCATACTCCTTGTGTGACATCTGAACGGGTTTCCCGTCAACAAATGCGGAATAGGTCTTAAAGTTAACATGGAGAAGTCCGATATCGGCTTCATCCTCGGGCTCGGTTTCACCTGTCCCTCTCCTCAATACCGCTTTTATTCGTGCAAGCAGCTCCCTAAGGCTGAAAGGCTTTGTCACATAATCATCGGCTCCAAGTTCGAGACCAAGAACCTTGTCTATCTCCTCCCCTTTCGCTGTAATCAGAATAATCGGGGTTTTTACTCCTTTTGCCCTCGCCTGTTTGCATATTTCAAACCCGGAAACTTTTGGCAACATCACATCCAGCAGAATCAGGCTGTATTTTTCTGTAGTGGCTTTTTCAAGCCCTTCCTCACCATCCGAGGCGAGATCCACTTCATACCCTTCGAACTCGAGATTGTCCCGCAATCCCATACGCATATTAGGTTCGTCTTCAACTATTAATATCTTTATCATTTTCGATGCCATTATTTAATGATTGTTGCAATTTTTGATTGGCTTTTAGAGGAAAAAGAAGACGAAACATGCTTCCTCTCCCATAAGTGCTGAAAAGTTCAATTTTACCTTTATGATCTTCCATAATGTGCTTTACAAGACTCAGCCCGAGACCTGCTCCTTTTGTGTTGTGAACGGGCCCGGTGTTCTCACGGTAAAATTTCTCAAAAATCTTTTTCTGGTGTTTTTCCTTGATTCCGATCCCTTGGTCTCTTACTTCAATAAAAACACCTGATTCTGAATATCCGGTGTGTAATTCAATATTTTTTTTGTCACGGCTGTATTTTGCCGCATTATCGATAAGGTTGATTACAGTTTCGGAAAGTGCTTCATAATCGGCAATTATAACGGGGATATCCTTCCCCTCGAAATAGCTGAATTTGAATCCGTTATGCTCAAGGTGAAACTTGTAGGTCTCGTAAACTTTTGCACATACATCGTTCACATCTACATAATCGAAGTGGTATTTCCTCTTCCCGGCTTCAGTCTGTGAAAAATTCAGTAGCCTGTTTACAATTTTTGAAAGTCTTTGTGCTTCCTGGCTGATGATTTTGTAATATTCCTCCCGCCGGCTGTCACTCCGAACCCTCCCGAGCTCCAGGGTTTCAGAGAACATCGAAATCAAAGCCAAAGGCGTTCGAAGTTCATGAGATACATTTGAGACAAAATCACTTTTAAGCCTGACAAGCTCAAACGCTTTTTTAATGTTTTTAAACACTACCCATACACCGACAATAATGACCAGGTTTAATATGAAAATCAGAGCATAGCTTCTCCACGCCCGCTCATATACCAGCTCATCGATTGTCTTTCCTTTGGGACTGATGCCAATATAATAGCCGGGTAGAAACCAAAGTTCTTTTCTGATGGTGAACTGAGATGCCAGAAGCGAGTCGGGACCGGCAATAATCGAATCCCTGACACCGTTGATGACCGGGATGGTGAAATCGTTACCTGCAACCTGCTGAACCTTGTTTTTAAGAATGTCCCTTACAAAATTTTCAGGTTGAATCAGAATTCCATAGAGCAGATTACTGCCATTCAGGGTATCGGGTACAAAGTAAAGAGAAACCAAGGGTGTATCTAACGGGACATAGAACGGCTCAAGCTTCGAATATCCCTGTTTAAGGAATACCTTCAACCGGTCGAGCTTGGGCCTTCTGAGTTGAATTACGGAATCCACAAGACGATAGAGGGAGTCACTTCTCGAGGGTGGATAAATGTAATTTGAAGTGCCGGAAATGATGCTGATATATTTTACAGGCGGTTTGTCTTTAAGAAAATCGTTGAGTGTTACATTGACCTCATCTGTCCTTCCGGAAGAAAGAGCATTTCGCAATTTAACTGCCCAACTTGTAAGTACATCCTCGGAATACTGGTTTATTGAGAATAGAACAGCTTCAAGCTGACTGTTGTATATCTGGAGTATCTGCTCCTCGTTCTGATTCAATTTTGTGAATTCATACGCCGAGTACATGATAGAAGGGAGCAGTATCGCAACAAACAAAATTATGGCGAACCGGTTTTCGGGTGTTCTCATTTATCTCGGATACTCTGATATTACAAATTTTCTCTTCATACAACCACAAAAATAGAAATAATTGTCCATTGTAAGGAATTCTCTTGGATAATTGGTGCATTATTTTGGTAAAGTGATTTAGCATTAAAAAAATCCGTGAAATAATTCCCCATTTATCTTGGCCTTTTTCCCAAATTTGATTATTTTGTACTTAATATCTTTTGCATTCCCCATCAAAAAGATTGGAAGTTTTCCGATGGCCCAAAATGTTTCCAATACCGACAATTCTATTCCGGCAGACAGCGGGTTGGGAACAGATGAATCCGCATTTCCCTCAAAAAGTAAAGACTCTCGCACTGTGATGCAGACGGGCGACACAATCATTCAAAGTCTTGAATCTTCCGATCTCATATATGTAATGAAGACTGATGCAAATGGAAATTATACATATGTGAACGACTCATTTTGTCAGGCATTCGGACTCATAAGAGAAGAAATTCTGGGTACACCTTCTTTGATGACTTTGATTGAGGAAGACAGAGCAAAATGTATGGAATCAGTTATAAAATGCTGTACCAATCCGGGAGTCCCGTGTAAAGTAACCTTAAGAAAACCATACAAAAACAACAGATTTAATGCCACTGAATGGGAATTCACTGCATTTTCAGATGGAAAAGGTGGCGTTTCTGAAGTGGTGTGTATCGGTTTTTCAGTGTCGGATAAAGTTAAGGCGGAACGGGATACCGCAGTGATACTCGCAAACATCAGTGATGTAATTATCACAATGAACACTTCGGGTATAATCAAATATGTCTCCCCCAGCGTTACAAAACTCTACGGCTACTTCCCCGAAGAATTAACAGGGAGACACTTCAAATATTTCCTCGACAGAAATGAAGTACCTGCCGTTCTGGAGAAACTCGGACAAATACTTTCAACCGGCATAAGTCAGAGCATGGAACACAGAATCAGGGCTAAGAACGGAGAATTTTACTGGACCAACTCGAAAACTTCCCTTAATCCGGAAAACGGCGAATTTATCGTAATTACGAACGATATAACATATCGAATTGAACATGAAAACGAATTGAAGGCTCAAAAAAACGAGTTGCAGGCGATCTACGACTGCTCACCCTCGATGATTTGCACTGTGGATGCCAATAGAAGGGTTCTCACAGGCAACAGGGCTTTCTGCGAAGCAACCGGTTGGCCCGACCAGTCACTTATTCTTTCGGACAAAGCATGTGGGGTTTTCGGTTGCATCAATGCCCTGGATGATCCGAGGGGCTGCGGTTTTGGAAAGAGATGCGGTGAATGCAGTCTGCGACTCGCACTGAAAAGGACGCTTGAGACAGGAGAAGGTTTGAGGGATATTGAACTGCAAACCACTGTATTGCACGGAGGCGAAACCAAATCCGTCTCTCTTCTCGGCTCCACTTCAAGGATTTCCAGAGGAGAAGATTTTGTTGTTCTCCTTTCGCTGATCGATATCAGTGAGTTAAAGGAACTGCAGACGGGACTCATCAAAGCAAAAGAGAGTGCTGAAGCTGCCAATAAACTTAAAGATGCCTTCATCGAAAACCTTTCACATGAAATCAGAACACCTCTTAACGGGATTCTCGGTTTGACCAGCATCGTTCAGGAACTTGTGGAAAATTCGGACGATCAAGACTATGATTTTGTTTTCAAAGGCCTTGAAAAATCAACTAAAAGACTGATTAATACTGTCGATATGATTCTGAACTTCACCAGGCTTCAGCACGGGGATCAGGAAATCAGACCGACACAATTTAAACTGACCAACATCCTGACAAATATCGAAAAGCAGTACAAACCTCTGGCATCTGCAAAAGGTTTGATCCTCAAGCTTAAATCCTCTACCGCCAAAGACACCATTCTTGCTGATGAAAACAGTGTCCTCGCCATCTTCGTGCACTTGCTCGATAATGCTGTAAAATTTACCCAATTCGGGAAGATAAGCATTGAAATATTTGAAAATTCTTCCGATATCTGCGTTAAAATTGAGGATACAGGGGTTGGAATTTCTGAAACCTACCAAAAGCGGCTCTTCGAACCATACTCTCAGCAGGAATCCGGTCTCGACAGAGGTTACGAAGGACTCGGTTTGGGCCTCCCTATTGTAAAAAAACTCGTCGATTTAAACAATGCCACAATTTCAATCAAAAGCAGTGAAGGCATTGGAACCACCGTAATCGTCTCTTTCAAATCAACGAGAGTAACAAAGATTTCGCCCGATTATTGAGGGATTGAAGAATAAAAAAAAGGTTGCCACTTTCGTGACAACCTTTTTCAATTTTTGTTTGAGATCGATTGGCTATTGTAACTGCCATGTGAAGTCGGGGAGTTCATCCTTGTATGACTTCAGGTTGATCTCTCCCTGCCAGTAGAAGTAGGTGTCTTCTCCGGAGGTGGGATCTTTTACATAATCTGTCTCTGCGTAAAGCTTTGTTGTACCCGAACCTACCTGCTGGAATTTGATATACTGACCCGGTTCAACTGATCCCATGAATACATCGTCAACATAGATGTGGATCTTGTAGGTCGAGTAGTTCTCTATCTGGAGTGTGCACTCTTTGGCTCCGGGACCTCTTAAGCTCTTGCCCGATTTCCCTTTTACTGCTGCAGCAAGTTTTGCAAGTTCTGTTGATTTTGCAGCATCGTTACCGAGGGTTTTTGCACCCCATGCATCTGAACATGCTATAAGAGCCTGGTAGTTGTTCTGATTCGTGGCTTTTGTGGTTGCTTCTTCAAGAAGTGCTTTTCCGGTTACGGAAGCTTTCTTTCCTGTGGCTGCTTCTTCCATGAAGAGGATCATGGCTGCTGAAACGAGGGCTTTTACATCGCCGTCTCTTCTGCCGTCACTGATGATCTCTCCAAGTTTCGAGAGAGCACTGTTGGATGAACCGAATTCAGCTTTGAAATCGATCTTGTTTACATTGACAGTCTTGCCTGCTGCGTTGGTTTTGCTTTTTATAACTTCCGGTTTTTTCTGTGAGAAACCTGCAAAGTTGAGCAGAAAAAGTGCTGCCAGTGCGAACGCGAAAAATCTGGTGTTGATTTTCATTGTGATACCTTTGTTGTTGGTGATTGATGATGATTGATTTTTAATAAAAATAAATTCAAAATTATTTCTGTCATTTACACTTCGATTGATATTTCATTGTTCCTGAAGTTTAACTGAAAATTGATGTCGTGTGATTCAGTTAACATCTTAAAAAAATGACGGAACTTTCTGATTTTGACCCTAAAAAAAATAATCAAATTGGAGAGGAACTTAAATTAATCTATTTATTGATTAATTCCAAACTGTTTTTCATAATTAATATAAATTAGAACGCACTTTAAGAGAGTAAAAGGTATTTCAGAACCTTTTTACTCGTCGTAAGTCAGTTCGGAAGCGTAATTTTGGTTATTTCCAAATCCGGGATCTTCCCAGAATGAGGCGACGAGCTTCAGGAGTTTTTTATTTTTTGCTTTTAGCGCCAAGGTTGTAGCCTCCTGCAATACCGAGAGTCCGGTTATAGACGCTTCAACACCCGAGCATTTTTCTTCCATAAAAAGAATAAGTGCGGCACTAAGAAGTGTCTCCACACTTTTGTGTGATCTTCCCGATTCAAGAAGTTGTGCCACCTTTGCGAGTGCATTGTTGCTGCTTGCAAAAGTTGTGGAAAAATCTGTCTTAAATGGTGATTTAATGCCGGTCTGGTTCGGTTTTGATGCAAGAATTTCCTGAGCAAACGATGCCGAGGAGAGTATCAAACCGAACCACAATAAAATGCCAAGCTTTCTCATTGAATTCCTTTATTTTTTTAACATAAAGGTTATACGAATGAAGTGTAAATCAGGTTCCGAAAAGTTTCTTTCGTTCAGTGGTAGAAACAAACCTCCCTTTTTCCCGTATCGTCTCAATGAGCTTCCGGTAGTGAAGTGAAGTCCTTAAAACGGAAACCGAACCAAGAACAATTAGCTGTTCCTGCGCTCTACTGAGTACAACATTCAGTTTTCTGTCAACTTCCACTTCATTTTCCACACTTTTGTTTTTGCCAAAGGAACCAAGTCTTTCGAGCTGGGAAGTGTTGGAGACGGAAGTTGAATAAATTATGATTTTGTTTTCAGACCCCTGAAATCTTTCCACTGTATCCACCGGGAGTCCGGTTATTCCCTTCATTTCGAGTCTTTGGTTTATGGCTGCAATCTGAGCCCTCCAAGGGGTGATGATACCAATGTCCGGGAGTTCGTCTTTCGGAAGTCCCGAAATTTCCCTGATCTTTCCCGCTATCATGCTGACAATCTCAGCCTCGGACTCATTCATTTTACCCGTTTTGGAATATTGGGTCTCAATAAATATCAATCTGTTCCCTGTTAGAATTTTCGAAAGAGCAGAATCGTCAGGGTTTGGATAAATGGAGTCGAGACTTTCTCTCCCGGAGAGTGCACATTGCAGATTCCCGTGATAATAATGGTTTATCAGGTCCATTATTACTTCATGCATCCTGAATTGCTCTTTTAGTGTACCGTATGCATGCGTCCACCCCTTTGCCACAGCAGTGTAAAACATCCTCTCGAAGAGTGAAACTTTCATATCCCGGATACCCGCTCCGTTCAAGTCAGAATCAGTAATCAAGGTGTTTGCATCACCCTGAACCGTAACGGCAGGTAACTGATTTTGATCTCCAATCAGGATAAACCTCTGGAAATTGACGATAATACCGGCAAGTTGTGGCTCCAGCAACTGACTCGCCTCATCCACGATGAGAGTATCGAACTTAAAGAACGAACTCAGATCCTTGCTGTTTCTTACAAATGACGCCACAGTGGAAGTAACAACCCGAATGCCTTTTATGTACTCCTCGAAACTCTCCAGATTGTGCGTTTTCACCATGGTTTTAAGCGAACTTGTATCATCTTCGCTCGCACTGTTGAAAAGATAGTCTATACCTGCCTCTTTCAGTTTCTTGCAGACCTCCTTTATGGCTTTGTTTGTAAAGGCAAGAATTGTCACCGTTTCCTCCCCGTCTCCGGCAAGAATTGCCTTAATCATCGACATTAGTGCCATGGAAGTCTTTCCTGTCCCCGGAGGACCCTGAAGCAGGTAATAGTCTTTCGCTGAGAGAGCTTTTTTTACATTTTCTGCCTGACTTTGCTGCATCCCTGTCTCGTCGATTGATGGCAGGTCCCCCGAGACCGGAGCCCGGAGACCGAGCAACAATTCCTTCTTTCTTGTATCAGCCTCAAGAAAGTTAAACATCATCCTGACCGTGCTGATAATGCCGGAATCTTTGTAATCAGGTTCGATGGCAAAATATTTCCCTGAGTTGAAAACAGTTTTATCGAGCTGCTTGTTAAAAAGCTTAACTGCGACTTTCTCATTGGTCAGTTCAGCAATGGTTCCCTTTAAAATCTGACATTTTAAAGGTTCCAGCTCATATTCATCGTGGGGATAAAGGATAATAAGATCATTTTCCCTGAATTTTGATACTTTTTGAATTGTTCTGTCGAAAACAAACGAGTTCTTTTCCTTGTCATGGTGACTGAACTTTAACCCTCTTATAAGACTGAACTGAAAATCCTCTTTAATTGCCGGTTGTTGTCTCCAAAGAGATGCAAAACTGGAATCGGTCTGCTCATTGTCATTAGAGGAAATTTTACTGTCAAACAGTTCATTAATCATAAATGACACACAGACACGGTAATACTTTTGCTCAAGAGGTGAAGCAGCAGAAAAATTCTTTCGGAATTTTTCGATTTTAGCAGGTGCAAATTTGTTATTAGACGGGGGATCAAAATTCATAAGGCGGGCAAAAAGTCTGTCGTCGTTCTGCCTGAGCATATTCAAAACGAGGAAAATCTCATTTCTGCCCGTGAGATATTCAATCGATTTCTGAGCCATTACGGGGACATTTCTGAAATGGTTGGTATTGGCTTTGGTATAAAAAATGGCACTGTCGCCAAGTCTGTCGAATCCGTATGTTGATTGCATAAGGAGATTATAAGCGGTTACCTGCATCTCCTCACTTTTCCAGACACCCGATGAACTTGCCAAACCCGATTTTAGCTCGATCACATTCTTCCTTTTTGGATCAGTGTTCGAGGATTGAAGAATATCGAGTCGTCCTGTTATTCCAAAAAGTGCCGAATAAAATGTAGGTTCCGTTATAACTGTGTACTCCCCTTCCGCACCCCGCAATTTCGGAAGTTCTGCTTTTATTCGAGGGAGATGAACAGTCATTACCTCTGTTTTAACTTTTGGAAGGTCATCTTTGAAAGTTGTGGCGGAAATCAGATTTTCATTTAGAAACCCGGTGTATGTCTCTTCAAAGTCCACATTGTCGTTGTAAAGATATTCATCAAGAAGATTATTTACGAGATTTCCTTTGAACATCGCCGAATTTGTTTCCTGTGGAAGGAGTTTTTCGATGATGTAAAGTGCAGGGCTCCTCTCTGCAGAATAAAACAGTGTCCCGATATCCTTCGCCTCAAGAAGGAAATCAGGCTCGAGAACTATCATGGTCCTCGTAAAATCGAGAGAGTACTGATCGGGTCTCTCTTTATTTTGAAGTATGTAGAAAAAATTCACCTGACTGTATTCAGGAATGAACTGCCCCCACTCGAACAGGTTTTTGGATGGTTTTGATTTATTATCTACATTTCTTTGATTTTCGTAGATGATTACAGAGAAATCACCCATCTCTTCCGAGAAACAAAACAATAAAATGTAGTTTTTAGCGTCAGGTCCCTGTTTTTTCTTCACTACTTTTTTTATAGTTGCCTGAACAAATTCCACGATCTCTTTGTTTTGCAATCCTTTAAGTCGAAGCAACGGCAGTTTTTCATTCGAGTACAATAACTGGATTGATTCAGGAACGGGAGTATCCAAAAGGGCAGAAAATACGAGTGATACCGCCTTAATTGCGGCTAAGATCTGATCATCGGGACAGTTGTAAGGGTAGTTGTGTGATGCTTTGTTTGCAAGTTTTAAGAATCCAAAAAATTCATCTTCGTGTTTTTTGGCTTCAGGATTTTTGTCGAAAAGGTAGACAGCCATATGACTAAGCTGGGAGATACGGACACCGTGATCCTTTATCAAAGACCTGAGCGTCTCCTCTGAAATTATTCTTAAATTTCTCAGCTTTTCGTCGTTGGTCAATCCACTTGAATGGATTTCCTCAATTCGTTGAAATACAAATTCTCCCGATAGTGCCATATGTTTACCTTCTTTATTAGAGAGGAAGAATCAAAACCTGGTTTTAGAAATCCATTCTTTTTTTGATTCTTCCCAAAACTGTTTCTTATTTTCAGTGGTTGCTATAACTCTTCAATAACATCGAGTCCGGAGGGCATAGGCAGATAGAACATAACTTTTTGTACCGATCCGTCTTTCCTTACCTGTCTGATGATCCTTTTTCGGATTATCACACTGTGCTCAACATGTACATCATCCTCTATAATCGAACCGAAAATGTAACTTGTTCCTTTAATAAGGACATTTTTCCCGAGAATCAGTGGATAGTCATCACTTCCCGTCATATTCACGCTCGATTCAATGACAGAATTTTCACCAATTATAATGCTTCCTTTAATGATATCTCCCCAGGAAATTGATACCCCGTCACCAATCGTAAATGTCTGGTGTGGAAATGTTGACAAATGACAGTTTTCGGCAATTTTTACATTTTTACCGAATACAACATTTCCTTTGATATACACATTCTTTTTGATTTCGACACCATAATTGAGTTTCACACCCTTCCCGATGTGGGCTCCCTTCCCTATCTTGATATCCAGGGGAATTCCCTCTTTGTCGAGATTTATCAGATCTCTTACCACCCCTTCATCTATGAAGAAATCGTCGGGATCCTGAATTTCGATGATGTTTTTAAGTTTGTTGTACACAATTTTTTTATACAACTGCTTCATTTCCTTCAGAACTGATTTGTCGTTAAAGCCCATAACCACATACTCGTTTTTAGGGCTGACAGCATCGACCGAGTAACCGGCTTTGTTGAAAAGGGCAATCAAATCGGTAATGTAGATTTCATTTTGAGCGTTCTGACTCGAGATATTCTCCACCTGCTCAATCAGTTTTTTATGGTCAAAAGCATAGACACCCGAATTGTATTCACGATTTTCAATAAGTTCATGCTTCGAGTAGGCGTATCGTCTTCCGTTGTATTCGGTAACATAGTGAACATGATCGCTAAGAGCGAGAATATCTTTGTGCTCCATAATCTCGATTACTTTATTCTCGTCCTTGCCCGCAGGTTGTCCGTCGATGTCCGTTGACTTCACACGCACTATTCTTCCATACTGATTGGCTTCAATATTTCCCTCATACATGCCTGTCAGTACCATCATATCAGCACCCGAGTCCTTAAATGCCTTTCTAAACATTGAGACTGTGTCATTGTCTATCAACCCCATGTCACCGGGGAAAACATAAACCACACCAGAGAACCTGTTTTTGTCCACTTTTTCCAGTCCGACCTGCACAGCATGACCTGTACCGTTCTGAAATTCCTGATAAGCAAAACTTACCTTGTCTCTTTTACCAAAAACGGCAAGTACATCCAATGCTTTTATCCCAACCACGAGCACAGTATTCATTGACGAAAACTCGTTGTTGCAGGCATTGTACACCCTCTCCACAGTTGGGATACCCCAAATTGTATGAAGCATTTTTGAGGTTTGCGATTTAATTCTTTTCCCATGCCCGGCGGCAAGTATAATTGCCACTTCATTTTGTGAATAATCGAGTTCAGAACTAAATTCTTCAACCCCCTGATAAACTTGTTGTGCGTATGTCAGTTCCATTGTACACTCCGGATTTTTGTTAATTACTTGCTTTCCTCGATCCACTTCTTCCATGTTTCCGGTTCATAACCGACGGTACATTTTTTACCGTTCCTCACAACCGGAGTTTTCAGAAGAAGAGAATCATCCAATAATTTTGTGAATTTATCAAAGACCATATACTGCATGTTCAGCTTTTTATAACGGTCGGAATTTTCATCAAAGACTTCCTCAATATCAAGAACTGCTGTGATGTTTTCCAGTTCTCCTTTTGACAGCCCTTTTTCATTCAAATCTCTAAAATGAAAGGGTACCCGCCTTTCCTTAAAATATCTTTCTGCCTTCTGTGTCTCACGACATTTTTTTGTACCAATTATAATAATGTTCATCGCAAAATTTTAATAAGATTAAAGTGTAAAGTAAAAAATAACTTCTAATACTTCTTGAAACCCTTCCAAATAGCTGCAAGTCTTTCCTTGATGGTTTTTTCGCTGCCGTTTTCTGAAGGAAGATAATACTGCCGCCCTTTCAATTCTTTTGGGAGATACTCCTCCTGTAAAAAATGACCGGGATAGCTGTGTGGATATCGGTAGTTTGCGCCGTAACCGATATTTTTCATGTAACCGGTGGGTGCATTTCGCAGATGAAGTGGAACTGCATGGAGTGGTTCCTTCTCAACATCGGCGAGTGCCTTGTCGATTGCCTGATAAGATGCATTACTTTTAGGAGAAGATGCAAGGTAAGTGGCACATTGAGACAGAATTATCCGTGCCTCGGGCATCCCGATTTTATCAACAGCAGAAAAAGTTGCCTCAGCGAGCAAAAGGGCATTGGGCGAGGCGTTTCCGATATCTTCAGATGCCAGGATTATCATTCTTCTCGCGATAAAAAGAGGGTCTTCACCTCCGGCAAGCATTCTTGCCATCCAGTAAACAGCGGCATCGGGATCACTTCCTCTGATACTTTTTATGAATGCAGAGATGATGTTATAATGTTCTTCACCCGCTTTGTCGTAAATAATGTTCTTTTTCTGGATGACATTCTCAATTTCAGCCTGACCAATCGTTACTTTCGCAGCTTCAGGACTCGACAACACAATCGCTTCAACGATATTCAAAGCAGACCGGGCATCACCTCCTGAAACAAGGTAAAGATAGTCGAATGCAATATCATCAAAATCGACTTTTGCCATCGAGAGTACCGGGTCATTCGTCAAAGCCCCCTTTATTATCCCCGTAATGTCCTGCTCCGCAAGCTCATTCAGTTTGAAAATTCTCATCCTCGATCTTAGAGCCGGGATTACTTCAAAGGAAGGATTTTCGGTAGTGGCGCCAATAAGAGTAATTGTTCCCTGTTCCACAGAACCGAGCAACGCATCCTGCTGCCCTTTGTTGAACCTGTGGATTTCATCGATAAAAAGAATTGTCTTAAATCCTTTTGTTTTCTCTTCGAGAGCCTTGGCAATAATCTCTCTTACTTCCTTGACGCCTGAAGAAACGGCATTAATTTGATGAAATTTAGAACCCGTGGAATGTGCAATAATCTTGGCTATGGTTGTTTTGCCCGTACCGGGTGGACCCCAAAGGAGAAAGGAGGAAATAAACCCCGACTCAATCATATTACGCAGGGGTTTTCCTTTTGCAAGGAGGTGTTCCTGCCCCTTAAAATCGTCAAGTTTGAGAGGTCTGCATCTTTCGGCGAGGGGAACAAAACTTTCATTAAGAGTCATTTTTTCTCAACCTTGATGACTTTTTCATTCTCTTTTTTCATGTTGTGCTTTTCCCTTGCCACCTGCTCAATTTTGGCATCATACTGCTTTTGCAGCGAATCGATTTGATCCCGAAGCCCTTTATTCTGACGGCGAAGAGTGTCAAGCTCCATGCCAAGGTCTTTAATCTGTTGTTTTAATTCACTGTGTCTGAAGAATCCATTGGCATTGAAAATGATATATGTCGCAATCAATCCAACCGTTAGAATTGAAAACCAGAGAAACAGCCGTGGCTTCTTCGTCTCTGTCATCAGAGGGAGATCCTTACAATTTTGTCAACGAGTTCTTCATAACTGATCCCTTTCTCTTTAGCCATCTTTGGGAGGAGACTTGTAGCTGTCATTCCCGGGAGAGAATTGACTTCCAAACAATAAGGTCTGTTTTCCGGAGAAAGGCGGAAATCAACTCGCGCGTATCCTTTACACCCGATTGAATGATAGGCAAGAAGTGTCTGTTCCTGTATAAATGCAGCGAGATCATCGTCAATCGGAGCAGGAACAAGATATTCACTCATTCCCGATGTGTATTTACACTCGTAATCGTAGAGACCATGTTTCGGCCTGATCTCGAGAACAGGAAGTGCGACTCCGTCAAGGACTCCCACGGTGAGCTCCCTTCCGGGGATATACTCTTCTATCAAAACATTTTCCGAATAATCAAAAGCAAATCTGAATGCTTCCTCAAGTTGATCTTCGCTTTCAACCAGTGTCAATCCGAAAGTGGATCCTTCATCGTTTGGTTTGACAATGACGGGAAAACCGAAATCTTTGATCACCCAGTCTTTGTCAATTTTATAATCGAAACTCTCCTTGAAAACATTAAAACCTTTTGGAACTATGACACCACTGTTGTTGAAAATGATTTTTGCCTTCCCCTTGTTCATTGCCAGTGCGCAGGAAAGTACTCCGGGTCCTGTATATTTTAATCCTCTTAACTGAAGCAGTGACTGAATTTGTCCGTCTTCACCCCACCTGCCGTGCAGACCGATAAAAACAAGATCGGCATCATCAAAGACAGGCAGACTGACAGAAGGGATATAATTAAGGAAAGATACCTGCCTGCCATCATCGGGTAAAAAGTACTTTTCGGCTTCACTGTACTGGTTGGTTCCGAGAGCCGGATCAATAACCGTTACTTTATATCCATTTGCGAGGAGAGCCTTGTAGATGCCGGAGGATGAACTTTTAGAGACTTCTCTTTCGGAAGATGCCCCGCCGGCGAGTAAAACCACTTTTGTTTCGTTTTTTGTCTTCATTAATTTTCCAAATTATACGGGTAACAAGAAGAAAAGTGAAAAACCATCATCTATCTGAATTTCCCGGTACCGTGTGACGATTCGAAGTTTGTCACTATTCCTAAAATCTGTTTTTTTGATGCAGGCTGATGCCGTAGCTTTTTCCGGCAATCGCATACAGTTCATCAATTTGATGCCTAAGCAGAGGTTTTATTCCCCCTGTTTTTGTTGCTTCAAGCACGACCTTTGCAGTATGCTCAAGTTTGTCGGTTCTGTAAAATGCCTCTTTCAAATTCCTGCCCGTGGCAACCGCACCATGATTTTCAAGCAGAAAAACCGTTGCATATTCGAGAAAAGGATCGAGAGCGCGGTGAAGTCCGTCCGTTGAAGGAGCAGCATATCTGCATGTCGGGATACGCCCGAGTGTAAGAATAACTTCGGGGAAAAGAGGCTTATCCAGGGAAATATTTGAAGATGCACAAACAAGTGCAGAGACAGGATGCGTATGCACCACTGCATTTACATCACTTCTGTTCTGATAGATATGCAGGTGCAGTTTATATTCTGTACTGACCTTTCTGCCTCCGGAAACTTTTTTCCCGTCAGCGTCAATTTCCACTAAATCGCCTGCAGTTATCTCGCCTTTGCAAACGGAGGAACCTGTTATCAGGATGTTTCCGTTCGCAAGCCTGACAGACAAATTCCCGTCAGTTGCAGCCAGAAAACCCCTTTCCCAGGACAATCTTGAGTAGTGAAGAAGTTCTTCTACTTCCTGCATTTTCTTTCCAGAGCTTCCATGAGCTGCATGTTCACAAGCCCGTCAAGTGAGGTGATTGGTGGTTGTACTTTTTTAAGAAACGATGTATTCACATCACGCAACAGACGGTAGAGTTTGTTTGCTCTTTTTCGGAAGACTTTCTGAGCTTCTCCTTCAAGGCTTATCATAAGTTTTGAAGAGCTGTAGCGCATCCCGATCAGATTATCTATGCGAATAGAGCCTTTGTGACCGGTTATTTTAAGGGAGTTTATTCCCTTTTTTGCTGCGTAGGAGACTGTAAAATTACCAAAACTGCCGTTCTCGAATTTTACAATGGCAGTTGCGAAATCTTCAACATCGGCTTTATAAACGAGGTTGTCGAGATATCCGGAAATTTCAGAAATATCTCCGAGTAAAAACCGGAAGGTATCTATCATGTGGGTTCCGAGGTCCCGAAGCGCACCTCCCCCTGCCTGCGCCCGCTCATACCTGAAATTTGAACCGGGTACGAGGTCGACATTAAAATCAGCCTGAATGCTTAAGATTCTGCCAAGTTTGTGATTATCCAGCAGGTCCTTTGCCTTTACTATAAAGGGGTGGTACCTGTAGGTGTAGTTGATGGTAAAGATTCTGCCGGTCTCCTGGGCGAGTCTGTGCAACTCAGCGGCTTCCTCGGCGGTGTTCGTTACAGGCTTTTCACACAGCACAAAAATTCCGGCAAGAAGAGCCTTTTTTGCCTGCAAAAAGTGAGTCGAGTTGGCGCCTGCTATGTAAACCGCGTCAATTCCTGATGCAAGAAATGCATCAAAATTATCAAAATGGTTGGCTGCACCAAATTTGTCTGCAAATGATTTAGCCCGGTGGATGTCTCCACTGTAGACCGAAAGAAGTTTTGCCCTCCTCAAAAGGTTGAACGCGGGCATAAACCCCGTCTCAGCGAAGTTCCCAAGACCGGCGATGCCCCACATCATTTTTTGTCTTCTGATAGAGGAAGCTATATTAAGCATTTTTTTACCTTTTGAGAAAAAGTCTCATTAAATTTTAAGTTTTTCCATCAGCATGTTCACCGGTTTCGGGTTTTGCATTATGTAGAAATGCAGACACGGTACACCTGAATTGATAAGTTCCTCGGCTTGTTTCACTGCCCAGTTTACTCCCACTTCCATCACATGCTCTGGTTTTGCTTCCATTATTTCACCCGAGAGTTCTTCGGGAATGTTGATGTAAAAATTCTTTGGGATGTTCTTCAGATGCGATTTTGAAGTCAGTATCTTCAGTCCCGGCAGTATCGGGGCGGTAATTCCGATTTCAGCCGCTTTCTCACGATAATTGAAAAATGCCTGATTGTCAAAAAACATCTGAGTGACTATGTAGTCAGCTCCTGCTTCAATTTTTTGCTTGGTGAAAAGCAGATCTGTCTTCAGGTTTGGAGCTTCATAATGTTTTTCAGGATAACCTGAAACTCCGATACAAAAATTGGAGGGTTTTGCATCCAGAAGTTCCTCCTCGAGGTAGATTCCTTTGTTCATGTCAGTGACCTGTTTAACCAGATCGATAGCATATTTGTTTGTCGTTCTGCCGCTTGAAATCTCTTTTTCAAATCCCTTGTCGTCTCCCTGAATGGCGAGAACATTGTTCACCCCAAGATATCCGAGTTCGATAAGAAAATCTTCGGTCTCTTCCTTTGTGAAGTTTTTACAAAGGATATGGGGAACAGCTTCAATTCTGTATTTGTTCTGAATAAGGGCACAAATTCCCAAAGTCCCCGGGCGTTTGCGGATAACTTTTTTTCTGATTCCTTTTGGAGTCTCTTCATAAACTATTTCGGCTGCATGGCTTGTTATATCGATAAAGGGAGGTTTATAACGGGCAATACTCTCTATTGTGTGAAGAAGGCTGTCGATTTCACCACCTCTTTTGGGTGGAATTATCTCAAAACTGATTAATGTATCTTTAGCGTTGGCAAGAACTTCTGTAACTTTCATCTAATCTCAGCACTGTTTGATTTATTGTGATTATAATAACTTAAAACGAATCCGTAAATTTAAACTATAATTATGAAAAATTATCCGTTTTACATCATTTTTTTATTTAACGGACTCATTTTAAACAAATCTCAAAAATGAATTTATTACTCTCTAAATTTGATTTACTGATGCCCTCTGCCTTGAAACCCCGGAAAATTTATACATGAAAACAGCACTTTTACTCTCCGGTGGTGTCGACAGTTCTGTTGCACTTGCCTTGTTGAAAGAGCAGGGACATGATGTTACCGCTTTCTACCTCAAAATCTGGCTCCAGGATGAGTTCACCTCCCTCGGTGACTGCCCGTGGGAAGAGGATATTGAGTATTGCGAAGGGGTTACAAAAAAACTCGGCATCCCTTTCGAAGTGAGAACCATGCAAAATGAGTACTGGGATGCAGTGGTTTCTTACACAATCGATGAAATTAAGGCAGGCAGAACTCCAAATCCGGATATCTTCTGCAACAGTCTGATAAAATTTGGCAAGTTTTTTGACAAAATTGATGATTCCTTTGAAAAGGTGGCAACCGGACATTATGCCGGAGTGGAGGAAGTCGACGGGAGATTTCTGCTGAAGATTACCCCCGACCCCGTGAAGGATCAGACTTATTTCCTTTCTTATTTGAATCAAAATCAACTCTCAAGGGCTTTGTTTCCATTGAGTTCACTCAAGAAAAGTGAAGTCAGAACTGTGGCTGCGAGATATGACCTGCCGACACAAAACAAAAAGGACAGTCAGGGAATCTGCTTCCTCGGACAGATAAAATTTAAGGATTTTATCAAATACCACCTCGGTGAAATGCCTGGTGACATGATTGATATAGATACCGGAAAAACGATGGGAAGACACAGCGGTTACTATTTTTACACCATCGGGCAACGGTCAGGACTTGGCTTGAGCGGCGGTCCCTGGTTTGTAGTTCAGAAAGATATCCCAAACAATATTCTCTACATATCCAGAGAAGATGAATCAATCGACCGTGAAAGAGACAAATTCAGGGTAACCAATTTCAACTGGTTTGCAGGGAAACCACCCGAATCGATGGAAGGTCTAAAGGTAAAGGTAAGGCACGGTCCAAACTTCTACAATTGCACTCTTAACTTTGACAGTGAAATTTCGGCAATTGTAAAAATTGAGAAACCCGACAAAGGCATCGCCCCGGGACAGTTCGCTGTCTTCTATCAGAATGGCTGGTGCCTCGGGGGAAGTTTGATTTTTGGGATATAGGATTTCGGTTTCAATTCTACTCCCACTTCCCGTTTTTAACAACGCCCATATAACCTGTGACGACTTTACGGGTTGAGTCAAAGAATTGATAATCCTTTTCGAGGTCATATCCAGCGGGATTGTGGGGTCTTGTGGTTATAAGGGTCTCGTGAACACACCATTTTGCATCACGATTGCACCCGCTGTTCTCCGCAATATATTCATAAAGAATTGTTTCATCCTGAAATTTATTCTTTACCATTTTTGCTTCTTTCGCCATCCCCGAAAATGTTTTGGTCTCGGCATCAACAGCATAAAATGAATATATTTTCTTCAGGTTTTTTACCATCTTTTCCGTAAGAGTATACCCTTTTGGAATTCCCAACTCACCATCAAGCATTATGTAGGTTATCCTGTTTTTTGTGATTCCTTCCGGGTCGAGAACTTCAAGTTTACGCATTTTCATACTTTTATTGTTCGGGTCATCTCCCCCGATATAAAGGAAATCAAACATTTGATGTGCCGGGAATACTCCACTCGAGTGAACTATCAAATAGGTTTCGTTAAATCCATATTCCTGATATGCCGCTACATATCTTTTTGTCATCTTTTTTATTTCAATCTCCCTTGAATCGTAATATTCTTCCACGGGACCCTTCACCACTATTATCATTCCGATATTAAACTCGTTTAACTTTGCCTTGTAAAGCTCCTCCGTCCATTTCTGAACCCATTTTAGTTTTGCCCCCATACCACCCATGGTAATTAGTACATTCCTCCCTTTTAAGTTTTCCTTGCCTGATGGATAAATGATGACGATTTGATTCTTTCCGATTGAGTCTGAGGGGGTGAAATCAATGGAATTCTGAGAGGCAGAGTCAATCAATGATGTGTCTGAATTTATCTTCCCCGCAAGAACGACTGTCTTTTTATCATCTGAAGAATTATTGACAAAAGTAAACAGAGTAAGAAATGAGACTATGAAAACAAACACTATGATTATTATCTTTTTCATTGTTACGGCTCTTGGAATTTAAAATTTCTGATCTGTTATTATAAATGATTTGGAATACTGTACAAACGATCTGAACAGATATTTCAGGAACAGGGAGTTTTAGGTCGCATCTAAATTGAGTCAAGAATTGTTCATTCTCCGTAGCGGAAGTCCGGAATTGCAGGATAAATCTTATTATGGTAAATTTGGTTAATCATTTCCATAAAAATCCAGTACACAATTGATCAAATTCAAGCAATTAACCAAAAAGTTCGGCTCTTTCACAGCCGTGAATTCCATCGACCTCCACATAAAAAAGGGGTCTCTTTTCGGATTCCTGGGACCAAACGGAGCGGGTAAATCAACTTCAATTAAGATGCTCACCGGTATATACTCTCTGACCGAAGGTGATATTGAAGTTAAAGGAATTAGCATTCTTAAAGATGCACAAGCGATAAAGCTCATCACAGGTTATATTCCCGATCAGCCATTTCTTTATGACAGGCTTACCGGTCTGGAATTTCTTTATTTCTGCGGGGGGCTTTACAATCTCGATAAAAAGAGTGTGAAATCAAGAATCGATGAAATGATTGATACTCTTAAACTTGGCGACTGGCTCAACAAACGAACCGAAGAATACTCACAAGGAATGAAACAGCGAGTGGCGATTGCATCCGCTTTCCTTCACCACCCCGAACTGATAATTCTCGATGAACCTATGGTCGGTCTCGATCCGCAGTCGGCTGTGTTGGTGAAACAATTTTTGAAACGGAAATCAGAAGAAGGGATTACTGTTTTTATGTCGACCCACAGCCTCAATGTAGTGGAAGAAATCTGCACTGATGTCGGCATTATCAACAAAGGAAAAATAATCTTTTCGGGCGGGCTTGAAGAACTCCTTTCCATGAAAAAAGAGTTGAGCCACAACTTTGAAACTCTGTTTATTGAACTGACAAGCGAGACTGAAAATTAGATGACCCAAATTCTCCATATCATCTGGTTTAAGATACTAGCCTTCATGAAGCCGGAGATGGATTTTTCAGCGCGCGGACTGGTAAAAAGTGTCGGGAGCACGCTCGTTTATGCTGGTTTTGCAGCGGGAGCATATATTTTTGCCATAAGGGCACTCGATTTCCTGCTGATAGAGCAACGAATAGGGCTTTTTCTGCTTCACCGGTTTATCTCGATAATTTTATTCATATTCTTCCTTTCTGTGAATGTTGGCAACATTGTTGTTTCATACTCCACTCTTTTCAGATCTCCCGAAGTGGCATTTCTCCTGACAAAACCGGTAAATCCCATCCGGATTTTCGTTATTAAGTTCTTTGATAATTTTTTCTATTCCTCCGGAACCCTTATAATGGTGATGGTGGCACTTCTGACCGGATTTACACTCTACTTCAAAGTAAATGTTCTCCATGCAGTGTTCCTGTTCCTTTTTAATTTTCTTCCTTTTATGCTGTCGGCGGGACTTCTTGGTGTGCTCCTCCTGTTGGTTTTGATAAATACAGCTCTGAAGTTTGGATTTAAGCGAGTTGTAGCTGTCCTCGGTTTGGGCTATATTGGTATAATTGTTCTCTTTTTTCAGGTATCATCGCCCATCGATACGGTCGCCGGTGTGATGAAATTTTTTCCGAATGTCGATGGCTATTTTGCTTCCCTGATTCCTCCCTATATCCGTTTTCTTCCAAGCAACTGGCTGGCTGAAGCGATGTTCTGGACAGTGAAAGGAGATATTTCAGCAGCATTTCCATACTATCTTCTGCAGGTTTCCCTCTCATTTTTTCTGTTGATTGTGGTTACTCTAATCGGGAAGGCAACATTTCTTGATACCTGGCACAAGTCGATCGATTTCAGAGAAAACAGGGAAACAAAGGTGAGCAAGCCCCCGATATTTGCATTCAGGAATACCTCGTTTTTGAAAAATGCCTTTTCAGAGGTGATTTATAAAAGAGAGTTTCACCTTTTTCTACGGGAACCAGCTCAGGTGATACACTTTTCAGTCCTTTTGTTTCTGATCATTATCTTTGTTGCGAGCCTATCAGGTATCTCGATGCTCGCTTCAAACAGGTTCCTGTTGTTGACAACCATTTTTATGGCTGTATATCTGTTTAATGTGTTTTTTATCGTCACGCTTGCTCTCAGGTATGTTTTTCCTCTCATAAGCCTCGAAGGAAATGTAGTCTGGAAGATTAAATCTGCTCCCGTAAGTACTCGGAAACTGTTAAGAAAAAGGTTGATGATTCCCTTGACCATCATTTTGATTCTCTCACAGATGATGTCTCTTTTTATTGTTTGGAGATTTTCACCTTCGCTCGTGCTCCCGATGGCGATCATCTCTTTTTCATCCTCGTGGTTTCTTGTAATGATGAGCTTTGGAATGGGAGGACTGTTTATCAACCTGAAAGAGAAAAACCCCGTGAGACTTTCATCGTCCCAAGGGGCTTCAATTTCTTTTTTGTTCAGTATGATCTATCTTGTGCTACTGATTGTTGCTCTTTATGTACCGCTTTCACAGTTTTTCAACAACTTTCTGCGTAACAGGATTATTGATGCTTCAGCTTTATACACCACTTCCCTGCTCGTTTTCCTGGTCTCCATAGCTTTCGGCTGGTTCTTTTACAGAATCGGCATCAAGTCATTGGAGAAAGATGTATAACTCTTTTTTAAGTTTAAATTCGTTCATACCGAAATATAACAATTTACAACACGATTTTATAGCACAGTTTTAGCACTGTTAAAACAGGAGACGGCTGCAAATTTACGCTGAACAATCACAGTCATCAGATAAAATCAAGTACCATTTTTTATCGATTTTTGCAAAATAGAATCTCTTTTGTATCCACTTGTCCACCAGAATGACAACTTTCATCACCTGTGCGTTCTTGTATTTCGCAGGGAGTGAATATGCCACACCTTTTTCTTTTTCATGATCCCAGTACTGTGGAAATTTACTGTTCTTAAAGTAATAAACGCCGTTTTTATCTTTTGACTCGTCACATTGACCGTTTTTCGGCATTTTATTGTAGAATTTTAATCCTGTAATATTGTTCTTTTCCCAACCGGTTTCCTGTGGCATCATAATTCCGTAGTTGTTTTCACGCTCGAGAACGCAGAATGCTCCCGGATTTGTAGCCCGTGCGAATCCGACAACAGGATGAAAAAAGTTTGTAACTGCCTTGTCATTGTTGTAGAGCAGCATATTGAAATTGTTATTGTACCAGGTTTGCTCCAGAAAATATTTCAGAAATTTCGGGAAATCCGACTGATTACGAAGTTTATCGTTCGATACCTGCGATTTGCTTGTAGTATCCGCCGTTGTCTCTTTCTGTTTTCCTTGTGCTGTTACGGTTACTGTGATTAACAGACTGAAACACAGGACAGTAAGCAGGGATGATTTTATTCTTTTCATTTTTTGGTTCCGTTTATCTTATTTTTGGAATTAGCTATTTATCGTATCTGACCACAGTTCTGACAGTTTTTGTGATCTTTGTGTCTTTTTGTTCAGCACCAATCTCACCTTCATGATTGTTGAAAATTATCTCTTTTAAAAGTTCATTTTCATACAAAAACGAAGTTATCTCTGTAGTCCCGCCTTGATACAGTTTCATTTCGACCAATCGTTCACTCGAATCGTACAAATTGTCCAACCCCACATTATGAGAATAGACATTGTTAATTCTTCCATATTTATCGCCTGAAGTCGACATTAAACTAACCGAGTCTTTCGCAATATATTTACCATCTTCATATGAAATTTTAACCGACTGATCTTCGCCAAATCTGATTGCAACTTCAATAAGTTGTCCGTTTGCATACTTGTAATCGTAATTGACTTTATCTTCATTTTCTCCAAATTGAAGATTTGTTATTTTCCCCAAGCCATCTCTTTTAATGACGAGAGAATTTACCTCTCCTTCTTTTGCACCTGTAAGGAGACCCGCTTCATAATTATATGCGGTTGTGAGTCTTACTGCGTTCTCTGCTCCTGGAAACGGGGAAGTGTAAACTACGGACATCAGCTTTCCATCTGAATCATAGTTAAATGTGGTTGAGTCGAAAGGAAGTGGAATTTGATCAGTGAATGGATTTATGTCATATGAAACATATGTTTCTTTTTTTATACCATTCTTTTTGATTGCGGTTTGCCAGACAGGGAGGAATTTATCTCTGATATTGTTTGAATATTGAAGATAAGCCAGAACATTTTCAGGAATAAAATCCTGAGCACTGGTATTGATGAATAATCCCAACAGTACAGCTATCAAATACTTTTTAAACATTACGATTCCTCAGAATTAATAGAATTATAAATGTAACTTAATAAATGGAATCGCAAGAAACACGAAACAACATGAAATAAAAAAAAGGTCGCCACCCTCTCGAATGACGACCTAAAAATTATTGCATTATTGGATTATTGCATTACTGCATTATCACATCAGTAGGCGTATAAAAATCCCTGTCTTTTGCGGGCTTCCTCATCCCACTGCTTGGCTACAGTTTTCAGGAATTCCTCTTTGTCAGCCATCATGGCTTTTAGATCGAATCCAAGAATCGACTGCGCTTTCGCCTTTGTGGAAAAGTCAGGGAGCACTACAGGATAAGTTTTCCCGTGCTTAATCAGAATGATAGCGAGTTCCTTTCGTGCTTCTTCAGCTTTAGCAAGAGATGTTCCAACAACACGAAGTGCTTCAACGGGAGCATGGAAACCAAGTCCGTTTGCAGCAGCCACCCAATCCCATCTCCATTGAGCATGACGGATGAGCTTTAGTGCGGGCTTCATTTCTTCTGGAGTGGCACCGGCATCCCATGCGGCTTTAGCTTCAAGATGAGCTGATGCTATCGCCTTTTCTGCGATTCTTCTGAGTTCTTCCACTCTGTCCTGTCTGTCATACACATCCTGAATCAGTTTATCTGCTTCTTCACGGTGGCAAACCTGGCATGAATTTGCCACATTTGCGAGAGGACTTTGAATATGGTGATCAGTGTACTTTACACCACCTTCGGACTTGTACGGCATGTGGCAATCGGAGCACGATACGCCTCTTTTTGCGTGGATGCCGGTCATGAAAAGTTCAAAATCAGGGTGCTGGGCTTTGAGCATCGGAGCTTTTGAAAGCTTGTGCTCCCAATCTTTGTAGTCCATTTTATCATAATATGCTTCCATCGAATCAGCACTGAAACCGTTATCCCAGGGGAAGGTCAGGTATTTTCCGTCACCTTTGAAATAATATTCCACATGGCATTGTGCACAAACGAGTGATCTCATTTCCTGTCGTGAAGCTTTTGTGATATCTTTGCCTCTTCTTTGATATGCTTCCACGAGAGCAGGTCTGGTGATACGAAGATTCATGCTCTTGGGATCATGACAGTCCTGACATCCGATCGGATTCACTATTTCCGCTCCTTTGTCTTTCCACTTTCCTTTATAAAAGTCGGTAGCCCCAACTTTATTCATAACTCTCGGCACATCGGTACTCTTGCAGCTCCAGCAGGTGGCAGGTTGTGGACTCTCTTTCACACCACCGGTTCTTAGAGTCAGGCGGATATCCCTGATTGCATGTCCATGGCCTCTTCCCTGCTTGTAGTCTTTCGCAAAGGCGTAACCTGCCCACATTATCACCAGTTCGGGGTATTTTTCAAGATAATCTATTTCTTTCGATCCTCCATGCTTGCTCGCAAAACTGGTATCGAGTGTTTTCATGTAGGTTTCATATTCACGGGGATAGTTCTCTCCCCATACTTCATTTCTTGGTTCCCAGTCTGCGATTGGTTTAACAGCCTGAAGTGTGAAGCTTTCGGCTCTCCTCTCGACAATGGTTGAGGCAAAAAGGCCGAGTATAAATACAACTGCAACCGTACCAAGGAAGATTACCCAACCCAGCCACGGTTTTTCTTTTAATAATTCGGAAACAGGTTTCATTTAGTCCTCTGGTTTCTGGTTTGAAGTGTTGGTTTTAAGCCACTCAGGTACAACGGGAGTAAGTCCGGGTACTTTTGCATCGGGAGTGGATGACAGGGAATTTACTCTTCCGTGCGGCACATCTCTGTGACAGTCCCAGCAGTAAACTCCTTCCATATCAATGGATCTGTTCCCGGCAGCATATCCCCTGTTCGAAATTGGATGTATAGTGTTGTCATGACACCTGATACAATTCGCCTGTACAGCCTGTTTTCCGGCATCTTTTATCTTGATCACTTGCGGCTCAAGCCTGAATGTGAACATAAAAGAGTGCCTTAGACCATCCTGGGCTTTGAACATGTATTTGGAGATGATGTTGTCGTGGGGAACATGACAGTCGTTACAGACGGTTACCCGTCCGTGGCTGCCCTTCTCCCATGTGGCGTAGTAAGAGTTCATTACATGGCAGTTGATACATGCTTCGGGTTTGTCTGAAGCGTAGGAAAGTGCATTCGAAATGTAAAGGACATGAAAGCCCAGTCCAAAGAAGATGCCAAGCGTAACGATAACAGGAAAACGCCAGTTCGGGGGTGGAATCAGTAGATTGAGTAACTTTTTTATTACTCTCATTCCGTTCTTTCCGGTTTGTTAGTTAAATCAGATTTTTAATTCTGCTTAAATCAAAACTACAAAAACCAGCAATTGTATGCAAGAAAATTCTTTCGAAATATACAATTTATTTTAGAAATGTAAAGTATTATTTTCAGGATTTTTTCAAAAACTGTCCGGAACTGGTATAATTCGGACGAAACCGGTGGATATAATTAAAAGCTGCCCCGTTTCAGAAGGCAGCTTTTAAAAATATTAAGATAAACGAGGAGTGCCGGAGTTGGAAGTCTGTTATTTACCGTCCCGGTAAATTCTGTAAACAGTTGTCGTTATTACCTGAGCCAAGGATTCGTCCACATAACTGCCATCGGTTTTTTGCAACTGTGTCATTAATCCATCCTTGTAGTCGACAACTATCTTGGTACTAAAGCCTTCGCCTCCACCGTCGGACATGCTCCACCTGTCTCTCGTGTCATAGAGAAGGGCTACACCTGCTTCGTGCCAGCGGACATCCCATGCCCTGCCGTACTCATCGTATTTCCCTTCGTAGCGGTCCATTATCTGCCCGGTCTTTTTTGCATCTATGAAGTAGTTACCTTCTTTATAAATTTTCCCGACTTTTTGAAGCGCACCTTTTTTATAGGTATAAACGATGTTATCTGCTTTGGTGATCTTACCGTTTTTGTCTCTGGTGAAGGTACGGATGGTCTTTTTATCCCCTTTAATCTTAACCAGATCTCCTTTTTTGTCATATTCAAAGAAAAGGGAAGAGGATTTGGTTTTGTTCGATTTCACTCTGTCGTTCACAACAATCGAGACAAGTCTTCCTTCTTTATCGTATTCACAAACAGTGCTGTCGAGGAGATTTTCCTTCTTTTCATTATCGACAGAAGAAGTTACATGAATTTCCATCATTACCCCCTGCTCCTTGATGGCATTACGATAATATGGCATCAGTTTTTCCCTGATTACGGGATCAAGCCTGAAATCCGTGATTTTTGTATCATTATATGTACGGACTGCTTCAAAGTCCAATTGCGAATACGGTTCCGTCAGGATAAAATCCTGCGAAAATATTTTGAATGTGCTGAGAACAAAAAATGTTGCAATTAACAAGAAGTGCCTTCTCATATTGCTCCTTTCGATTAGAAGTGATTTTTGGTATTAAATAATGAACATCGATAGTAACCAATTAATTTAACGAAGAGTTCTAAATCGAAGGCTTCGCAACCAAAGCTCTGAATTCCGATATGCAGACATCCTGCCATCTTTCCCCGGGTTTAACTCCTCTGCAGATGATTTTCACAGAAGAAGTCAACACTTCCGGAAATTCAATGGTTTGCATACCATCATATACTCTCAGATTGATCTCTCTTCTGGTCCCATCGGAAAATTCCAGTGTCGCTTCAGTCAAAATGGCATTTTGGTAGTAAAGGTCTCCAAAATATTCGCCCCCGTTTGAATAATTGGGATAGTGTGCACCGTTTAGAATTTTTATCCCTCTCAACTTTTGTGGCTGACCAAAACGATATTCTATCCATTGACCTGGTCGACTGTCCTCAGGACTCCACCATGAAAATTCGTTACCATCGAATGATTTTTCAGCCGGGTAGCTGAAACCGTAACTTGCGGGAAGTGTGGAACTGACATTTGCCCCGACGGGTACAATATCAACCGGCTGCTCCCCGGTTGCTGAGTCTTTTGCTTCAGACCCCTTCACCGGAAATCCCCCTTTCATAAAAAACAGAAGGAGCACTGTCACCAGTAAAAAAATGGTGATCGAAAGAAGAATTATAATAGTCTGGTTTTTCTTTGCCATTTCAAGCTCACAAATAATGTGTCGGTTCTTTCTGCTAAATATAGCAAATTGTGGGATTATAGTCCATACCCCCACCGGTTTTATTGTGTATTGTAATTGCACAATAGAAATGGCACTGCCTCGACTTGATAGAAATGACACTCAACTTGAAAATTTTCCACCATAACCGGAAATTCGACCATAAATTTGGAAAATTTTCTACAATAATCGCATTTTTTTAGATTTTTTTCTACAGTAAATTGGTTTTGCTGAAAGGAAGCTGCTTATTGAATATCCTTTTTTTATTATTGATTTCTTTTTAAAGTTTCGGAATCGGTGAGTTGCAAATTTTAGGAGGAGATTGTATTTGGCAATTAGCGAGCAGTGGCGAGTCTGTATTTAAAATCGAACTACTTATATAGTGCGGACGCTTTATGAATCCAAGAGTTGCATCGGTAAAGACCTTGGAAGGTGATAAACTCCTTCTGACATTCACTAAAGGTGAACAACGGATATTCGATATGGCTCCCTATCTGGAGATAGGAATTTTCAAAGAGCTAAAAGAAATTTCGAACTCGGGCAATCACCTAAATCGCATACCCGCTTTATCCATCAACCCTTCAACCAGCATTACCATAGCCATGGTATCAAGTTCACAATAACGGAGAAGACCATCCCTGAGTTGCTCCCGAAGTGTATCCGAGATTTCGGAATACTGCAGCAACCCGTATGCCGTCATCGCTGCGCCACCATCTTTTACCTCATCAAAACCCCCGAAATACTTATCCAGCATTTCGTCATCATAATCCGTAAAGAGTTTGGGAAGCGTTCTGTATGGATCGTTATTTTTTTCAGAATTAATCCAAATATGACTCTCAAAATTTAAACTGTGGATTTCCAGTCCCCTGCCGTAGATCGGTTTACTGTATTTCTCCCTCAGATACCCGGAATTATTAATAATCGCGGGTAGAATTTGCTTTATTGAATTGCTGCCTTTTGCGGTTGGCGGGTAGTAATATTTGATGATTATTTGGAACAAATCTATCATGTTCCGGATACCTTCCACTTTCTCCTTCCCGTCTTTATAATTGGTGATCGATCTTATGAATTCCTGCAATTCAGTTTTGTCACCGGGTGCGTCCTGGTCAGACTCGAGTTGATCATAAATAATTTTAAGATAGGTGTTTTCGTGATTGTGATAACGGAATATCGAACCATTATCAACTTCAAGCTGCCTTTTTAATTCCCTTACAAAATCATAGTTCGGAAAAACTCCCTTTTCAAAAGAGATATATTCGCCTGAATGTTTAACACTGCCATCTTTTTGAATCGTGTGGTGTGAAAATTGAAATGCAATTCCTTCGTAAGGATGCCTGTTTTTATTAAAGGGAATTGCCGGAGCAGAAGTTTCAAAATCGATCATGTGAAGCGGGTAAGTCCAGGTTAAAGCCTCGTTTTTGAAACCTTCACTGTCAAAATAGCTTTCCTTAGTACCGGATTTTACGCGATTAACCTGTTGCATTCTCCTTTGAAAGGGAGTCAATCCGGTAGAATCACTTCTATCATTTTTGGGAGCAATATCCGGTTCTTTAATTTCTTTAATCAAGTGGATATTCTTTTTCAATAGTTCTGCGACTATGCTTTTTCCACCTGCCAAACCACCCCAAAGTTCTGTAACCGGGTCATTTTTTCGTAATTCTTCCCCAAGCTTTGTGTGATGATCCCAGCATTCATGAAATCCGCTTTGAAATTCACCCAGCCCTGAAGAATCATTTTTAAACTGGCAGCTTTTACATTCAGTACTGAGTGGAACAAATATCCTTTCATCATTGGAATAGATATCTGCGGCAAAATTAACAAAATCACGAAAACCCAAACCATCATCGTAATTTGTCGGGAATTTGAAATCATTAATTATTCTATCCACTTCAGAACTTACATCAATGATTTTTAAGATTGAAGTGTCGAGGTCACTCCTGCTGATTCCGGGTTTTATGATAACTTCTTTGTTTCCGGAATCGTTTTTCAAAACTGTGAACAACTGATTCATTCCGTCAACGGAACAGATTTTACTTTTATCAACGAGTATTAAATGAGGAACAATGGTGTAGTTATGTAGTAAATCAGAATTGGAGAGAACGAAGTATTGAAAAGCCACATCATAAAGATAGGAGACCCATTCAGATTTGATGTAAATCCGAAATCTTAGAAGATTATTTGAACTAAATATTTAGGGGCATTCCAAAAATGCCCCTTTTTCAAATCATTCTATCGTTTTATTCAGCAACGGCTGACTTGCTCAAAAAGATTCTCCCTAAGTAAAACGCTGAAAAACATAATTACTGAAGAGTGAATTCCTACCATCCAATCTTTTTAAGTTTCGCATTAAAAATTTCAATATACGAACTATAGATGCTGATTGGGCCATCACCGTACTCATTTCTTGAGTCCTTTAAATCGATTTCAAAGATACCTTTATTACTATCATTGGCATTTTTGTTGAATTCGTTCAATGTCTCTTTAGGTAATTCAAAGAACACCGTTACCCCAGCCGATTTTTTACCCAAGAATACATTTTTTGCGCGACAAGTGATTTTCGTATCAGTTGTGTCCACTACTACGAATTCAATCGGTAGTTCCATTATTTTGAAATCTTTTTTCTCAAAGTGAATAATAAATGGATAATCGATCAAGAAATTACCATCCTTTTTGACAAGCGTAATTTTCGTATAATTTTCAATTTTATTTGGAGTGTCAGTTCTGATAACCACAAACGCGGTATCATTGGTTGAATTGAATTCTGGATCTATGAAATAAGTTTGAAGAGGTAGGTTATTGGGCTGTTGAACAAAGATTTGATAAAAATATTTAAATGAAAAGTCGGGATTATTAAAATAATTCCTTAATTCACTTGTGTCCTTAGCAGATGATATCGCTTTTGATAGGTCATCTACAGTTGGTGTTTTCATGGTTTTACTACAACCTGCGAAAAAGACGATAATAGGTTATAAAACTAAAAGTTTTTTCATAATACTACTACTCCTTTAATGATGACTAATATTGTGTATGGTTAATGGAAAAACCAAATCTTTCTGATCCTTTGTATTATATATAGACTTTCTTGTTTGCCAGTTTTTATCTCATTTCTATTTAGCATTGAAAAAAAAAGTTGACTAATACAACAAGTACCCTCAATGAATCTAAGATTTAATTTGTATCATCACAAAATTAGTAAAAATCGTTGACCTAAAAAATCTTTTTCTTTTAAATTATTTCAGTGCAAAATAGAAGGTAAACATTAAATTATTTAATCAAAATCACTCCATCAAATTTTAATTTGATTCAAGCGTATTGGATCGTTTGTCATGACATGGTGGATTTTTGCACTTGAACACAAAGTTGAAACATTAGTACAAAAATTACAATAAAAGTTACAATTTCCACCATTTAAATTACCACTTCTCCCAGAATTATCCTAAAATTATTTTATTTTTTATAACAAATTATTTTAAAGAATGGCTTTACCAAATTCAATTCATAGATCTACTAAATAAATTAATAAATCTACTAATTTTATTAGTATATCAACGAAATCATAAAACTGTAGAAGAAAATTATTTTATGAATCAATTTAAGCACTTTCAAAAATCCGGAACCCCGTTTAATGTTAAGGAATCATTAAGTCTTTGTTTTCATAAATTTAACAATTCCGTAACATTAAAAGGGATTTTTTCGTGGCACGCATCTTATTTTTAAAACAGTCAAATTTGAAATTACTACCCGCAAAAACGGAAGGAACAGCGATGAAAATCGAATACCAAAATTTCGAAAATTCTATTTTTGAAAAGCTTTGCAACACAGAAAGAAGTCAGGCATTAATCATAGTAAACTGGCTTGGAGCGCCGGAGGAAAGCTTGTTGAAGTTGCTCAAAAGACATCTTAAAGTTGTTGATCTTTCGAAGAAGATTATAAATTATCTTATTCCCGGTCAAAAAATCAAATCTCCTCACAATGCAGCAAGGGCAAGATTTGACCCCAGCAATACCCGCAAAATATTCTATACTTCCACTTCACACCTGCCGTTTATTTCGTTGACCAGACTGGTGGATTTTTTCAACACTTTAAGTTTTGACGCCGATGATATTAACATTGTATTTTTGTTGAAAAAGTTTGAAGAAACTGTTACAGAGAATCACGACAATAAAGTCAAAAATATAAACTGTTATTCGGATATAAGCATACTGGAGAATCACTCTCATTCTACCCATGAACTGTATAATTTTATGCATGAACCGCACAATTATTTCTCTCTTCACGGATACAGACTCAATGCCAATAATGCTGACATGATAATTTGCTGCAACACATTGATGACAATCGCTAAAGAATCAAAAAACGGAAATTTCCGGGTTTCCAAAACTGCAAGATACCCGGTAATACCATTAAGGAGACCTAAGCACTCTTACCCGAATAAAGAATTATTTGATATACTCTCAGTTTTAGCCAAAATTGTAACCCCCTTTTCGTATGAGAACAAATTTTACTCAGATGAAAAGCATCTACGAAGCTCGAAAGAATTCAGGGATATTATTGGTGATTACGAAAAACTTTACGCGAAATCAACTGCAATGATGGATGAAAACGAGATGTGGATATTCAGAACCGGGGAGGAGCAGATGCAACTGGATCAGGCAGTATGGAAAGAGAGGATCAAAGTTCAAAAATATCTGTTTGATTTGGTGAACTTGTTCCCTCTCCTGGAGTCAGATGAGGAGGCACCCCTAACTGTTTTCAAGATGTACGACTGGTAAAATAAAATTAATGACCTTAAAACATCAGCTAAAAACTTTTTGCATCTGACCTAAAATTATTTTACGATAAGACTCCTTATCCGTTTCATTCAGGAAACTTTTTTCGATTATATCAGAGAATTTACTTTGCAATCCGGCAAATCTATCATGGATTTTGTGAACTATATTTCGGTCGATACTCAATGAATCTGCAAATGACATGAAATCCTTAAGTTTCAAATTACTTTTCTTTCCGTTCAGTGTCAAGGCGCGATCTTCGGGATCATCGGTTATTATTAATTTTGTATTTACAAGATCATAAGCAGGTGAGAGTGATATTTCATTGTTTACTGATCTAAGCAGTGAAAAATTCTTTAGGTGCATATCAGCATTCCCGGTGAGAAATGAGAACAGAGTCAACTCATAAAATGAGACGAGATCGTTTCCCGGAAAGTCTGAATATTTTGTAATAATTTTCCCGATTTTCTCGTACGATCCTTTATATTTTCTCGCCGTCAACACTTCCGTAAGTTGTGCCATATCCTCCAGGCAGAGTTTGATTCCGTTTTGCCTGTCAAATCGTTTGGAAATATATGCAAACTCTCCTGATTTTAGAGGAATCAAAGAGTGTCTGGCTGTCTTAATCCCTGCGACCTCTGCCAAATGCATTGTTAAATCTTCATTTTGAGGCAAATCATGATATTTCTCAAATGGCGGCTTAAAAATATAACTTCCCCAGAGCCCGACTACTGTCAACCTTAATCTATTCTTACCAATTCTTTCTGTTTCAAGCGACATTTTTGGTTGAACACCGGTTACCGAGAGGTTTTTCCCCAGATATTTAAGAGCCAATTCTTCAATATCTCCAAGATTAAAGTCAATCTCAGGAGGAAATTTTGAATCAAAAATCTCTTTACTGCATTTCGGGTGGTAGATTAATTCCGGTTCAAGCACCGGTTCATAACAGAATAAACACTTACGATTATTGGTCATCAGGCACCTCATCGGGAATTATACTTACGGCACCAATGCAATCCCTGCAACACAACAGAAGAAGACTCATCCTGTCTGCCTGATCAATTTTCCAATTATGGGATACCAGGTCCAACAACCATCCCTCCGGAATCAATCCGTCAAAAAACGGGAACAGAATATTGCTTTTGTAAGTTTTCTCCGTGAGTGGAAGCGTCAGACTTACCGGCAGTGACTCCTTCGATTGAAGATATGCGTTGTCATATTTAAAAAAGTATCCTTCTTCGCTCTCTTCTATCATTCCTGCAAAAATCTCCCGAAAATAAACCTTGCCCCGTTTAATCATTTGAATCACCTCTTATGATCTTTGCGGGACGCAGTTCATGTCCAAAAAGATAAAGCACTTTGTTCACTTTATCCATTTGGAGAGATTTCTTTCCCTGTTCCAACTCTCGCAGAAAACGCAAACCAACGCCTGCTCTCATGGCGAGCTCTACCTGGGTATAACCAAGGTACTTTCGTTTTTTCTTCACAAATTCAGGAAGACTTTCAGTCGACATATATATTCCAAATTACTTGTCCGTAAAATATACCTTTTCGGGTATAAATGCAACAATTAATTTATTTTTATACCTGTGCGGGTGTAATTTTTCCCTGAAGGTAGCTATTTATACCCGAGCGGGGGTAGAAATGAAAAATCTTCGTCCCGACATCTTTTTTTGGATCATTTTCAAGAAAAAAAATGGATAATCTATGGTTTATCGTTTGTTTATAAGAGTAAATATGCTACTTTTTGAAAAATGATATATATAATTTTTTGGAGGCTGGAACATGTTGTCTGAACTATCAACTCTTCAACAGAAATGCCGCGAGAAAGACATCAAACTATTTGGTGCCATCTCCGGTGATGTAATCGGATCAGATTATGAGTTTGCCGGGATAAAATATTACGATTTTAATCTTTTCCCCCCAAATTCCAACTACACGGACGATTCAGTCCTCACTATAGCAACAGCAAGTAAACTAATTCTCTCAAGCGACTATTCGACTGAATACCGCAACTTCGGAGCAAAATACCCAAACCCCAAAGGGGCTTATGGTAACAATTTCAGGATGTGGTTACGAAACCCTGACGCGGTGCCATTAACCAGCTTTGGAAATGGCTCGGCAATGAGGGTGAGTCCGGTGGGGTATGCCTTCAAGACAATCGAAGAAACTCTCCTTGAAGCAAAGAGAAGCGCCGAAGTTTCCCATGCTCATCCCGAAGGAATTAAAGGAGCACAAGCTACCGCTGCCGCTGTTTTTCTTGCAAGAACCGGGAGTTCAAAAGAGATTATCAAGGAGTTTATCTCTACCACCTTTCAGTATGATTTGGAGAGAACCTGTGACGAAATACGCCCGAAATACCGATTTGACCCCTCATGTCAAGGTACGGTCCCCGAATCAATTATTGCATTCCTCGAAAGTAAAGATTTTGAGGATGCCATCCGCCTCACTATCTCCCTCGGAGGAGATTCCGATACGATGGGAGCTATAACAGGTGCAATTGCGGAGGCGTTCTACGGTGAAGTGCCCCAGTCAATCAAAAGGAAAGTAGTTGAATTGCTTCCTCTCGAATTTCTTGATATTATTCTGAAATTTAATACGAAATTCATGTAGATTTTCCCATTTCAAAATAATTTTACATTCATTAAGACAGATAAACATGATCTTCCTGTTTTGAATAATTGAAGCGATGGTCTCCGAGTAGTGTTAAAGTTCAGAAGAAAGTGTAATTTCATACTGGAAAAGTATCCTTCTTCACGCTTTTCCATAATTCGCAAAGACTATGGATGACATAACATTCCATATTACTCATTTATAAAATTTACCTTTTCGGGTATAGATGAAAACAAGAAATTTATTTTTATACCCGAGCTGGTATAGAATCTCCCAAATCTTTTACCTGTATCCTTCACTCCTGTTAAATCGATTTGCTTATCTCAATCCAAATATTTAAGTTTCAACTCAATATTAATTATTTGCAGGCAAGAGATGAAAAAGTTGATAGCAGCAATATTTATTGCATCAACAGTACTGGCACAAGCCCCTTGGCAGGATCCGGGGTTAAAGATAGAGTACGCCCTTTCACACAATAATTCCACTTCAATCTTCTACCGTGACTACACTTCCACAACGAATAACAACGACCTCGTTTTCGAAAACAAACTGTACCGAAAGAATATTAATTCAGGCGAAGAAACACTTCTTTTTAGCAGCAAAACGGTTTATTCAGGTACAAATCTTCTCTCAAAAGTGGATGCGGAATTTCTCTCATTTTCATCGGAGCATCCCGACAGCTTTTATATAGCAGGACAAATTTCAAGTGATTCCACGGGAGCATTTGTAAAAGGGAAGGAAATTAATGTATTCCATCCAAACAAAATAATTGAGTTCTTCTTTGCCTCAAAACAGACTCCTGGAAAATTTTATGTGAAAATCGATGGTGCTTACAAAGTTTCGTATGATTACTGCAAGACCTTTCAGATTCTCCACCAGGTTGAGCGATTCATCTGCATCTCCCCTTTCAATGACAACGAAGTAATTGCCTGGAATTCGGGTGGTATTGTCCGGTCAATTGACGGAGGAATCAATTATACAGCTCTTTATCAGCCGACATGGTCGTATGATTCTGTATCAGTATCTTATACTCGTGACAGTTCATTCCTGTTACTAACCTCCCGCTCTATTTATGACTGGATGAACGAAATAAAGTATTCAACGCAGGCAGGAAGTGCCGGAACATTCAATTCGGCACTTAATAATTTTTTTGGAACTATGCATGTAATTCCTTATAAATCCCCTTCTGACAGCATTTATTTTTATAGAGCAGATACGCTTTTCAGCAAAAAACTGGGAGCACCGGTTTTATCAGGGCAAAAGGTGTCAAATATATTTGATACCAGAATTACGGGCTCATCTGCGATAACAGGATCGACCGATCTGTTCATTTCAACCACCAATAAGATATTCAAAAAAACAGGAAATGTCTATGAAGAAGTGAAATGGATTACCACTCCATTGCCAGAACCTGATTTTTACCCGTTGCACATAGGTGATTTTTGGGTATACAAGGTGACAGGCTGGTGGGCTGATACTTTTTGGTATCCCATTGACTATACAACCGTCACTCGTGTGATGAGAGATACCCTTGTACCGGGCTGGGGCAAGTTTTTTGTTTCTGACAGATTTAATTCAAATCCCAATTTCCCAAAGCTCGAGATGAAGAAAGATAACGGGAAAATATACGAATTAATAAAGTGGGGATCGGATACAACCCACAATATATTATTGACTGAAGACAATTCACTTCTAGAGGGAGATGTGTCCGATATGAGTGTTTTAGGATCCGGGAATATCTACTGCCGGGTTTCAGATATCAGTTACAAAGAACATTTTGGTAAAATGCGTGCCACCAGAGAACTTGACATATATTCTTTATATTGGTATCTGGTGAGATCGGTTGATGGTGTTGGGATTGTGGAGGCAAGGTCTTCATTTGATTTCGGAGAAGAGATTTTCAAATTGACGGGTGCTTATGTAAATGGAGTGGTATATGGTGACACTACAACAACCGACATTGTGGATGAGGAACAAACACCACAAACATTCAAGGTAAGCCAAAACTTCCCGAACCCGTTTAATGGCAGTACAAAAATCAGTTTTTCACTTCCCGCATCCGGGGAAGTGGTGGTAAGAATATTCAATATCCTTGGACAGGAAGTGATGAGGATAAATCCCGGAAACCTACCGGCGGGCAAAAATGAAGTTTCACTCACCATGCCGGCACAATTCAATTCCGGAGTTTATCTTTGCCGTTTGGAATTCGGAGATAAAGCGGAGACCAGGAAGATTATTTATTTGAAGTAACCGGTATAAAGGATTTTCAAGCTAATATACAAAGTTTGCCGGCGAATTAGTGCTCAATATCCGATACTGCATTCTTTTTTTGATTCAAGCTTTTTTCCTTGTTCACATGCTCCAATTTTTTAGCTCTTTCAGCCCAAAACATAATCTCTTCTTCCAAAGTCAATTTTGCTAACTTTTTTTGCAAAATTCTGGCTCCTTTTCTTTTCATTTCAACACAATCGAATGGCTTATCCATAGTTTATCACCTCCAATGGAGAATAAATGGCTATCGGTTGATAACCATTTACCAGATTAATTGAATTGTATAATGGAATTTTATCAAAATGAACGATATGCTTAAAATTCCAACTGAGAATTACAGGACAATTATTAACAGTAGCGATTGCAACATGGAGAGCATCGTTGGAGCTTTTTTTCGTAACAACATTTGCCTTCAAATAACATTCACGAAGTCTGATTGCATTTTCGTCAACACCAATAATAACTACATCCTGATAGATTTCTTTGAAAAATTCTCGAACCATCTCCGGAGCAGCTGTCAACTCCTCTTCAACAAGATCAGAGATAACTATTTGGAATCGACCATCCTCAACTTGATTAAAAAACTTTTTTGTTGGATTCGAAAATTCTGAATCGAACACTCCACCGATAATGGATGTGTCCACATAGACTTTTATTTTTTTCATAAATGCAAAAGTTTAATTGGAAAATTTAGCAAATTATAATTTAAAATAACGCTTATCCTTTTAGAAATAAGAAGAACTGTTTTCTACCTTTACATCCTCCATATGGTAGCGATAACAAATGTGACAACAAGCCCCAATACTACAGGCATGAAGGTGGAAAAGATTGTCCATTTTACAGAGCCCGTTTCTTTATATATGGTGTAAATTGTCGTTGAGCATGGATTGTGCAACAGAGAAAAAAGCATGAGATTAATTCCCGTGAGCATAGTCCATCCGCCGTGCTGGAGAAGAGCTGCCGTCTGAACTTCGTCAAGATCAAACATAACACCGGCTCCTGCACCGGCACCGGCAATTTTTGCTGACATTACGGTGAGCATCAGAATTGTCGGGATTACAATCTCATTCGCCGGAATGGCAATTATGTAAGCGAGAAAAATGACTCCGTTCAATCCAAAGAAGATCGCAACAGGATCTGCATACTTGATGAAATGCTCTGCAATCGAGAGATCACCAATATGAATGTTTGCGACGAGCCAGATAACCAGTCCGGCGGGAACGGCAAACACAATAGCCCGCCACAACACAAAAAGTGTCCTGTCGATTAGTGAAGTGTAAAGTGTCTGCAATATTCGTGGTGGTCTGTATGGTGGCAGTTCCAGACTGAAAGTGGAGACTTCCCCTTTCAAAAATGTTTTAGAGAGTGACCAGGAAACAAGCAGGCTTAAAAATATCCCAAGCAAAGCCACAAAAACAACCGCACCGGCTGATGCTATTCCGGCAAGCCAGGGAGGTGCCACCGTCCCGATAAATATTGATGCAATGAGTATCTGAGTGGGCCACCTGCCATTGCAGAGTGAAAAATTGTTTGTGATAATTGCAATCAGTCTCTCCCGGGGCGAATCAATGATTCTTGTTGCCACCACTCCGGCAGCATTACAACCAAATCCCATGCTCATGGTAAGTGCCTGTTTACCGTGTGCTCCCGCCCGCCTGAAAATTGAATCAAGATTAAAAGCCACCCGTGGAAGGTATCCAAAATCCTCAAGGAGTGTAAACAACGGGAAAAACACCATCATTGGCGGGAGCATTACGCTTATAACCCATGCTCCTGCAAGATATGCTCCGTCGACAACTGCTCCCGAAAGCCACCACGGTGCTCCGGCATTCATAAACAGTTCCTTTAACCAGGGATGACCCCACTCAACCAAAAGGGTTGCTAGCCAGCCCGACGGGTAGTTTGCCCCGACAATGGTAATCCAAAATACCAGAGCAAGCATCAAGAGCATCAGGGGAAAACCAAATATCCTGCTGGTAACAAGTTTATCTATTGTTGTATCGAGCCTGAAAGCTTTTTTTGAGTCACCAAATTTTACTGCTCCTCCGGCTATTGAAGCCGCCTCGGAATAGATTGACTCGACGAGGCTGTCGTGAAAATTTTCACCTCTCTCGATTCTTAAATTTCTTGCTGTTTCCAGAATTTCTTTTTTCATATCTCTAAAATCTTGTGTTCAATACTGTATGGAATCTTCCAAACCAATTAAAATTTTTCATCTGTAAAGTTCTGCAAATTCATCATTTTCTATTGCGTCGATAATTCTTTGATCCCCTTCAAGAAGGCGGATGGCTACCCATCTTGCATTGGGAAGGTCAGGGTATTCTTTTTTTATTTTACTCGTCAATTCAGTTACTGCCGAGGAAATCTCGGGTGAGAGAGAAGAAACTTTTCGGGGTTTACAAATAAAATCCCCTTTTGCCACCTGATTAATATAAGAAAGAAGTGCAGGTATGCCCTCTCCCTGTCGTGCGGAGGCGGGAACCACCGGGATTCCCAGATCCCGTGACAAACTTCTTATATCGACTTCAATACCGTTTCTTTTTGCTTCATCCATTAAGTTAACACACAAAACCGCTTTATCAGTAATCTCGAGTACCTGTAAAACAAGATTGAGATTCCTTTCGATTCTTGTGGCGTCAGCAACAATCACCGTTACATCAGGTTTTCCAAAAAGGATAAAATCGCGGGCAATCTCCTCATCAGTACTGGTCGAGAGGAGCGAATAGGTACCGGGAAGATCGACTATTTTATATCTGCTCCCGTCATACTCAAATGCTCCCTCTGCCCGTGCCACAGTTTTACCGGGCCAGTTCCCGGTGTGTTGCCGTAATCCTGTCAGGGAGTTGAAAACCGTGCTTTTCCCTGTGTTTGGATTTCCCGCGAGGGCAACTGCAAAATTGAACTTGTCAAGATTGAGTCCAAGCCTTTTTAATGTGGCATTTTGATTTACCGGACAGATTTCACATGCATCGCCACTCATCTTTAAGCAACCTTTCTTACATTTTTCACAAAAATCAGTCTTGCCTGTTCCAGTCTCAATGCCGCAACCGCACCGCGTACCCTGTAAGCAACGGGGTCACCCGATGCACTCGACATTTCGTATATAATAGTGCTTCCGGGAACAAATCCCAGATCCATCAACCGTCTCCGCTGCTGCCCTCTCAACAATTTTGAGACCTTGTAAATCTCACACTCATAACCTTTTTTTAGCTTGTCGAGAGTAACGAGTTCAAGAGGTTCACTTTCCGACTCCGGGATTTCTATAATCGTCACATTGGAAGTGAGGAGACGCGTGAAGATTTTTTCCTCGCCATCAGCTACAAAAACAGTTTTTCCGTTCTCATTTTCCAGAACCCTGATTGTCAAACCCGGATAGACATTTTCAGCAATTATCTGGTTGTAGACCTCCTGTGGTTCATCCTCAATATGCGTAACTTTGGCAAATGTGTTTCCTGCTGAATCCCTTAGTAAAATCCCTTTTCTCGGTGGCACAAATCCCTCTTTGTCAGGAATCGGATCGCCATCCGGATCATAGAGTGGATTGCCAAGTCGGGAGGCAAGCCGGTCAGCTTCCTCCTCGGAAATTTGATGCTCACGGGCTTCCGCTTCCCTGTGCCATTCAATGCTCGGGGTACCTGTTTTGTCCGCAAGATAACTCTCCCAAAGTCTGTGGATTCGAATGACCTTCAGGGCGTAGCTTCTTCCTGTATCAGTCAGTTCTATTTTTTCATCCTTCACCGAAATAAGTCCGGAGGATTCGAGTTGCTCCCTGAGCTCATTCGATTTTTTTCTTCCTGTCCCAAGTGCTCCACCAATGCTTTCACAGGAACCGTTCCCCTTTTTCGACTCGCAGTCGTAGAGATGCTTCAGTGCATTCTCAAGAAGTTCCTTCTCGATGAATGCTTTTTGCCTTTTCGACCTGAAAAGATTTGCCAGTCCGGGAATCATTAACATTACTGCTCCCGACACTAAAAAAGATATTTCATGGATCATTTTCATTCTTCATCCTCCACCGGTACAAGGAAGAGATTCCCTGCCACCTTTTCACTAAGACTGTGTGTAACATTCCCGATTATGACAACAGTTGAGTTGTCGAATGCAAGTCTGGATTTTACTGTAATTTCCTTATTTAGACAAAGGCCGATCCCCGAAAAATAATCCATTAACTCAGAGGAACTGTCAATCACCCTGACAAGTTTATAAATTTTGCCTGCTTCACAGGAATGAAGCGGGACAACGGCAGGCACTTCGGGCATGTTGCCTTCTCTGTCAGGTATCGGTTCACCATGAGGATCAAACTGAGGATGTCCCAGATATCCATCGAGTTTCTCAATAAGAAAGTCAGAAGTGGAGTGCTCCAAAAGTTCTGCTTCGGCATGTACCTCGCTCCAGGTAAGCCCCAGGATATCCCTAAGAAACAGCTCCCAGATCCGGTGCCGCCGAATGATGTTCAGGGCTTCTTTCCTTCCCTCATCTGTGAGGGACATGCCCCGGTATTTCTCATAGTTCAGGTATCCCTGCTCTGAGAGTCTTTGCACCATTTCGCTGGTTGCCGCCTTGGATACATCGAGGCGGCTCGCAATCTCTGCAGTCGAAACTGCGTTACCATCACTTCCGGTTGAAATCTGGTAGATGGCTTTTAGATAATCTTGTTTTGATATTGTTGGCATAAATAAAGATAAATTGTTATTTAAATTTAGGCATTCCTAACTTTATTTGCAAGGTAAATTAAAAGACTTGCAGTATTTATTTTGAATAATTTAATTGCTATTTTTCAGTTATGAAATTTACTCTCTTTACTTTCCTGCTTGCACTGATTGGAGCCACTTTAGTTGGTGGTCTGATCGGTTATCTTTTCAGAAAATTTTTTATCAAAGAAGATAATCAAAACCGGAGTGCTGAAGAGGGTATTCAGGCATCGATAGAATATTTCAAGAAGAAAGAAGCCATACGGTGGAGGGGTTCGCTCATTTTATTGCTTTCTGTCGGCTTTGCTCTGATAGCTCAACCGGTTGCCTGCAAAATCGGAATCAATCTGAATCCTTTCAACCTGTCGCCTGACCATCAATTTTTCATGCTTGTCACAGGTGGTGTTTTGATATTGACCGGACTTTTGTATCTCGCTAAAAACAGATAATTTTAATTGTCAGAACTGGAAAAAACTTGAATAAATATCTCATCCGGCTGGTTTTTCTCACTTTCTTTTTATTGATAGTAAATTCCACTTTAAATGCACAATTTATTAAGCTTCATAAAGCCGGTGCCGGAGCGGGACTTGGCGTGCTGAAAGGGAACACACCCGAGGAATTTGGTTATTCCGCTCAAGCATCTGTGGATTTCAAACTGTGGTTTTCTGAAAAATATTATTTCAGAACTGCGGCTTTTTATGCAAGGAAGTTTTCGATTTTGCTGCCTGAGGACAGATTCGGCAGGAACTATCCCTTTGTACAAGGTTTTTCGCTAAAATTCATGGGAGAGCAACTGGTAACAACACACATTTCCATCGAAGGTGGAGGCGGGCTGGCTGTTATAAATGACCGCTCATTTCCGGAGGTCAATTCCTGGTCTTTCGGAAGCGGAATTTCCTTCCATACAGTCTTCTATTTTTTTGATAAAACCGTGGAATCGAAAGGGTGGTCTCTACATGCAGGTGTGGAATGGAACATCGGATTTTTTAATACAGTCCCCGAGTTGAATACCATTCAGGCGCAGTTGCATTATAATTTTAATTAGGTTGCTTTACCCTCACAATTAAAGCTGTTTCATCATCATAAGGTTCCCTTTCACCTCTGAAACTTATGAGTTCTGATGATATCCTGTTATACTGTTCTTCCGGGCAAAGGTGATTTGTAGCAGAGAAAATTTCCTTCAGCCTGTCGTCTCCGAAAAGTTCGTTTTTATTGTTCATCATTTCGGTTATACCATCCGAGAAAAGTAATATTGAAGTGTTGGGGTGCAATTCTATGCGAACCTCTTCAAGGTGCTGATCGAAAAGCTCGCCTCTGTCCAGACCGACCGCCAGACCTTTCGGCTGTAAAAATTTCGTGGTTCCGTTATGTGAAATCAGAACAGGAGTATGTCCTGCCCTGCAGACCCTCAGGCAGTTCAAACTTGTATCAAGCCCGATAAGAGTCATGGTGATAAACCAGTTCTTGCCGAGAGAATCGTAAATCTTTTTGTTCAGCTCCTTAAGGATTTCGGCAGGGGTTCTGTCCACAGTGCAAAGCATCCTTAGCATCGCCTGCACTCGGGTCATGTGAATCGCTGCCGGGAGCCCTTTACCGCTGACATCACCAATCACCAGAAAGAACCGTGAGTCAGAGACCTTGATGATATCAAAGTAATCACCGCCAATGTGAGAAGCAGGTATCATCCTGCCGAACATTTCAATGTTGTCACGAACAGGGAAAGATGCGGGGAGAAGTGACTCCTGAATACTTTTTGCAACATCTATATCCCTCTCGAGCTGGGCTTTCTTTGTCTCTTCGAGATAAAGTCGTGCATTTTCAACCGACACCGCAATCTGGGAGGCAACAGAACTGATCGACTCAATATCTTTCTCCGCAAAAGGATTGCCGTTATATTTTTCACCAAAAGCTATAAAACCAATCAATCGCCTGCTTACCTTTAGAGGAATAATAAGGACATAATGCTCCTCCCTGAACCAGGTTCTGTCTTCCTTGTTAAAGATGCTGAATGATTCGCCTGTTATTCTCTTCTTCTTTCCCTCATCCAGATAAATTTTATACTTGAGTTCAAAATCTGCGAGTTGTGTGGAAAGCGTTTCTCTTGTTTCACTGTTTCCAAACTCTGTGGCGAGGTGGAATGAATCGTTGCTTGTTAGATAGACAGACATTTTTCTTACGAGAATCAGGTCACGGAATGTATCTCTGACCGATCTGAGAATGTTTTCAAGTCCTACAATATTTGCAAGTTCCTCACCGTAACTCAACAGTATCTGATTGTTAAAATACTGATCAGGGAAGAACCGTTTCGTGATAAACAAATGGAATTTATCTTTGGTCCTTTGAAAGACGAGGGCAAAAATTACAAAACTGAGGACTGCGACAAAGTTTTTATACTCCTCTCCAAAAATGGTACCCGCTCCCTGACCGAAACCGTAAATCGAGAGAAAATAGATGACTGCAATACTGATAGATACACTTCCGTAAAGAATCGAATTTTTTACGACGATGCTGACATCCATCAACTGATATTTGAAGATAGCAACCGCAAATGCAATTGGTATCAGGGTCAGAGTGAGAAGTACTACATAAAATTCAGGATTATTGTAAAAAATAAGAGCATTTCTTGGAGCAAAGAAAAAGAGCCCGAGTACGCTGAAGAAACCCAAAGCGTACACAGCCGTCAACCAGCGGAGTGGCACACCTTCCTTTTTCTTCCAGTATCTTATGCTGCTGACAATCAGACTGATCAACCCGAAAAGGAGTGAAAATACATTTAACAGATTTACAATTCCCTCCGGATTTATATAAGACATTCGATATTCGGGATCATTCAGTCTCATATGAGTCAGATAGATTGCTATCAAACTGGGTATTATAAAAAACGAATATAGTATATAGAGAGAATACTTGTACTTAAGCAACACGCTTTTATGCGGAAACACAAGGAAAAAATGAACAAAGATTCCGGCTGTGGCACAACTTATTATCAACCAGGGATAATAATACAAAACCGGGACCGAAAAATTGGGATTCAGGTAGAGCAGATGATCTATAAATGCCCCCCTGCTGGCATATATTGTCCCAAATACACCGATAAGATAAAACAGAGTTTGAACAAGTCCGTAAGGGTTGGAAAAGATTACAAGATAACCTACCATCAGCCAGACAAAATAGAAAATTGCATAATAGAGATCGGGATAACTGATAAGTTTTTTCACGAACACCTTGGTCGTAAAAACCTTGTCACCCCTTTTTATCGTATATTCAGCGTATTGTCCGTAGTCCAGCTTATTAAGAATCTGTTGAGCGTTGTAAGTATCGTAAACAGGTTGTCCGTTAAGCTTCAGAAGTACATCCTCGTTCTTGATACCTGCGAGGTCAACAACACCTCCGGGCTTCACATCCCTGATATAGATCACCCAGTTACCGTTTTTCCCTTTACCGGCATACCACAGGCATTCATCGTTGGAGGTGGTGTTCACAAAAATTAGTTGATAAATACTCAACAGACCAAGCAGGGCAACCAGCAGGGTTGCAGCATTTATTATAAACTTTCGTTCAAAAAAGAGGCTGTTTATCTTCACTTCTTTTTTACCTTTATCACTATAATGGTGATATCATCAGACTGAAAGGCACCGTTTGCAAAGTCATAGACCGAATGACGAATCCTGTCGAGGATCTCAACCGCGGGAAGTGCAGCAGACTCCCTGACCAGCAATTCGAGAGTTTCATCGCTGAATTCCTCATCCTCCGGGCTCTTCGCTTCCGTAACCCCGTCTGTAAACAAAACTAAAAGATCGTCTTCGTGAAGCTGAATCGTCTCGGTGAGATACGGGGTAAAAGTCGGCATGACACCAAGAATGATACCTCCCTTGTCGAGATAGGTTATCTCGCCGCCTCTGACAAGAAGCGGGGGATTGTGACCGGCATTCACATACGAAAACTCCAGATTACTGTTATCGAGGATCCCCCAAAAGAATGTAATAAATTTTCCGTCGGAGGTATTGTCCGCCACCAGATTATTTATCGTGCCTGTGGCATCATCGATGGCAACATTCTGGGTACAAATCGATTTCAAAAACGCCTGCAGATTTGCCATCAGAAGTGCGGCAGGAACTCCCTTCCCTGATACATCCCCGATTGCAACAAAATATTTATGCTGATCCTTTTTAATTATATCATAATAATCGCCACCGACCTGTTTTGAAGATATCGATGTGGCTGCAATCTCAAATGCCGGCATGGATGGAATCTCTTTAGGCAAAAGATTTTTTTGGATGTCTTTTGCGAGCTCAAGCTCTTCTTCAAGTTTTTGCTTTTCAAGTGCTTCCCGGAAAAGTCTTTTGTTCTCCAAAGATATTATTGCAAGACTGCCAATAGAGTAGATAAATTCTATGTCAGTTTCGAGAAACAACTGCTGGTTCGCCCTTTTACCGAGCAGGATAAGCCCCTTTGCTTCATTTTGAATCTTCATCGGGACAACAATCTCAACTTTGAGTGATGCCAGGTCAGGATGAAGTTTATCTATTTCGTCACCGAGGTAGTGGGTGTCGATACTTTTAAGAGCGAGTGAATCTGCGATATCCTTCAATTTCCCCTTGGAAATGGTGGAATCAAGTATTTTCGCCTTCCTCTCTTCAAAAATAATTATGGCATAAACGGAGGAGAGAAAATGCCCGAGAAGAGAGTAGGCAAGAAGCTTGCTGATGCGTGACTCCTCGGTAAGAAGTCCAAATTCCTTGCCGAGTTCAAATAGTGAACTGAGTCTGTTAATCCTCGAATCGAGGTTACGGTTCACCTGTTTAAGTTCTGTTATGTTAAGTGAATTTTCTATTGCTGTGGCGGCAATGTTCAGGATTGTTCTTATAAAATCAATTTCATCGCTATTATAAGGCTGTTTGGTAATCTTTTCGCCTAATGCGATGTAGCCAAGCTCTTTCCGCGAGGAAGAGATTTTCTCGACCACTGAAACACCGAGTTTTGAGAAGTACCCATCCTCAACGAGTCGATCTGAGAACCGGTGGCCTGCGGAATTAAATTCCTCCACCAGCAGATGTGAAATTCCTTTTGCGGTTTTTATCTGCGCTGTTCCGTTTTCTTCGATAAGCACAAAACCTTTGGTCGTCAGGAATTTGCCAAGACAACTGAAAAGAAGGTTGTTCAGCGTAAAATCGAGATCAAGACTCGAGTTCACTATCCGGCTGAACTCCACAAGAGCAGAGAGATTTCGCTGGAGTTTAAGTGTTTCAGTATCGGGCATCTTTAAAAAATCTTCTTCTTTAGAACAAGTTTATTGTACTCACCGGTCACCGAGAAATAATCGACTTCATCCATCAATATTTTCATAAGATGGATTCCGAGACCGCCCCGCTTTTTCTCCTTAAGATATGCAACCATATCAGGATACTTCACCGAGGAGGGGTTAAATCCCGTTCCGTGGTCGGTAAGAATTATCGTGCATTCGTTTTCATCACAGATGAAGGTAACCACAATTTCACCTTCCGGGCTGTTTTTGTACGCATGCCTGATAATATTTGAAGATGCTTCATCAACTGCAAGAATTAACTTGTCAACGACATCCTTGCTGATACTGAAATGCCGTGCGGAATTACCCACGAACTCCCGAATCAGCGCAAGGTTTTCGGTGCTGCTCTTAACTCTCAACTCCAGGTTGTTAGCATTGTTGTTATTCACTTTGGTCAGGCACCTTGTTGTTTAAATTTTGTGAGAGCCCCGTCGACATCAGGAAGAATATCGTAGAGAAGGGGGAATCCCAAAAGATCAAAAATACTGTAAACTGTGGGTTTCATGTTGGCGAGTTTAATGTCGCCTCCATTCTCGCGCATAGTCTCAATGTAAGCCATAAATACACCGAGCCCGGCGCTTGAAATATATTCAAGGTCCTGAAAATTGACAACCACTTTATACTTGCTTTTGTCAATCAGTCCGGTGAACGCCGATTCCAATTCAGGCGCCGTATGAGCGTCAAGATAACCGGTGAGTTCAATAATACTGCACTCACTTGCCTCTTTTAAATTGGTTTTAAATTCTGCCATTATTGTTTCTCCGTTTTAATTCTTTTCAGGATCACAAGTGTAATATCATCATGCTGTGGTTTTGATCCTGCAAATTCAGTTAAATCTTTTACTATCCGGGAAGCGAGATTGTTCACACTTCCGTTATTCTCTGATAGAACAAGAGATTTTAGCCTCTCTGTTCCGAAATCTTTCATAATTTCATTTTTCATTTCATTAACCCCGTCGGTGAAGAGAACGATCTGCTCTCCCTCGCTCAGGACGAAACACTCTTCAACAAGTTTTTCCTCGAAAAGCCCCGTAAAATTCATTCCAAGACCAAAACCCTGAGGAACTCTCTCCGTGATACCGGTGTCCGATTTGTGCAATACAGGACAATGCCCTGCCCTCGCAATTGTAAACTCCCCTGTTTCCGGATTGAAAATTCCGTAAACAGCGGTGATAAACACCCTTCTGTCCAGAACTTTCTGTAAAACTTTGTTTGCCTCCACCAGAATCTCTTTGGGAGTAAATTTCATCGTTGCAAAAGATTCGAGTATCCCTTTTAGTTCTGCCATCACAAAAGCTGCCGAAATCCCTTTCCCCGAAACATCCGCAATTACAAATCCTGTCATTCCGTTTGGAAGTGAAAAGAAATCATAATAGTCACCCCCAACTTCGAATGCCGGTATAAAAACAGCGGCTATTTCGTAACCCTTTATTACCGGAAGTGAAGCCGGAAGAATCTTTTGCTGCATCTCCCTTGCAACATCGAATTCTTTTTCCAGTCTTTCTTTTTCGATTGACTCCTGTAGCAGATATGAGTTCTCGATCGCGACCGATGCATAATCTGCAAAAGTCTGAATTATGTTTCTCTCCTCATCGTCATACTCGACTGCATCTTTTTTCAGCAGAATGAGCATTCCGTGTGTCCTCGAATATGAAATCATCGGCACTACATACACGAAAGAATATTGCTCATCAGTCATTTCGCTACGGTAAAACTCCTTCAGGTCGAGCATCAGGATCCTTTTTACCGTGGTCAAATCATGTTTTGAGGTGAGGAAAGCAGTCACTTTCTCCGCCGTCACAAATCCTGTTCCCTTTATTCCTTCGGTGCGGTTTTTATCACCAAAAAGGAAAAGCCACGAAGCATTCGCGCCTGAAACATCCAGTGCCAGATCTGAAATGGTATCGGATAACTCCTTCGCATCAAAAACCTGGTTTATCAGTTTACTGAAATACTGAAGTGACGATATCTCCTTTGTCCGCCTGTCAAACGCTTCCGCTGTAGGAAGGTGGAACAAAGTAGTAAAAAATAAAACGCCAAAATAAATTATTCCATAAACGGTTATTAGATTATTGAAACGGTAAAAAGCATGTGAAAAACCGGAGAGTAAATTGTTGAATCCCGACTGGTCAGAAGACACCGAAAGATAAATTATCAACAATGCTATCATCATAACCGAGATCAGAAGCAACTGCCTCTTCTGTCTTTTCTTCAAAAAAGCAATCCATGAAATCTTTAAACTGTTCATGAACATCAAAATTGTGGCAACCACATAGAATGTAATCTGGATGAACTCGTAATCTGTAAACCTCTTCTCGGAAGTGAACGAAGTGGCAACCGTCAGTGCGATAAAAATCAGCATCGCATTGAAATAGATATTCAGGTTTTTGCTTTGTTTCAGAAAGAAAAGGTGCCTGAATATCACGAGTGATGCCACTGATATAATTATAGTTGTGGTATGCAGAATCAAAACGAGCGGCAACACATCCAGCCCGATCAGTTTTTCATAAGAGACTGATGCTATGGGGAATAAACTGTCGATGGAATTGTAAAGAAGTTTAAGAAAAATACCGATGAAAGTAAGAACAAGGAGCGCCGTAACTAACCAGGTGGGTGCTGCCTTGTAAGACGAAGTCAACTTAATCGATTCGGATATGAGCACAAAAAGTATGGCAACAGATCCAAACTCCAACAGGAGTACCGTCCCAAAACTGTCTCCGGAGATGAAGAAAGTTCTGAAAATGCTGAGTACTACAAATCCGATAACTCCGGGAAGTAAAAACCGGTTGAACAGTGGTGGTATCTGCAAAGAATGCTCTTACATAATTTTCTGGTAATTGGTAAATAAATTACCAAAAAAGCCCGTCTCTGCAAAATATTGAGTGATGAACGGCAATGTTTAGTTATGAATTATGAGTTTTTAGTTATTAGTGAACCCACTCATAATTCATAACTAAAAACTCATAACTAAATAACGACTGCCTTCTTCTCTTTTTTTGGTTTAGGTTTAAGCTGTTTCATTTCGTCGCGGAACTTGTCCATTTCTTCACGGAATTTATTCATCTCTTCCTGGAACTGTTTCATGTTTCCGTCGAAATTTTTGAACGGGAAATTGAAATTGAAAGTGGAATCTTTTCCTTTGAATTTGAAGATCATCAAAGAGTCGAGATTGCCGAGTCCTTTTAAGTCTTCCAGTTTTTCAATTCCCTCCGGAACAAGTATTTTGAAACCGGCACTGTCTTTACCGGGGAAATGCATATCGAAATTGAAGCCCTTTGAAGTATCAAACTTGAATTCAAAGATGTTTCCGGAACCCGGCACACCCATCGAATCGAGCTTGAACTTAAATCCGAATGGTTCTCCCGGTTTTGAGCCTTCAAAATTGAAACGGAGGTCGAGGTTTTTCATGCTCAGATCGACGAGTGAATCCAGGCGTTTGAGTACCATGATATCGGGAGTGGCAGCTTCAAAAGCACCTTCCGGTATATCAAACTTCAGGAAGTTGGTATCAATGAACACCTTGAATTTAGTGGATTTCGAGGAATCACCGTTTTTCCCGTAATACCCGCCAAATTTGTGTTTTCCAGTGTTAAAGTTTTCAGTTTTGTTAGCGAAGATTGCTGTTTTGTTGGCAACCGGGATGTTAAATTTCGGATCCTTTGTGTTCACCTTAATCGATGCGATAAACACGGTATCAGGATTGATACAGACATAATCGTCTGCATTTTCAGCAAAGTCAATATCCGAGAAAGCAGGCATCGATTCAAGGAAGGCAGCCGGCATCACCTTTGCGAGTGCCTGGTTTTCCGCTGCGATAGCCATAATCTCAGCCTTTAAGGCTTTATTATAGTTCCACAAATTGGCATTCACCGCTACCGTGTTATTCTCGTTTACCAGGATGGCTTTTCGAATCTTGCTCTCATATTTCTTCAGGACACCATCCAGCTTGGTTTTCTGCTCTTGATTCAGATTCAGTTTTTCGGTGAATTCTTTCAGCGAAATCTTTGAGTCGCCTGCCGTCATCTGTCTGATAGCTATCGAAGCACCATCTTTCGATCCGTCAAGGCTGATTACATTCGTTCCCATTGAATCAACCGGCAACACCTGTGAAAACGCAAAATTAAAGATATCGTCCTTCGAAAGTTCATCCTCCTGGAAATAGGGTCTGAGGTTCTTTGTATAAAACTCCACAATATTCCCTTTCTGGTCTTCCACGAGTCTGTCGAGGAATTCAGGACTCACTCTGAAGAAAAACATCAGGACGACAGTAAGTACCGCAAGTGATGCTGCGGGTTTTACGAACGGCTTCCACTTGGCGGTTTTTTTGTTCTCTGTTTTTATAAATTCGTTTAGTCTTGTATAAAAATAATGGTCCTCAGGAAGTGGCGGCAGTTTCCGGACAACCTGTTTTATTTTTGCCATTTCCGCATATTTTTCTTTGTATGCAGGGGAATTTTGTACTTTTTCCTTGTAGACAGCCGCCTGATCCTCTCTCAGTTCATTGTCGATCAATGCGGAAATATTCTCAAAATCTTTATCAAATTGCTTCATATTAGTTCCTCGCGCCAGGGTTCTAAAATCTTTTTTAGTGCTTCGCGTGCTCTGAAAATTCTTGATTTAACTGTGCCGATATCGGTGCCCGTTGTTTCCGAAATCTCCTGATAGCTGAGACCTTCAAAATCCCGAAGGATTAAAGGCTCACGCAGTTTCTGCGGAAGTTTCGCAACAGCATCCCGTACCATTTCGTTTATATCGAAGTTGTCTTTATACCCTCCGGAATCAGGGAGATTGTCTCCTTCATCACCATTAAAAGCTGAAAAAATCGACATGATTTTCTGCTTTCTGACATGATCCCGGATCTTGTTGATTGTGATTGTATACAACCATGTGGTAAACTGCGACTGAAAACGAAACTGTTTCAGCTTCCTGTAAACAGAAAGAAAAACATCCTGACTGATATCATCGATCGATGATGTGTTGCCAAGATTCAGATAGATAAGATTTCTGACTTTCTCTTTGTGTCTGACCACCAGATCCTTAAAAGCCGACTCCTCGCCGTCCTTAAAAGCCTGTATCAGAGCAAAGTCATCTTGCAGACTGAATATATTCTGTGCTGGTTGAGGCATATCTTCATTATTTTGTTTTTCGTTCATAGCTTTTGACGAGCTCCTAAAAGTTTAAGTTCCACGATTGTTGAACTTTGTTTTGCAGAGGATGTGCAAAGATAGGAAAAAGAGTTTAAAAGAAGCCACTTGTTTGTGCTGAGTGGCTGATGACCATGACTTGTGACAATATTCAAAAATAAATAAAAAAAAGAGGCTGCCCGTTTTCACGAACAGCCTCCAAATTTGAGAGTGTTACTGGATTACTGAATTCTAAAATTACCGCATTCCAATTCGCTCTCCATACACATCATCCATCATTATTTCATCAAAGTCATTTTTTTGGTGATGCTTACATCGTTTCCGGTCAATCTGTAGATATAGATACCTGAAGGCAGATTTGAAGCGTTGAAATCAAGTGAATGAACACCTGCTGTAAGCTGTTCTGCTGCAAGTTTTGCCACGAGTTCGCCGGTGATGCTGAATACTGACACTTCATAGAATCCATCTTTAGGAATACTTACATTGATTCTTGTGGACGGATTGAACGGGTTTGGATAGTTCTGTGAAAGAGAGAACTGTGTTGGAATCTCAGTCTTCTCTGATTTCACATCTGTAACACCTGAAACAGCCATGTAGATTGATCCGTTTGCTGTTCCTGTGTAGATTTTTCCGGTTCCCATTCCGTCAGGTGTGCTGCCGTTTGAAACAATAAGGAGTGAGCTTAATCCAAATCCTCCCATACCGATGCTCGACCATGTGTTTCCGTTGTTGGTCGAAGCGAAAACACCACCTGAATAAGAAGCACCAAATACATTGTCTGCTGCATCTATTCTGAGCTCGTACACATATGTTCCGGGGAAGCTTGTTTTGGTCCAGCTCGTTCCACCGTTGGTTGAACGGTAAAGTCCGTCACCATAAGTTCCTGCGAAGATGTCACCGTTTGAGTTCGAAGCCATTGCCCAGATGTAGTTGTATCCTACAGTCTGTGATACCCAACTGGCTCCATGATCAACTGATTTGAAGACTCCACCATCGAATGTACCGACAAATACTGTGTTGTTGTCTGTTACAGTTATTCCCGTTACAATAAGGTGTGTTCCAAGTCCTGTATTCGACTGTGTCCATGTAAGTCCACAATTGTTGGAGACATACATTCCCTGTCCCCAGGTTCCTGCGAATACATTTCCAAGAGCGTCTATCCTGATTGTGCGGACATCTTTGTATTGAAGTGTGCTGAGTGTCCATGCGGTTCCGTTATTGGTTCCAATATAAACACCTGTCACGGTTCCTGCAAGAAGTGTACCATTAGGATGGGTTTCAATTGCCCATACTGCGCCTGAGTAAACCAGCGGGTTAACATGTACCCAGTTTGGATTGTTGCCGGTTCTCTTGTAGATATATCCACTTGCAGTACCTGCATAGATATTGCCCTGGTTATCTGATTCGAGACATGTAACAACCTGACCTGAAGGTATGTTACCGATCTGCTGCCAGTTACCTGATCCGGAGCCACCACCTGTACCGCCACCACTTCCGCCACCATTTGACGGGAAGCTGGCTACTGCAGATGCAGTGTTGTTGGCTGTGTTGAGATCAGAGATGTTTGAACCTGTGATCGAAGCAACATTCACGATGCTCTGATTGGCAGGGATGTTTCCAAGGAACGGAGCGAGGTTGAACTGTCCACTTCCTGTCATCGACTTAACAATCGTCTGTCCGGTTATGATACCTGCAGGGAAGTTAAGTGCTGCGAGAGGTGCAAGAACCGATCCTTTTACATCTATTCCCGAGATTGTAAGGGAAGTTGCCTGCGGGAAGTTGTAAAGTACATTGTTCATCGCAGTACCGTTAACGAACAATCCACCATGCCAGTTGATTGTTGTTCCTAGGATGTTGACCACTACTGCTGAACCGTTTGGTACATTTATTTCGAATGTATGGGCTGCATTAAGATCACTGCCGTTAACTGTAAACACATTAAGATAAGGATCATTGTGTGTAAGGTTCACAGTACCCCACTGGAAAGTGGTGGTTCCGTTTACTGCATAACCGCTAAGCTGTGTGCTGAGGTTCTCAAGATGAGTCTTTGCAGCGGCAAAGTCGATTACTGAAGCATCATGTCTTAAAGTGCCTTCGTCTATCGAAACAGCCGAAATTGGAAGATTTGTAAGTCCGCCATATGCTACATTACCATTGTAAACACGGCCACTTGTGTAGTAGAGATTTCCGCCGACAACCAGAACATCCTCTGCTCCGTTTGAGTTTGGAAGTTTGTCGCCTACACTGTAGTTTGACAGATTTGCATTTCCGCCAACTGCAAGCTTGCCTTCGGTATCTGCAGACGGCTGAATAATGTTTTCAAGAACAAATACATTGTATGGTTTAGCAGGTCCAAGATCGATGTTTGCATTGTTCATTGCAGAGCAATCAACTGTTACATCGATTGTAAGAACAGCTGAACTTCCATTTGTAAGAGTTCCGACAGTCCAGTTTCCTGTACCTGATGTGTAAACTCCCTGTGTAGCAGATGCTGATACATAGAGAAGTCCTGCAGGCAGTATGTCACTGACTGTAATGCTGCCGGCATCGGCAGGTCCGTTGTTGGTAACAGTGATTGTATAAGTGAGGCTCTCTCCACATGTCAATGTTGAGCTGTTTACTGTTTTTGTAATCTGAAGATCTGCTGCTCCATAATAGAGACCTGCATCATTTGAGTTGTCGGTTGTTCCGCCAACAAATGTTTTGCATGCTGTTTTTCCTGTTAAAGGATCAACATCAGAGTCAGCATTGTCATCTGAACCCTGATTCTGAGGAGAAAATACATAACCTGAAGGAGCTGTAAATTCAACATAGTAATCGCCTGCAGGGATGTTGTTGAAGTGATACAGTCCGTTTGCATCGGTGGTTGTTGTGGAAACAAGAACTCCGAGGCAGTTATATAATTTAACTGTAACATTTGGAATACCTGCTTCGCCGTTGTCCTGTACACCGTCTTTGTCGATGTCATTCCATACTTTGTCACCAATTGATACAGGTGCAGGTGGTGTTGCATAAAAACCGGCATCAACTGTGATGTTGTTCTGTCCGGCGACCAGTGTATAGTTACCGGTCTTTCCGGTCGTAACATCTGCATCTGAATCTTTTGTGTCATCCGATCCGGCATCTTTTGGTGATGCTGTGTAACCTGATGGCTTTGTGAATTCAACGAAGTATGTTCCGGCTGAAAGATTGGTAAAGCTGTAGTTGCCGTTTGCATCTGTGGTTGTTGTGCCGACAAGTACATTTGCTGAGGTGTAAAGTTTTACTGTTACATTTGCGATTCCTGCTTCGCCGTTATCCTGAATACCATTCTGGTTTGCATCATTCCATACTTTGTCACCGAGTGATGCCGGTGCTGGTGGTGTAGTCGGGCATGTAAGGAAATTTTGATTAACTGTACCGTTATCAAAGTTTTCATTTATCGAAGTTGCGGCATCGTTGATTTGAGAAAATGTGTAAGGAGAGCTTCCGCCACCAATCTTGGTGTTGGCAATTACCAGGAACTCACTGACAGTTTTTCCTGCGAAAGTACCCGTCGTGATAACGAGATCTTTTAGCTTCAAAGGATTGGTTCCAAGGTATCCGGCTTCATCATATTTTACATTAAGAAGAAGCGCCATTACCTGTCCGCCAAGAACCCCTGCGGAAGTTGAGGTTGGATTGCTGTAATTCGCATTAAACGCTGCAGAGGTTCCACCTTGAGGCAGGAAATCTTTTACTGCTGACGCACTTGTAAACGAGGCAGTAAAATTGCCGCCCATTACTGCGCCCGATGGAAAAACTGCATTGAAGTATGCATCTCGTATTCCACCCGGGGTGCTGTTGGAAGGACTTCCCCATCCGCCCTGTGTATAGGTCTTGAATCCATTCAGATTGCACGATCCCTGGGCTTGAAGATTCCCAACAGAAACGAAAGTAAACAGGATCACGAGGATCGCGCTGTTTATCAATGTTTTCGCTGTTTTCATGTTATAGTCCGGTTAATTAGTTATTTGAAAAATCTGACTATTAACATCAATAACCATGCCAACAATTATTTTCTTTGTTTTTAGCCCGTAATAAGCATTTTTTAAGGGGTTTCAGACTGAAAAGAGGGATAAGGGATGCCGGAAGATTCCGAGGGGAATCTTTAAGATTTGACTGGACAGTGTCTCATTTTGAGTCACAATAATATTGCATTCTGCGAAGAGTGTAATTAGTGCACAATTCCATCGCGTAATGTTGCATATTCAACACAGAAAAGGGTTTTCTCATTTGAAGACGACAGGTTATGTGAAAAAGCCGTGGATTCTCATTATGATACAAAAAAAAAGGCTCCCCGTTTTCAGGAGGAGCCTTTGATTCGATTATTTGGAATCCCGAATATTTTTTCTTTTATGACCAGTTGGTATTTATGTCCGGTCTGTCAACAACTCGCTGTGACTGTCTCTCAAATGTATAATTTACAACCTTGTAGCGGGTGAGCTGTGCTGGTTTTGGAGCAGGTCTCGTTGAACTGATTTTTACCGTTTTCGAAGTAATTTTGGGTGGTTCAGCCCTGCCGACTGTCAGAGCTGAAACAGATGGTTCTCCAAATGTATGCGGCTGAATCTGCGTGGAAATCTGATAATCCTCTTCGATTATGACCGGTGACTCTCTGTAGGGGACCTGAACTTTTACCCGTTCCAAATAAACGGGTGTTGACTTCCCTCTCATCTTGTATGCTACAAAACTGCCAAGAGCAAATACAAATATTACCACAAATGTTCCTTGTGCAATCAGTATCGTTACATCTGCTAAATTCATCGACATGGTTTCCGTATAAAAGCTGTTATCTGATCAGTATCTGCCGCGGGATTCTCAGTCTCCACACCGGGTGAAAAGCACATATCTCTTGGAGATCGTTATGCCATTCGGCAAACACTTTCTATTAAATGCATCTCTATACTTACAAGTTTCGTGCCAACTCGATTTTGCCCAAAAACCATTTCTTTTTCAGACAGTCTAAAATTGCAATAAAGGTCAAAATCAGAAGAAAAAGCCATTTCTATTTTTCAGATATAACAAATTTTAACCATAAGCAACTGTACCATTTAAATACAGTTTTTTCAGAAAATGAGGTAGATATTATTTTTTCGGGGGCAGGGCAGTAAATTTCCTGCGTTTTTGGTGTGAATTGCGGTTTCTCATAATTCTACAGGGAATATCTGCGATTCTCATAATGAGACACAATCCTGGCGGTTAAAAGAAGGTAGCAACAAATAGTACTAAAAGAGAATTATTAAGGAGATTTCTGACAGATGTACAATCTTTACAAAAAAAAGGTCGTCATCCTCGCGAATGACGACCGAAAATTCCTGCACTATTGAATTATGCAAATTACTGCATCAGAACGAGTTTCTTCGTCTGAGAAAATTCACCGGAACTGAGGGTATAAAAGTAGACTCCGGAACTTAGTCCTCGCGCATCAAAACTGATTTCATAGTTGCCTGCTTCTCTTACTCCATCAACGAGAGTCGCAACCTCTTCGCCTGTCTCATTGTACACCTTCAGAGAGGTCATCCCTGAAACGGGTAACGAGAAGCGAATAACAGTTGTCGGATTGAAAGGATTGGGATAGTTTTGACCAAGTTCAAACTGTCCGGGAACAGAAATCACAATTTCATTCAGAAGCGAATAGATGGTTTCCCTTCCGTCAAAATCGCGTTGAATAAGCCGGTAGTTATATGTCCCGGGTGTGAGATTGTTATCGGAAAATCTGTATTCCACAGGCTTGGTTGAAGTTCCGGCACCCTGAATTTCGGCTGCTTTTATCCAGGAACCGGACGCGGATTTTCTCTCAAGAGTAAATCCGGCGTTGTTCGTTTCAGTAGCTGTCGACCATTCGAGGGTAACTGAATTTCCGGAGATTACAGAAGAAAAGCTGGTGAGTTCCACAGGTACGATAACATTACCAAGAGTACCGTTTGTATTTATTTTTTGTCCGTAAATGCCATTTCCAACTCTTTTGTCAGTCCAAAAAGCGAGACCTGCATCGGAAATATCTTTCACTATCTGCAGTCGTCCCTTGTCAGACACAAGCGAGGAGAGGGGCAGTGTGCTTCCCCATGCGTTTGTACCGCTGGAGTTGATCATCAGACCCTGGACAGTGTTGCTGAGTCCGGCTGAATTTCCGACATTATAAACAATATACGCCGAGTTGGAGATTGCTGCAAGATCATATCCGACAATATTGGCTGTGCCTGTCATCGCCCTAAGGGTGATGCCATCATCGGTAAACTGTCTTACCCCTGAAGCATTAAACTTCTGTACCGCGAGTCCGTCCTGATTCTGGTCGGAATTTGTAAATCTCCAAAAAGCCATAACTTCATCTGAGCCGGTAAGTTTTGCCGCCACAGGGTTCCATTTATGAATTCCGGAAGTGGTGGCACATTCCGCTCCATTTGCCGGGAAAGCAAGGGTTCCATCAGATTTCACCCTCTGCACCCACGCACTTTGAAGATTTATCGAGTTCCGGTCGTCATGCCATGCGACTATCACACCATTGGCGCCATCAGATTCTGAATATTGTGCTGTAAATGCCATTACCTTTCCAAGGCTTTGCACCCAGACTCCACCGGTACCCCACTGTGCCACACCGGAAGAATTAAACTTCTGTGCAGCGAGCTTAACTGTTTGTGCCGGGAAATTTCCGGTTGTCACCTTGTGTGAAACTATTACAGATCCGTTATCAGATGGTACTATTTTCGGGAAATTATACCCCTCTGTTGCGGACCCGTAGATGAGAGGAGTTGCTCCCCATTGTTTTGCACCGGTGGCATCAAGTTTTTGCATGTACACTTTATAGGGATTTACTGCATAAATCCAGGCTACAACCACATTTCCATCGGAAGTTACAGCAACTGTGGGATTGGCTTCGTATCCTGTTCCCGATGAGAGAGCCACCCCGTTAGCTCCCCACAAAAATTGCCCGGCTGGAGAAATCTTGTATGCAAAAACATCGAGATCCCCCGATCTTATGTCAGTGAAAACAACAATCGCATTGCTCTGAGCGTCACATGTTAGATCGTAATCCACCAAAGATGAATTTTGTGGATTATTGGAAATAAGCAGACCCTGTGAGCCCCAAAGTTTTACTCCCTCGGGGTTGAGCCGTTGCATGTAAACTGCATAACTCCCGCCTCTGCTGTCAAACCATGAAATGTAGGTGCTGCCATCGGGGCAACTGACAGATTTGGGCAAGTCCTGCTCACCTGTTGTGTCGGCAATCATCAGGTTGACAGTCGGGTCTGATGACCACTGTGCCAGACCCGAAAATGACAATGCAGCGAAAAACAGAATAAAAAGCAGATATCTTTTCATCGCGGACTCCTTTTCCGGTTAATTAAATGTGATGTAACTATTAAATTCACTCAATGGTGTTTGAAACGATTGGATCGTTATTATTTTCCTTTTGAGTTTTTCTCCGTAACTTTTTGACCATAAACGAGGTCTTTTCCTGTCCTTTTGTCACTCCAGACTACAATCGCAGAATTCGATTTATCAAGATCTGCACCAATTCTGCTCCTTTCTGATTCGACCGATGATACATCAAATATCCCGCTTGAATTTTTAAGTCCCGATGAAGGAAGTGTAATCCCCTTGATGGTGGATTTGAACCCGGTAAAATCGGAACTTATGTAGAAAAGGGATGCCGATTTCGCAGTTCCAACCACATCAAAATGACTGTAACGGGCTATTCCGATTTTTTCAATTTCCACACCGTCATCGCCCCACAGCTTTTTTCCCTTGGAATCGAATTTTTGTGCGTAAATACCCTCTTCTGACTGGCTGGCATTAGCCATCTTCCAAAAAACGATAATTTCATTGGTTGCAGAGAGTCGGCATGCTACAGAATTATACTTGTTAAATCCCTTCTTTGAAGAGAATTCCGCACCATCTGCAGGAAATGCAAAAGTTCCGTTCGGGTTTATTCTCTGAACCCATCCGCTCTGTATGTTCGTCAGGTTACGGTCATCATACCAGGAAACTATCGCTCCGTTTGCACCGTCACTCGCAACAAATGGACTGCTAAATTTCATCGCATAACCAATTGACTGAACGGGGACACCTCCTTTTTTCCATTCAATGCTTCCTTTTGCATTAATTTTCTGAGCAAAAAACCGGATTGACTGCCCCGGAAATTTCCCGGTGGAAACAGAATGTACCATAATGACGGAGCCTTTGTCGGATGGAACGAGTAACGGGGTCAGATAGCCCTCCTCATTATTACCGCTTCCGTAGACGACCGGTTTGTCACCCCACAACACTTTACCATCTGCTGATATCATCTGCATGGCAATCTTGTCAACTTCATCTGATGCATTCCAGGCGATTACAAATTTGCCTTCTGTTGTTGCTGCGATCGAAGGGTTAGTCGCTGATCCACTCCCGGAAAGCAGAAGCAGTCCGTCAGCACCCCAGACAAATTTCCCCGCCGGTGATATCATATAGGCAACGGTAGCCATGGATCCGGTCCTGACATCGACGAAAGCAACTACTGCATTATTATTTTTATCTGTAATCAAAGAATAATCAACAAGATATGTGTTTTGCGGATGTGCTGAAATGAGAAGACCTCCTTCACCCCACTGTTTTTTACCTGCAGCATCCAGCCTTTGCATGTAAAGCTTGTATCCGCCATTCCCGTTTGCAAACCAGGAGATGTAGCTGCCACCGTCCGGGCTTGTCGCCACTTTGGGCAAGTCCTGTGACATGGTGGTATCGCCAATTCTGAAATTCTTTGCAGGGTCAGCACTCCACTGGGCAAATGAAGTGATCGAAATAAAAATTAGAAATAAAACGAGTTGAAAAAGACGATGCATTCCGTTTTCCTAAATATTGTGGCTATTAAATGTTAATTACAATTGCAATCGGCAAATTATCATAAAAATAAATAAAATAAAAGCAATTCCTGCTCAGTTTACTATTTTTTCTGTCAAAATTAAAATTATTTAATCACCCTTTTCGATAAATTTTAAAAAATTATTCTTTATATTTTAGTTCTGTAAAAATGTAATTAATCATTCAAAAGCTTAAAAAATCAAAGAACCAAGAAACAGGAGTTTCTATGAAAATGAAAGTAACTGAACGGTATGAAGCCATCGTCATTGAACTTAAGGGCAATGTCCTTGGCGGTCCCGAAGCTAATGAGTACAGCGATACCATCAAAAAATTCCTCTCCGAAGGGAAAAAGAATATCGTTGTTGATCTCGGAGAAGTAAAATTTATGAATTCATCCGGTCTAGGCATGCTTATCGCAGGTTTGACCACGGTGAATAAAGAGAATGGTAAACTTAAACTCGCCAATGTTGAAGAAAAAATCCACAGCCTCTTGGTAATTACCAAGCTGGTTACAATTTTTGAAAGCTATCCTTCTGTTGAAGACGCACTGGCAAGTTTCTAATTAAGCAAAAAGAGCATTATGAGTGTAACTGTAATTGTTGGCGGACAGTGGGGCGATGAAGGCAAAGGCAAAATTGTTGATATTCTAAGCGAATCCCATGATATCGTGGCACGATATCAGGGAGGTGCGAACGCCGGCCATACAATCCAGATTAACGGTAGAAAATTCGTCCTCCACCTCATCCCTTCAGGGATTCTAAGGGATGATGTTATTTGTGTTATCGGAAATGGTGTGGTTATCGACCCCGCCGCCCTGCTCGAAGAAATCGAACTTCTGAGGCAAAACAACATTTCAGTTGAGGGAAGACTTTTTATAAGTCAGAATGCCCACCTCATAATGCCCTGGCATAAAATCATAGACTCCCTGAATGAAAAAGGGAAATCGAAGATCGGAACAACAGGTAAAGGTATCGGACCCTGTTATATCGATAAATATGCGAGAAAGGGAATCAGAATAATCGACCTTCTCGATCCCGTTAAGCTTGAACGGAAAATCAGAGAAAATCTCGAAGAAAAAAATAACCTCCTCGCAGACTACTACAAAAGCGAACGGCTCGATGTTGAAAAGATTGTTGAGACATACCTTGCCTTCGACAGAGCAATTGACCCCTACATAAAGGATGTTCCTGCTTACCTGAACAAAGCAATCGCTGATGGCAAATCAGTATTGCTCGAGGGTGCCCAGGGTGCCCTTCTCGATGTCGACCATGGAACCTATCCATATGTGACCTCCTCCCACCCCACTTCGGGAGGTGCCTGCACAGGAACAGGAATTCCACCAACAAAAATCAATGAAGTGACTGCTATCATTAAAGCCTACACCACACGCGTGGGTGAGGGTCCTTTCCCTACAGAACTTCTTGATGAAACCGGCGAAAAACTGAGAGCCAAGGGGTTTGAGTTTGGAGCAACTACAGGAAGACCGCGGAGATGTGGCTGGTTTGATGCATTCCTTGTGAAATATTCATCCATGGTTAATGGAACAACATCCGTAGCGCTGACCAAGATGGATGTTCTCGATTCATTCCCGGAGATAAAAGTAGCTACCGGCTACATTCACAAGGGAAAACTCCTCTCCAACTTCCCTGTCGATTGCGACATACTAAACGAATGTGAACCTGTTTATGAAACGGTCGAGGGTTGGAACTGTGACACCTCCGGCTGCACTTCCTGGAATGATCTTCCCGATAAGGCTAAAAGATATATCGATTTCATTTCGGAAAAGGCGGGAATGAAGGTCGCGATAGTCTCCATCGGACCTAACAGGGAGCAAACTTTCTTCGTCTGACAATCTGACGATATTTATTTACATTTTCTTCTTCGTCTTTATCCGTTAATTTGGCAGTTCCAATTTATACAATTTCCCGGAGAGAGACTGTGAAAATGTCGGGCGGTCCGGCTACCGCAAATATCAAAATGGCTCTTATTTTTGCTGCCCTGCTTATTGCTGCCGGTACTCTTTACTATACCCATACAATCGTTCAAAAACTTCAGGCAAGAGAAAGGCAGATAGTGCAGCTCTATGCCAATACTCTGGAGTATATTGCGAACTCCGAAGACAATACCGATCTGACCTTCCTGCTTGAAAATATTATTCAACCGATCGATTTCGAAGTTATTCTCTCCGATGCGAAGGACAATGTCGATATGTCGGGGGCACAGAATTTTCGTAATGTAAAGATGGATTCCACCCTCTCCAAAGAGAAACTTCAAAAATTCTTCAGGGACAAAATAATTTCGATGGATGATGCCAATTCCCCCATCCTCGTAAAACATGTAATGGGAACCGACACTCTCGTCCTGAACAAAATTCATTTTGGTGAATCAACTCTCGTAACCCAGCTCCGGTTCTTCCCCTATGTGCAGATGCTGATTGCATTCCTCTTCATAATTACTGCATATATTGGATTCAGCCAGATAAAAAGGAGCGAACAGAGCAACATCTGGGTGGGTATGGCTAAGGAAACTGCCCATCAGTTCGGTACCCCACTTACAAGTTTGATGGGGTGGATTGAACTGTTAAAATTGAATTACAGCGATCCCGACAAGGTGCTCGACACAGCAGAGGAGATCAACAATGATGTCCATAAATTGAGCAGAATAACGAACAGATTCTCAAAGATCGGTTCGAAAGCAGAACTTAAAAAGGAAAATGTCAAAGACAGCCTTACTGAAATTTACGAGTATTTCAGCAGACGACTTCCACGGCTCGGTAAGAAAGTTGATCTGGTTCTACAGGGTGATGACAAGGCGGAAGCTTTTATAAACAAGGAACTTTTTGGCTGGGTTATCGAAAATCTTATCAAAAATGCACTCGACGCAATCGACCACTCCACCGGCAGAATTGTTGTGAATGTGGTGCAGGTGAAAAACAAAATCGAAATTGATGTGACTGATAACGGGAAGGGTATCGACCTGAAGAGAAGAAAAGATGTATTCAGACCGGGTTACAGCACAAAAACCCGTGGATGGGGACTCGGCTTAAGCCTCTCAAAAAGAATTATTGAGGAGTATCATGCCGGAAAAATTTTCGTCTCAAATTCAATTCCGGGTGAAGGGACAACATTCAAGATTATCCTGAATAAAGCGGGGAATTCCTAATCCTTCATCAGTTCATTGATGCGGGATATAAAATCATCCCTCTTGAATGGCTTCTCGACGAAACACTGGAATCCTGACTCGAGAAACCTCTGTTGATCTCCGGGGAGTGAAAACGCTGTAATTGCAACCAGCGGGGTCTTCTGATAGACCTCCATCTCCCTGACGATGTGTGCAATTTCCACACCGCTCATACCACCAGGAAGATTGATATCAAGGATCAATATGTCAAATTTGTCTTCGCTTAGCAACTCCAGAGCTTCTTCACCGGTATGTGCTACTGTAATGTCATAACTCTTTAGGAGGTACATCTTCATTAGGTTGGCACAGACAGCATCATCTTCGACGATAAGAATCTTTTTCTTGTCCGGATTATCACTTTCCTCATCCTCGCCTGTCACTTCATTCTCTGAAATAAAACCAATTTCAAATATCGAACCGGAACCAAACTGACTCTCAACTGTAAGTTCACCAGCCATCAACTCCACATACTTGCGGGCAATGGTAAGCCCAAGACCTGCTCCCTCATATTTTCTTCCGTTGCCCTCACTTACCTGTCTGAAAGGTTCAAATATCTGCTCTTTCATTTCGTCAGGAATACCTATACCTGAGTCGACAACTTTCAGGAATGCAGTTTTTTGTTTCCCGCTCCCCGAAATACCGGTAACCACCTTGACAAATCCTGTATCAGTATATTTGATGGCATTGTTCACGAGATTTCGCAACACCTGCGACAGAAGTTTCTCATCCAGCAAAGCCAGCGGTGCCACATCGCTAAGTTCAATCTCATACCTCAACCTCTTTAACTTCGCTGCTTCCTCAAATTCCCTGAAAATTTTCTGCGCCAGCGAGTTCAGATCGTGAACAGAAAAGAGAGTGTCTGTCTTGTCGGATTCAAGATTGGAGAGGTCAAGGAGCGAATTTAATGTGTCGCGAAGTCTCTCGCCTCCATTAACTATTGATGAAAGCATCTCCTTGTTCCCCTCATCTTCCACTTCATCCATCAGAATCTCTGCGTAACCCATAATATTTATAAGTGGTGTACGCAATTCGTGACTCATGTTTGCGAGGAAAATACTTTTCAACCTGTTCATCGTCTCGGCTCTTTGCCGTGCATCATTCAATTCTGATTCACGCCGTTTGATGTCTGTTATATCTCTGAATATTGCAAGGAGAAGCATCTCACCGTCGTCATATTCCATGAACCGGCTCAGGATGTTTACCCAGATCTTGTCACCATTCTTCAAGTGAAGTAACGATTCCTGATAATTGGGTATCGACCTCGCTGCAAATTTCGCTTTGTATCTCTCTCGTGCATTTTGATATGCAGACTCATCCAGATAATCGGTAAATATTTTCCCGGTCATATCAGCCTTTGACAAACCAAACAGCTTGCAATAGGCTTCATTTACCATCACGAGCTTCCCTTCGGCATCTGTGAGCCTCATCGGATCGAGAGAGTGTTCCCACAATGTATGGAATCTCTTCTCCCGCTGTGTCAAATCCTGTTCCATTTGTCGTTCCACAGTGATATCATTTTTGATCGCCAGATATCCTGTTATAATACCCAAATGATCTTTGATCGGAGAGAGAGATGCAGATTCCCAGTAAAGTTCACCATTCTTCTTCTTGTTGTGGAAAACTCCCTTCCACCCCTCACCTGTGGAAATGGTTTCCCACATGGTTTTATACTCATCCGGCGGTGTTTCGCCTGATTTTAATACTCTTGGGTTTTTCCCCTTCACTTCCTCAAAACTGTAACCCGTTATTTTCTCAAATTGCGGATTGACATACTTGATATTGCCTTTGGGATCGGTAATAACTATCGATGCAGTATTTTGCTGGACTGCAAGCAATAAATATCTGTTTTCAAGGTCGGCAGCATTCTTGGAAACGACACTTTTTATCGACTCGCAGAAGAGTGTAAAATGATCCAGATCCCCTTCATCATAATCAGTCTGAGAAACCACTCCAATGGCTATTTCAGGGTACTTCATCTCAAGTGCTGGATATCCAATGAAGTGATTAGTGTTGGAGCCGTCCGAGCCGTAGATCTCCTTTATTCTCATAAATGGTATGTCGGAATTAAACAGTTCCGACCACTCGATTGCGATCTGACTCGTTGTAAATTCATCGTACCTGAATGCACTGCTCAGCAATATCTCATCTTTGTAATGGGCGACCAGCACTTCTCCTTCATCGAAGAAAAAGGCTATGCTCTCTTTCGCTTCAGTTACTGCCTTCGCTTCTTCTGCAATTTCACCGAGAAACTCAAGGTTGTTTCCGGAGAGACTCTCTTTTAACCTTAACAACGACTCCAGTCTGAGTCTGTTTAACTTTCTCGTCCTTTCGGATTTCTTCTGGGTTGTTACATCACGAATGAGACAGATAAGCGATCTTTTTTTGTTTATTACCACTTTACTCAAGGTGAGTTCAAGGTACGCCCTTGTATTTCCGGGTTTGCCAAAACTGACTGAACCCGTAAATATTTCACCCGCGTTTACTTTGTCAAAAAGTCTTTTCTCTTCCTCTTTATTCAACTTCAGGAGTTGAAGGAAATTATAATTCGCATTTTCCCCCGCTCCAATCAGTCCGGCAGCCACCAGATTATATTCGATTATCCTGAACGAATTGGGATCGAGAACGAGTATCCCTTCAGGTGAATGGTCAAAAAGATAACGGTATCTCTCCTCCGCAGAGCGGGCTGCGGTCTCTATCTGATGCTTTTCGGTGATGTTCTCCATTGAACAATAAAAACTGATTTCAAACTCGGAATTTTTTCTCATTTTGAAATGAACAATGATTTTCTCTCCGGCAGAATTCAAAAATTCCAGTATGTCTTCCAGTTCATCCTTCCCTGAAGCAAGGAAGCGGTCAAATCTTTCGGCAGAGTCTTCCGTGAGCAAATCAGTTATTTTTTTATTCTTGTTACACTCCCCTTTATCGTTGAACATTTTGCAAAATTCTTCGTTACAGTCGATAATTTTTCCGCTGCTGTCGAGAATAATATATGGAACCGGAGCATTTTCGAAGATTGCCTTAAGTTTTTTCCTCCCGTCCTCAACCAGCCTGAGTCCCCTTTTCTGCTGGTTTAAAGACACCAAAATAAACAATGAGATCGATGCGATTACAGAAGCATAAAGATTCATATCAAGTATGGTTGTCTTCAACTCCTCTTCCCTGTACCTGAACAATCCCTCATTCTCCAGCAGGTTTGCTACAAGAAGGAGAAAAAATCCCAAAAGGACATAAAAATTTGTGCGGGTTCTGAATCTGAAGAGCGACCATATTATCCCCGGCATGGCGAGATATTTAAACAAAAATTCCCGCTGATCGCTCATTTGGGTCTGAGCAAATATTGCAATTCCGAGGATATAAAGCGCGAGAAGAAATCCCTCTGCCAGCTTTCTGTTCGGAACTTTTGCGATTTGAAGGCTGATACCTGTCTTTGCAAACACAAAAAAGACGGGAGTAAGATAAAGCAGGCAGACCCACTCGGCAGTAGCCCATACCTTAATCACTTCAATGGAACTGGCCGTCTGGTTGGTAAGCAGACTTATGGATATTGCACCCAGAGTTGCCGCCATAAGACTCTTGACAAATCCGCTGATTATGAAATAGAGTATCTCAAAAGTGTCTTCGAACTGTAACAGATTTGGACTGACGCGAAGCAGGAACTCATACTGCAGAAAGGTAGTGCCTATGTTGGCAACAGAAAACAGAAACGACAGCAATAATCCGCTGCCATCGTACATATTGAGAAGAGTATGTGGTATTACCGCCAATATATAGACCAGGGGATGATCTTTACGGTCAAAATAATATAAAGCTGCAAGTAAAAGTGCACTTGCGGGCCAGAACGGAGCTACCTGCTCTACACCAAGATGAATCTCCACTCCGATTGCCACTAATATGGCATAGAGCAACATGAAGATTGCCGGTTTTAATATCTTGTTTTTCGCGTACAGTGCAGAACCTCCGGGAAGCTATCCTTCCCTCTGATATGGCTTCTAAAAAAAAATAATACCTTTTAACTAAAATAGTAATTTTTCTTACTAATTTTCTTTAAATAGTACATTAATTACTTTTCTTATTAATTATTTTTAATAATCTGTTTGTATTACTAACTTAATATTTGCGGGTGTTTTCGGGTGTGAGGACGGTCATCCGGCTTTCATGCTGCCGGCAGGCTATATTCGCTTTCTAAGAAATGTTGAAACCGGCACATCGAACGGCTGCGAAGTGTCAATCAAATTGTAGTCGATTCCACTGTTCAAGCAACCTGACTTGATTTTGGTGGTAAACGACTCGAATGCTTCTTTGTATGCCTTTGCAATTTGCTGTGGTTGCGTGGAAATTTCCGAACCGGTTTCCATATCCTTGAATATGGCATCCTTTGTAAATGCAAAACTTCTTTCAAGGGGATCAACAATTTGAAAAACCACTACTCTGCTCTTCGAGATGGTCAGTTTTTTTATCGCTTCCAATATGTTATCAGGGTCTTCGAACAAATCTGAAATTACAATAATCAACCCTCTCCGGGTAATTTTATCGGCAATTCCCGCCACAGACGCCGCCGTGTCAGATATGCCGGACCCTTCGGCTGTGGATAACGCTTTCATTATCTCGTCAAGATAAATCCGGGTTGCTTTTGGAGGGAGTACTTTTTCTATTTTGTTACTGTAAAGGTACAGACCTGCAGCATCGTTTTGTTTGATCAGCATATATGCCAAAACAGAGGCAAGAATCTTCCCGTATTCAAGTTTTGAAATGTTGCCTTCAGAAGCAAATCTCATCGATCCGCTGGTATCAAGAAGAATATGAGCTTTGAGATTTGTCTCTTCTTCGTATTGCTTTATGAAATAACGGTCGGTCTTGCCATAGATCTTCCAGTCAACATCTTTCAGGGAATCGCCCTGAATGTAGGGTCTGTGCTGGGAAAATTCGATACTAAAACCGTGATAGGGGCTTCTGTGCAAACCAAGCATGAAGCCCTCTACCACAAATTTTGTTTTTATGTCTAAAGAGGCGAGCTTTGAAATAACCGCCGGATCAAGATATTTTCTGTGATCCTCGTTCCCTTTCAACGGCATCTAATTGCCAGTTGCCGGCTTATGGATGAGCAACTTCTTTGTTGCCGTCCTTGGCTTTTTTGTCCTGCTCTTTAAGTTTTTCATTCAGGAGTTCTTCGGGGGTCTTGCCCAAAGTTGCCATGTCATCTTTCGCAATCTTTGCAAGTTCGTGATCCGGAAAATTCTTGATCAGTAAATTATAATTCTCTGTTGCATTCTTGATATCATTCAACTCGTTGCCGTATATAAATCCGGAATTGAAAAGAGCTATCGGTGCATAGGGTGATTTAGGGAATTTCTCGAAAACCTTCTTGTAGTTCTCAACCGCAGAAAGCTTATCCTTTGATGTCTCTGCTACTTCAGGCATGCGATACAGGTTTCCAAGATTAAAATACGCAACTACAAGGCTGTCGCTTTCAGGCATCTCTTTTATCATGGTCTCGTAAACCTTGATTGCATCCTTGAATTTTTTGCCCTCAATTAATTTTTTTGCTTCATCAAGGTATGTCTGTGGATTCTTTCCGCAACCTGCAAACAACAATACCACTAACAAGGCTGAAATAAACGATAATTTTTTCATTCTGTTCTCTATTTTTCACAACATATTTATAAATAATTCAGCCGTAAATCTAATCACCACGCTCCTCAAAAAAAAGATGAATTTTGATGGACGAAGGATGAATAGTAAAGGTTGAATTGCGAGGGATGAATAGTGAAGGTTGAATTGCGAGGGATGAATAGTGAAGGTTGAATTGCGAGGGATGAATAGCGAATATTTGTTTTCAGCCTTCAGCCTTCTTCTCTCAGCCCTCTACATTCAGCCTTCAGCCTTCTCCTTTCAGCCTTCTGCCCTATCTAAAGAAGAAGTTATAGGAGAAATACCCGAGAACAAACACAAGCAATATTGTTGTCAGATAAAGGAACCAGATAAAAATATTTTCATATTTTCTCGGTTTATGGACGGGATTCTTGTCAACATAACCTAAAGGAAGGTTACTGCATCCGGAAATTTCAATCAGTTGAATTGTTATATTATCCTTGCCTCCGTTGGAATTCGCGGTATCGACAAGAATCTGGGCTGCCTTTTCAATGTTGTTTTTCTTGAGGATTGTTTTGATATCCCTCCCGGAGACCTCACCGGTTAGTCCGTCTGTACAAAGCAACACCCTGTCACCATTATACAGCTTGATAAAATCAGATACTTCAGCGGTTGCTGCTGCACGGGGTCCAAGAGCCTTGGTGATTATATGTTTCTGCTCGTGATTTGCAGCTTTGGAAGCCTTTATCTTTTTGCGGTCAACGAGTGACTGGACAAGGGAGTGGTCTTTTGTCACAGGAAAAAGCTTCCTGTTTCTGTAAAGATAAATTCTGCTGTCACCCAAATGTGCAAGGGTAAGTTTGTCATCCATTATCAAGGCAGCAACGGCAGTCGAACCCATCCCTTCATATTCAGGGCGCTCCAATGCTATCTGCCTTATTTTTGTGTTTGCTCTCGCGAAAGCAGCCTGCAACTCCTTGTAAGGTGTGTAATACTCTGTCACACTGTCAAAATGCTCAAGAATGGTATCCACTGCTGTCTTCGAGGCAAGCTCACCTCCGGCAGAACCACCCATACCGTCGCATACCACAAACAGGAAACCAAACTCACCTGAAAGGTAGCCGAAATAGTCTTCGTTTCGCTCTCTTTCTTTTCCTGGATCTGTTATCGCTACGGTTTCAACCTGAACATCAATGCGTTCCCGGTCTAATTTCTTGGTCATATTAAAAGTTCAGATTTTTGCACATAAGTTTCTGTATTTATCACCGCAAATTATGAAAAAAATTTTTACATTGATGTGATATTTAAACAGAAATTTGAAATTTGCGATGGAATATCTTAAATTTGAAATTACTTCTGTACGAAAAGCGAAATCTGCTTTTTAATGGTCTTACTTTTGCACAAATTAAAGATGTAAAACGGAGTTTTGCTCATATGTCCCGATCATCATTATTTACTGCCCTCCTTTTGGGCATAATGTCGGTCATAACGCCTGCTCAAAAAAGTGATTCGACGAAAGTAACCTATCCGCCGGGTTTTACGGTCGATTCACTCTCGGGTCCGGTCCCTGAGCTTATTTCCACTTCACCGGCAATTCCCCGTGACCTCTTCACAGTCGTCCTTCATTCAACCACAACTGAAGCTGAGGCAAAAGGGAACGCCAAAGCATGGGCAAGCAAAGGTCTGACTGTTAAAATTTTTGATGATCCGGCTTTCAAAAAGACTAAATTTAAAGTAACAACAGGTTTTTTCAAAAAGAGACTCGATGCCGAACTTCTAAAGCGGGAACTGATCAAGAAATATAAAAACAGGAAATTCTGGGTCAGACAGGTCGATAATCTGATGAAGGAGTTGACCTTCAATCCCCCCGTTGTAAAAAAAGCGCCGGCAGGTAACCTGCCGGGTGGTAAAGATAATATCTCAATCTCCCGACTGGATGATGCATCACTCTCCGGATTGCTTCTTACCGCCACTTCACTGATGATTTATGGACTGGACGGAAGTGAAGAGGGCATTGGTTCTCTCGCCAAAGACAACACTCCGTTCATACATGCCCAATTTTCAGGGGGAAGTGTAACCGCGGTTTCCTTGCAGATGGTTTTCCCAAAAGGGATGGCTCCCTATAAAAGATTTTTCTTCTCGTTCCGCCCCGTAAAAAACTATAATCCTGCTAAAGCCCCTGTCCTGATTACCATGCCCGACCGTGACAGGATGATGAAAATCAAAAAGTTTATCGACACTGACCCCTCAACAAACAGTGAGGACAAAAAAAAGCTGACCACAGCTTTAAACTCGGTCAGCAGACAACTCGTTTTCAATAAACTGAGAATTTATCTCTCCAAAACCGACAGTAAATGGTACTTCTGCGGCTTTGAAGAGATAAAGTAACTCAGAACTTTAGCTTCCTCATACTGATGTGACACAAGGCGAAGTCATATTTTACGGGGTCATCAGAATCGAATTCCCTGAGACGGTCTGTGATTTCTGCCGCTGTCTTCCATGATGAATCATTTCTCTTCGTGAGTCCGAGTTCCTTGCTGATTCTTGCGATGTGTAAATCGAGCGGAATTATCAGATTCTCTTTCCCAATCTCTTTCCAGAAGCCGAAATCGAGTTCGTCCTCCCGAACCATCCACCTTAAGAACAAGTTCATTCGCTTGCAGGCACTTCCTCTGTCAGGTTCAGGAAAGAAATGGCGAAATCCTCTCGTCAGTCTTCCCGACTTCTCTGCAAAATCAATAAACGAACTGCTGAAGTGCTGAATTCCCTCTTTCAGGCTGCCATTCCCGTTAAATCCCTCCATAAACAGAGGTTTTAACCCCGTTCCGCCATATTTTGAAATAAAATGCTGAATTCCCAGCAGAAGTGTTGCGACATCCTGTGACGAATAAAACCTGTAATAAAATCCCTCGACTCTCTCCTCAAGATGCACCGAATCCTTTAACACAACAGCCGGAGAATCATCCAGAAGTTCAAGCAACCGGTTTACATTTTTAATGATTTGATCGACCGAACCATACGCGAATTTCGCGGCAAAAAAAGCGGCGAGCTCAATGTCCTGAGGTGAAGTAAACCGGTGGGGAATCTCCAGCGGGTCGGGCGAGAGCCTATCCCGCCCGAATGCTTTATAATGAAATTCAAGTCTTTCTTTAAGGTTCGACAATTTGCTTACAGATATTTATTTAACAGAGTTTTAAATTTATTGAGATCGAATGCCGGCGTAACATCGAGCTTGCCTGAATAAAGATTGCAATGTTTTACTATTCCTTTATATGCAAGATACGAAGGCGAATATTCAAAACTGTCCTGTACCGATGGTTTTATATCAAAAAAACAGCAAAGATCAGCACAAAGTTTTGCAGTTGCTTCATATTGAGCTTCAGTAAATCCGGCAAAGTATCGAAACCCCCGCCATGTGGATTTAAAGTCAGAGACTTCACCCGTATATTCCTGCCAGCCCGAGCCCGCATTCCAATGAAATTTGCCGTTGATCTCCTTCAGATAGCCTTCATTTGCTATCTCAATTCCAATGTTGCGGGCATCGTATGCCGATCCGTTTCCGGTGTGATATGCCCAGTAACAGGCAGGGAAAAGTTCGATTACCTCACCCCCTTTATCGATTGCAAAAGCCGTGGCAATAGCTCCTTTCTGCAAATTCCACCAGTCACCAACCCCCGCCGCAGAAGAAGACGCCGTCCCGTGAAGGACAATCTGTGACTTCGGATATACTTCCCTTATGAATTCCCCTTCGTTCAGGTGTTTTATTTTTCGTTTCATAAGCCTATCATTACCCCCATTCCTATGAATATGTCTGTTTGTTTATTAAGTATCCCGTACCCCGGGGCTATCACCAAGCCGAAATGGAGCCATTTGCTTAGAATATCCGGCTCCACTTCGATGTAAACAGTTTCCACCTCTCTCACCTTTCTTTCTTTGAGTCTCGCATCTATCTCAAAAAAAGATTCTGCGTCAAGGGGAGAAGGTGACCTGTATCTTATCCCAAGCGAAAGTGATGAATCAAACATCACGGTATCCAGCGAGGCGGTGAAGACGGGAGCACGGTTTTCCATACTCGTCGTATCGCTTGAAACAACGAATACTTCCACTGTATCCACGGTAAAAACCGGCTTTACCTTCTCAATTGTCTGATATTTGATTGAGTAAACAGTATCCCTGACTACACTTTTTTCAATAATCCGTACTCCCGTATGCGTGCTCCCGGTGTTGTTTCGTGCCACGAACCAGAAGATCAATGCTCCCAAAACGACACAAACTGCAACTGCTGTCCACCTATTCAATCTTTTTCTCTCCCCGGATATACTCGAAAATCCGCTTAATTGTGTATTCACCAATATAAGTATAAAACAGAATGCTGAATGACGCCACAAGGAGAATCGACAAAACCGAAGTCGTTATCTCCCCGGTTGAAACATCACCCAGCAGGGTGACAACGGAAGCTGTAACTACCAGCATCCACCTTTTTCTGATATAACCTCTTGCAATCATGTATGCAGCTTCAGTGATGATACTGGTTATCGCACCATACAGTGCCAGATACCAGACACCAAGAAGACCAAATAATATTTCCATCGATTCCTCCCCTATTTTCTTGATCCAAAGATCAGATTATTTAATTCGTCAGATGCACCAAGAGCAAGCCCGCCGCCCGTGATTCCGAGAAGACTCCCAAGGATTGATCCAATTACACCACCAATACCCGTCTTTCCCTCTTCAAAAGCGAGTTTTTTGAGATCAAGTTCATCTTTTAACATTCTGTTTCTGTCACCCGACAGTTTCAGATTCCCCAACAGAGAAAACAAATCACGCTCTGACTGCCGGTCACTCGCTCCAAGAGATGCCGATACCGATTCAATTCCGAGCAGTTTGTTTATTGCATCTTTTCGACTCTCCTCGTCAAGGGCAGCAATTTTGGTCACCAGCGAATTTTTGGCATCCGATTCGCTCTCATAGATTTTATTCATGGTGTTTGCCGCCACCCCTGATTTGTTTAGCCCTGCCTCAACCAGAGATTTTTTCAATTCGTCGATCGCTCCACCTCTCGATTTCTCCAGCTCCCTGATTCCAAGAGCTCTTTGTTCGGCTAGAGCCTTGCTCCCCGAAGAGACTTCATCACTTAGAGTCTTTTTTATCCCGGAAATGCTGCTGTTATAGTTTCCGGCGATTCCGCTGTTTCCGAACATCCCTTTTATTGATTCTGCCGAAACACTCCCCGGGAAAACACTCCCCAAAGCCGATCTCAACAGTTCTTCCATTATGTAGTTATAGGTGTCGCCACCTGATGCTCCGGGCATATTCCCTCCTAATTTATTTTAACCCATTTGCTTTTAACTAAAATATATTCACTTGTCTCTCCGCCGGATTCATGTAAAATTCTGGTGTACTCCGGAATTGCTTCCGGATTCGGGAGCACCGAAGTTATGTATGGTATTGATGCCACCTGTAACTTCTCTCCCCCCGTAAACAGAAAAAGTATTTTAATCCCCTCCCGTTTCAAAAGAAAAAAGGTCCCGTCATCGAGACTGCCGTTTTCAGGCAACCGGTCACCATGTGCTACAGCCGGTGCAAACCAGTTACGCATCTCTTGAACATTCGTCATGCCCTGATCCTCCTGGTTTCAAGTTTTATCATCCGTAAAATTTTTAACCCTGTTCCCTTTATTTTTACCGCAATTCTCCGGCAAAACTCCCCTGTCCCTGTCATTTGTGAAACAGGGATAATTTTGATCGACTCCGACTCCTCTGTTACTGGATATCCGACAGTCAGCTCACCTGAGTCGTTTTGAAGTGTAATCTCCACTTCACCAGGGAGTGACTCATAATATACTCTCAACTTTCTCGCCCTCATTAGATCGTAACCTTGATATGAAAATGCCCTGCCTGTCAGCTCAACTTCCACCTCTGTATCCAATTCTCCGATGTTATCAGTTGACAAAAGAGAAGACCTGTACTCACAGATTGTGCCACTTTTCCATGCAAGAAGCAGTTCTTCGGCACCACCTGAGAAAGTCGATACTCCCTTCAGACCCGAATGAGTAAATTTGTACCAGGAACCTGTCTTCTCATCATAAATGAGCAGCATTGACGAACCATTCTTCATTTTCAGAGGAAAACAGCACCACCCCCTCTCTGATAACCAGGCAGGCGGATAGAATGATTCAACCTGTGACCATGTTTTAAGCAGCAACTCACCCGGAGCAGTAATCTCTCCTCCACTGTATCTCCTGATACTGCCATTGGAAAAAAACCAGATCCCGCTCCCCGTTCGAAGCACCGAATTTCTGTCCCCGACGCCGGTCCGGTTTTCCAGGGTTACAATCCGCCAGGTAACGGGATCACCGGTAGTATATAATTTACTGATTGAGGTGCCGGTGAAGATTAAGATGCCATCAACATCATCGTATATGGAGATGATCCCGGCATTGCTCCCCTGCGGAAGCGAGATGACATTCTCCGGTAAAAATGAGAAAAATTCCCGGGTTCGGAAAAAGCTATCGTGGATGGGAAATCGGTAATTTTTACACTGTTGTCAAATGTTTCGAAACCAAGACCGTCATCACCGAGAGTATCTGTGAATGCAATCTGGTTAAGTGTCAGTTTTACAGGATGTCTGAAGAAGGTGCTCCCGTCCTTTTTTGTTCTGTAGAGCCTTTTCTCAACTATTCTTGTGGATTCTGCAGAAGGAAGAAACGGGATGTAATTCAGAGTTATTGCTGCCATGTTCTCAAACTCCTCACCCGGAGTAAGAATTGATGGTGTCTCGATGTGCCGGCTTGCAGTCCCGTTCGCATCCATATAAACAATGCGATATCTGTATTCCGAAGCATTCCAAATTTCTCCTCCTGTTATCACACCCGAGCCTGAAAATATCCTGATGCCTGCACCGTCATTTGAAAAAGGAGGCTCAAAGAAGTTGATTTCCTGCATTCTGATATTCCCGGTGAATAACCTCCCTTTATTAAAGCAGTATGACAGACCTGCAGGAAGGGATGTAAATTTTGCGATCCGCCACGATGAAAGTTCATCATCATGCGACTTGTCGGTATAATCCGACTCATCAGGCGGCAGTACCGCGAGTTCGTAATAAATGAAGGGTGAACTCGAGAGTGAAGATGCAGTGACAGCCTTCGTCCTGAAAAGCTTTTTTCTTACCACCCTTGGATCGGAAGGAACAGGTAAATTGCTGATCTCTACTCTGTTGGCTGTGCCTGAAAATCCAGTCGAACCGGTTGTATGCGACCTGTAAGCAGTAAAAGGCTGCGAGGGGGAAGAGAAATCCCCCTCTCCGGACTCGTAAACCAGTACATAGTTATACCATCCCTGGGGAATGCTCCCGCCTGTATCATGCTGAACAACAACAACGGGAGTATCACCCGAAATTAGGGGTTGTTCGATTCCCGGGGATGTCACTTCTTCAAAATCCGTTCCCCCCGCAACCCTGTTCGAGAAACCGCTGAATATCAGGGATCTCCCTCCACCTGTGTCCAGTGCTCCGTAGTATTCTGAATGCTCCAGTCCTGTACAAACCTCAACCCACGATTCGGTCCCATCTTTTGAAACATAAAGTTTCCCTCCGGCAATCGCTGCAAGAAACTCCCCACCGGAAACCGTTCTCAATGAGAAGAGGCCTGAGATTTCGGAAGAAAGGGAAGGGAGGGAGGAATTTCTCCAACTCCCCCTCCGCACAGGAACTCCCCCCGAACCTGCATCATCCAGTACCAGATTTATCATCTCCTGCACTTCACCTTCGCCAAGCAACAGGGGATCCGGCAACTCGTTTATTCTCTTCACTGCTCCCGCCATTATCCATGTGTCCATTGTCAATAACCCATATTGTATCTGATATTTTCCGGAAGACCTCTGGTGTTCTCCTTTGCGAGCCTTCCGCGTTCACCCTGCTTCTCGAGAAATTTTTGATATGCTGCCGAAATCTCACTCTGAATCTGTTTGGTTTTTACCTGCTTTGCTTCAAGATTCCCCAAAATTCCGTCGATCTCCGCTACCGCTTTCTTGATAACATATTCCTCAAACTCCATCGGTATCGAGGTTTCATCATTGTCATTGACGAGATCCGCTGCAGCTTTGTAATAATAAGCCACAAGTGAGTTAACCTCCACGGGTGCAACAAGTACCTGATTTGCGAGTCGCATGAAAACCGCTGACCCTGTGGTCGGTGACAGCCAGGTGTTGTCGATCTGCTCTTTGAATCTCTCCAGATCCACTTCAAATGCCAGACCGTGCGCCACTCCGTCACTGCACTCAATAAAGATAATCGATCTGGGACTCTCCAGCATCTGCGGGAAATTCTCTTCATTCAGTGTAACCGAAACAACAGGCTTGCCAACAAAGGTTGTCGAACGGATACTTTCGCTCAAAACAACTCTCGTCTCCCATTTCTTCATCCCAAGTCCGTTCAACTCTGTCTGTATCGACCTTTGTGCAAGATTAATAATTCTGTTCAGTCTGTTAACAGGAAACAAAGGATTCCCCTGCACATTCGCATCTATAACGATCTGATCCCTTAGTTCTGCCAGTGTTGATGCCATTTTCCCCTCCTTTATAATTGTGATAACATTTCAATTTTGTTGGTAAACATTCCAAAAAAACCGGCGGCTTCTTCATTCTGTTTATCCTTTTCGAGCAGAAGTGCTGCGGCATACGAGATAATTGCTCCTGACGCATTATCGGGCAATTCGCTGTTTTGCACCTCTGATATTCTGTTTGCCTTCCTGAGATAATTTATTACCACCCTGCCGTTTACCAGAGGAAGTTCGAAGACCAGTTTACCTCCCCTCAGGAAGGCATACAGGTTTGCTCCATCCGGTTTCAGGAAACGGTTGTGCTCCCGTGCATATCTTGCCATGGAAGTGCTCCGGATCATGCAAGGCTTCAATAATGCTCCCGATGTGGGAGCACATTTTACCGAGAGAAGATACATAAAACCTGACGGGAGAGCGATATCAGCCGCAGTAACCGGCTCGATTGTCTGCTCCGTTTCAAGCGGCGTAAGAAGGAGGGGGAGCTCTCCTTCCACTCCCCCCTCAGCAAAGACAAACAGACAGTAGTTCACCACTTCATCCTGACCGTCATTCAAGGCATCCAATACCTCGGCATCACTCCAGAAACCTGCCTCCCTTTCATCCAGAAGCGATCTTACTCTCGTGACCATCTCTGCAGTTGTCATTTTTTCTTCCCCCTCTCACCGGTTTTCCCCGTTGCTCCCCCTTCCGTCTCTTTCCCTGTGACCTGTTCAACCCTGACTTCCCCTGTCTCGTGATAATCCCTCCCAAAAGCCACAGACCCTTTAAGAGCAGCTATCGCGTCTTCATCATCCGTGAAGTATACTCCCGTAACCCCCTCGGGAACGAATGAAAACTTCTTCCCTGCCAGCGTTATCGAGTATCTCCTGTATTTACTTACGAATTTCATTTCCGTTTCTCCTTTCATTTTTTTGAGATATGAGAGACCTGAGAGACTTGAGAAACTTGAGAAACTTAAGAGACTCGAGTGACTTCAGTACCAAATTTCTCAGGTACTCAAGTTCTCTGGTACTCAGGTACTCAAGCTCTCAAGTTCTCAGGTTCTCAAGTTCTCAGGTTCTCAAGTTCTCGAGTCTCTCCTAAACTGCTTTCCTCAGTATCCCGTGGCATTCCTCATTGTGGATTTCGATGCCAAGGTCCATAAGTATCTTTGTGGTTGTTCCATCCACACCCGGGGTTTCCACTCCTTCCTCGATACGGAATTTCCTGCTTCCTTTTTTATCGTTTGCCATGAAACGAAGTTTAACCTTGTCGGCATCGATTGTGAATCCGTAATCAGTGAATTTCCCGTCCATCACAGGATTCCAGATTATATCCACGCTCCCAAAGGGTGTCAGATACTCCCTGACATTCACTCCGTAGATTGAAACTGCAGGATTTGGATTCAGTTCATACCTGTTCTTAATGAATTTATTGATTTCAGAAAGCTGACCACTGCCACAAATGTGAATTTTCCTGTTAGATCCCTTCTGAAACACTTCTCTCAAATGATCATCGAAGGTATCTTCATCGAGTGACGGTGAATAACTGTTCACATTTGTAAGTATTCGCCCAAGAAAGCCGTGCCCCCAGGTTGTCCTGTAATTGCCGGCAGTGGCATACCCCTGACCCGGTGCAAAAAGGAAATATCGCTCCGCCTGCAGCTTCATTTCCTCAATTTTCTTTGCAACCAGTGCAGGATGATCGACTCCGTCCGTATAGTTTTCTCCTGCCTGATGTCTTCCGGTGGTGGCAACACTTTCGCTGAAAATGTTCAGATAGTTGAATTTCTCCACTTCTTTTACACTTACAGCAGTTCTTACACCTGAATATTCCGAATTGCGGCTGCCGATAATTTTCAGATACATCCCTTCAGTCTGAAGTGACGAAAGATTAGAGCTGCCATCGATGTGGGTGAGAACTGCCTGATTCGTCGACTTCGATGAGACAAAAGCCATCTGGTCTGTTTCTTCGATGAGTACTATATCATCAAGATTGAAGATCGACAGCGAATTGCAGTTTGATGTATTCAATGTGATTGTTGCCGGTGTACCCAGGGCAGAAATGGTTGTTTTGTTTGTCGTCTGGTGCGGGAAAAGTTCACTCTCGAACCAGGAGAATTTTGCGAACGGACTCCTTACTTCCTTCGATTTACGCCCCGAGAACCAAAGGAACTGAAGCAGCGGTGTCTGATATGGTTTTAATAAATAAAGTATCTTCTCTACATCAGGTACTGCGTTGGCAGCATTCATTGTTGATGAAGATACCACACCTGAGTTGATTGACTCGTAAGCCATGTTTCCCTCTCTAATTAGTGATTTGATTAATTATGCTTTTCAATAAACGGCTGTTGCCTGCCAGCGAGTGCCTTCCCGAACTCCCAGTCTCCATCGGAGGGCGCAGCCTCTCCGCCCTCTTCAATGTTTCCTTCACTTTTTTGATGACCGTCTCCCCTTCCTCTTTTTTCCTCCTCTCAAGGTCGGCAAGATTTTCCTTGTGCTCCCTGAACTTTTTTAACTGATGAGCAAACACTGCAGGATCGACTGACACCACTTCAAAATACCCCGGGTATTCCCTGTCCCACTCGGGTATCAATTCGGAAGCATCCGGTGATCCTAGTGTCTCGCTTATCCCCCGCTTTATCTCATCAGCCTTCCCCGCAGCGGCAGCAGCGATGAGCTCACTGAACAAATTTTTTAACTCTTCCTCGTTCATATTTACCTTCAAAATTTACGATGCAAATTTAGGAAGTGCCGCCCGCCCTCTCAATATTAAAGATTTACACATCTATTGTTACTACAAATCATCAAAACTCTTTATCTTATGATCTTTTTTTCATAAATTAACATGATGAATTAAAAAATTGGTGATTTATGTGCAGCAGTAAATGGACATGCTATTTTAAGTACTTCCTGCTCCTCGCAGCTTTCCTTGGAATGTCTGTTTTCGCTCAGGCAGGAAAAGTTGAACGGGAGAAGTTCGACCCGACGCGTAATCCCGTCGAAGATCTGAAATCTGCAGTAAAACAGGCAACCGAACAGAATAAAAGAATCCTGCTTGATGTGGGCGGCGAATGGTGCATCTGGTGCCACCGTATTGATGAATTCGTGGAAACGAATGATGATATTAAAAAGGCATTCCACGATGCTTTTGTGGTTCTTAAAGTAAATTTCAGCCCTGAAAATAAAAATGAGGCTTTTCTCTCTGCTTACCCGAAGATTGAGGGTTATCCCCATTTCTTTGTTCTGGAAGGTGACGGCAGTCTCCTCCACTCCCAGAATACAGGTGACCTCGAGGAAGGTAAATCGTATTCCAAAACCAAATTTCTTGAGTTCATCACCGCTTACAAAAAAACCGGCACCAAAACTCAACAGTAAACCAACCGGTCATTGCCTTAATGATTACCGGATTATTGGATTACTGCATTATTGGATTATTGGATTATTGGATTACTGCATTATTGGATTATTGCATTATTGAATTAAAACTCTTTTTCCATCAAAATTAAAGCGTCTTGAGTCTGTTTAGAAACTATAAAAGAGAATTCGAAGAACTTCTTCAAAAGTATGAAGACCTCCTTGAAAAACATGAGGACCTCGTAGCTGCCAATGGAGAAATAGAACGGTTATCGAATGATCTTGATTCTAAAAATGTTGAACTCGCCGATCTGACCAGAAAAGTAAATGACCTCAGAAATGAGGAATCCGACCTCTCCATCCTCGTTTACACAAAAAGAAGCGAACTCCAGAAAACAGAAGAAAATCACCGCCAGCTTTCCGGTGACCTCGAGTCAAAGTCGAAACTTATTGGTGAACTTGAGACTGAAATAACTGAAAAAAAGAAGGAAACGGAGATATTTTCGAAGGAACTGATTACACTTCTTTCTAAAGTTGAATCCGCAAGAGTGGAGTTTGAAGAGTACGATGAGGGCCTTAAACTGATAAGAGAGGAAGAGTCCGGTAAAAAAGAAAATATTATCAGACTTCAGCAGGAACTCGAAGAACTTAAGTATAACAAGGAAAAATACTCCAACCTTGAAATTCTGCGCGTAAGGTACGATGAAGTTTACGACAAAGTGCAGGACATTCTCAAGGAAAGAGCAGAACTCGAATTTGAACTCCGTGACCTGGAGCAGATCAAGAAAAAACTGATCGAAGATATCAATAAAATGCGCAACGAAATGTTGCAACAACGGGCTGCCTTCGAACAAAATGTTGTTCAGGAAAGAATTTCCATCGAGCGGGAACTGATGCGAATGAAATCAGACCTCGACGATGCAATCAAACAAAGGCAGGAGCAGCTTGCCCACCTCGATCGTGAATTCTCTGAAGCAAAAATCAGATATTCCAAAATATCGGCTGCAGCAGATCAGGTTATTGAAGAACTGCAGGAAAACGAGAAAAAACTCGAGATGATAAAAATCGAGAGGGCTAACCTGAATGATGAAGCAACCGCTCTCTCGAAAAAGGTGGAAACCCTGCTGAGTAAAGCCTCCGCACTCGACGCTGAAGTTCAGTTGCTAACCAGACAGGTTGACCGCCTGAACGAAGAACGGCAAATTACTTCCGGACTTCTCGAACAAATCAGAGGATCAATCCAGGGACTTTCGGGCTCCAAAGAGGCGATGATTGAGAATATTACCCGTTTGAATCAGCAAATGAATGACAAATCGATCGCCTACTCTAAAAGCAATGATGAATATCAGGAATTGCTGGAACAGATACAGGCAAAAAAGATCGAAGCAGTCAACCTCAAGGGTATAATCGAAATAAGAAACAGAAAACTTCGCGACATTGACAGGGAACTTTCATCTCTCGAAGCTCTCCGTGATGAATATGAAGCCGACTTGAAACAAATTCTCGACCTCCAAAAATCTCTGAGTAACGATCTGACGAATTCACAGGAAGATGTGGATGCACTTCAGGATACATTGACTGCCATCAGAAAGAAATTCTCCGAGATTATTAAAATCAGGAAAGCAAGACAGGAATCTGCCAGAAGAGAACGGGCACGACAGGAATATGAAGAGGAAGACGATTATCAGGATGACCGCAAACCATCGCAAACACAATATCAGCCTGAACCCGCCGATGATGAATTTCTGAAAGCCCTCTACGCCGACAACGACAGACAGGCTCTTGAAGACATGACCAAAATACTTCTAAACAGCCGGATTGTTCTCACTACTGCCGACTCGGGTGTTACCGCATTCGATGCCCTTAAATCGGAACCTTACGACCTCGCCTTTTTCGATATGAATCTTCCAGGCATGTCACCGGTTGAAATAATCGAAAGAATGAGATCGTCAAATGTCTATAAAACCATTCCTATATTTGCCGTGCTCGATGCTCCCGACGACAACCTCTCCCGTCTTGCAATGAATGCAGGAGCAACAAATCTGCTCTACAAACCGGTTTCACCAGAAATACTTGTCTCAGAACTGAAGAAATATCTCCCGGTCTAACCTCAGATGCATAACCGAATGTCCGGTACCCTCTTAAATCCAGTCCACCACTCTCCAATCACAACCATTACTGCATTATTGCATTATTGGATTATTGCATTACTGCATTATTGGATTATTGCATTACTGCATTATTGGATTATTGCATTACTGCATTACTGCATTATTGGATTAATATGCCTCTCCTCCACCTTATAAACTCATCTGCCCGGGGTGGACGCGAACTCTATGTCCGCGATCTTATACTCGAACTTCAAAAAGCAGGGGTTGAGAATTTCGTGGTTTGCAGAAAATTTTCAGTCGTGGATGAAGCATGCAGGGATGCAGGAATCGCTGTAATTCACACTTCAACAAAACTTAAATTTTCTTTTATTGAGGTGCTCCGGCTAAATGCGTTTGTCAAAAAGAATGGTGTAAGCGCGATCTTTTCACATACGCGAAACGATGTTTTCACGGGAGCACTGCTGAAGAAACTTTCAGGAATTAAACATCTTCACGCTGTTTACATGGGTACGGGTCCAAAAAAGGATTTTGTGCACCGTTTTGTGTATGGAAGTGTGGACGAACTGATAACATCGTCGGAATTTTCAAAACGGGAATGTGAAAACTACCTCCCCGTCCCCAACGGAGCGGTAAAACTTGTCAGATACGGGAGATACACAGAAAATTACAAGGTGTCTGCCGGGACGAGAAACCGGATCAGAAGAGAAATGAAGACTCCCGATGAAAAAATTGTTGTTGCCGTTATGAGCAGAATTGACAGTGGCAAGGGTGTGGGAATTTTTGCAGAAGCACTTCAGTATCTCGAACCGGGAATTTCCTCAAAGGTGGAATTTTGGATTATGGGCGAACCGACAGTAAAAGAGGTAGACGATACGGGAAAAGTCGTTTACGAGGAACAGGCTGACCTTCTCTATTCAAAATTGAAAGAACTTGCCAAAAACAATCCGGCATCCCTGAAGCTGATACCGTTCCAAAAAGATTATATTTCGTGGCTCTCTGCAATGGACATTTTTGTGCTCCCGACTCATAACGAAATGTATTCCCTCTCGGTAATCGATGCAATGATGACCGGTCTGCCCGTGATCGGAACAGATGCAGGGGGAACCACAGAACAAATCGGAAATAATGAAAGAGGAATTCTCGTGGAACCGGGCTCAAGCAAAGCCATCGCGGGGGCAATTTCAGAATTTGTTACTCATCCTGAAACGATTAAAATAAAAGGGGACAATGCCCGTCAATGGGCATTATCCCAACACAACTTCAACACAACAATTAGCAGGATTCTTTCCCTGCTCCCAAATCAAGTCATAACTAATAAATCATAACTAATAATTCAAATTTTTTTCTATCGCTCCGGTAATCTTCTCACCATCCGGTTCATCTTTGCTGACAAATCTCTCGACTATCTCACCTTTTTTATTGATGAGGAATTTCTCGAAATTCCATTTGATGTCCTTTTTACCGGTAACACTGTTGTCCGTCAACCATGCAAAAAGCGGAGATTTATCTTCGCCGAGCACTTTTACCTTGTCCATCATTGGGAAGGTAACTGAGAATTTTGTGGAACAGAAATCCTTTATCTCCTCGTTTGAACCGGGTTCCTGTCCTCCAAAATCGTTACATGGAAATCCAAGTATCACGAGTCCCTGATCTTTGTACTTCTTGTAAATATCCTCGAGACCTTTATACTGACGGGTGTATCCGCATTGACTGGCAACATTAACAATCAACACAACCTTGCCCTCATAGGCTGAGAGATCGACTTCCTTGCCGTCTATGTCCTGCACCTTAAAATCACCAAGTTTTTTACCTGAAGATACCATTTCACTCCTTTTTACACCGGAATTTGAATTTGAGCTTGCTTCACTCTTCTTTGAAGTGATAAATCCTGTTACCACCACAACCATTACGACTGCGAAAATTATAGACAGATATTTTTTCATGTTATCCTCCTGAAAATCTAACATAAACAAATGGTAAAATAGTTCATTTTTCACCCTCACTACATGCCTTATTTCCTGTTTAAAAACAAAACAGCCCTGATAATCATCGATCATCCGGGCTGAATAAACATACGACTTTATGTCAGGACTATAACTGCTCCCGTTCCACATCCTTTTTGATGGTCTCCAGGGCAATCTTGTTTATTCCAAGTGCACTGGAAATAGTGGAAAACAGTTTGACTTCGTGAGTACTCAAATCAGAGTCCGCCAGCATCAGGGTATACAGATATTTCATCAGATCATATTTCTCATCAAAATAAAAATTATCATCTATGAACTTCAGCGTCTCTCTCACCTGAGTTTCAGGAATTATCTGACCCCGGCACTCCACAATTAACGATTCCACTTCTTCTCCGGAAATGCCAAATCTCTTCCTTAGCAGATAAACTATTTTTTTATGCTCATCTTCGGTGAAATCATCATCGGCATGTGCCATCAGCACGAGTAGTGCTGCCGTGGCAAGCTTTATATTCGCCTTGTACTCGGGGGAGTTCCGGTTTATTTCTCTTTTACCGTCAAACTTCTTCTTGAATACCTTGTCAAATAGTCCCATATTCTGTGCTCCTGTCAGTTCCCGTTTTCAGGTTTTGGTCGCTCAAATATTCTGGTCATGTAATTGTAGTAGGCAGCCAAATCACTTGTGAATGCCTCTCTTCTTGCTCTCCAAGCCCAGTTTCCACCACCTAATCTGCCGGGATAATTCATTCGGGATTCTGTTCCGAGATTCAAAACATCCTGCATCGGAATTACAACTGTATTAGCCACAGAAGCATATGCCGATTTAATGGCAGCAGAGACCATCGCTTCGTGTTTGTAGCAATTTAAATAATCCTGAGCAAACTTGTAGATATCGTTTTCCTGTCCTTTTGCAGCATCAAAATATCCACGGGTAGTGTCATTGTCATGCGATCCGGTGTGAACAACGCAGTTTTTGATGTAGTTGTGAGGCAGAAATTTTGATTCCATCCCGGTCCCAAATGCAAACTGCATTATTTTGATTCCCGGGAAATTGAATGTATCACGGAGCTTTTCCACCGGTGGAGTGATTACCCCGAGGTCTTCTGCAATTATTGGCAGATCTCCGAGGTACTTTTTAACGGTCCTGAAGAATTTCATTCCTGGAGCTTTTACCCATTTGCCCGTCTGGGCAGTGGGTGCGTCTCCCGGAATCCGCCAGTATGCTTCAAATCCTCTAAAGTGGTCTATTCTGGCTATGTCGACTATTTTCAGAAGTGCAGAAATACGGTCTCTCCACCACTTGAAATCATCCTTTTCCATCTCATCCCAACGGTAAAGAGGGTTGCCCCAAAGCTGACCTGTCGGACTGAAATAATCAGGAGGTACTCCTGCTACCCAAATCAGTTTGCCGTCACCGTCAACTGTGAAAAGTTCTTTGTTTGCCCAGACATCAGCACTGTCGTATGCAACAAATATCGGGAGATCACCAATTACGGTGATTCCGTTTTTGTTTGCATAGGCTTTTATTTTCGACCACTGATCGTAAAAACAGAACTGCAGAAACTTCTGATAGTTGATGCCTTCAGCAAGTTTTTTCTTCCATTTTGGCAACTCTTTCGGATCTCTTACTGCAATCGATTTTTCCCATGTGGTCCACAAGGCTCCACCATGATACTCTTTTGCCGCCATAAAGAGTGCATAATCCTCGAGCCACTCGCTATTGCTCTTGCAAAACTTGTTGTAACTCTCTTTTACACCCTTTTTGGTGTTGTTTTTGAATCCTTCATAAGCCTTCAGCAGAAGTCCTTTTTTATAATCTATTACCCAACCGTAGTCGATCAGGTCAGGATTAAACGCCGGCACATCCTTTATGTCATCTTCTGTGAGGAAACCTTCCTCTGTCAGCACATCCGGAGATAGAAGCAGCGGATTACCTGCAAACGCTGAGAAACACTGGTATGGTGAATCACCATACCCTGTCGGTCCCAGGGGAAAAACTTGCCACAGGGTTTGACCTGCGGCAGTAAGAAAATCGATAAAATTATACGCTTCGGGTCCGAGATCACCAATTCCATACTTCCCGGGAAGGGAGGTTGGATGCATCAGGATTCCCGCTGCTCTATTAAATTCCATGTGAGTTCCTTCTCTTTAACGCTATTTCATTAACATCATTTTTTTGGTCAGTCTGCCGGTCATTGTCTCTATGGTGTAGAAGTAGACTCCACTTGTGAGACCTGAAGCATCAAATACCATTGAATGTGTTCCCGAACTCTTGTATCCGTCGAAAATCTCAGCAACCTTTTGACCAAGCGAGTTTGAAACATACAGTTTTACATTCGATGCTTCAGGAAGACTGAACTTGATGAAGGTGGAAGGGTTAAACGGATTTGGATAATTCTGATCAAGTGAGAAGTTAACTGGGTTGGATACAACTCCGTCTTCCACGCTTGTCGGATCGAAATATTCGAATTTGTAAACTGAACGGCTGCCACCATCGGCAACAAATGCTGTTCTTGCATCCTTCGACAATACTACATCACTGGGTGCGGTCAACGGGGCACCTGTAGGATCCGGATTTGAGGAGCTGAACTGCGCAGGAAGTTCAAAAACAGGGTCTGCAAAGTTCACGATTACATTGTAGCCTTTAACCCAGCGTCTTGTTGAATCTGTACCGGCAACCCAAAGAACACCGTTGTTGTCAACATCAATACCATTGGGAATCGCACTGGAGAAATCAAGATCACGAGCCAAATCAGAAATTTTTGTACCTGTATAAGCCTGAGGATTGATCTGGCTTCCGCCTGTCCACATGGCGATACCGCCCGTTACTTCACTTGAAGATCTGGAGTTTCTGGTTGTGAACCATGGTGTTTCAGGATTGGTGTAGTCACCATTTCTGTTTAGCGCAACATCTCTGACAACATCGGATCCATTGGTTGGTCCACCCGGTACAGGAGGATATACAGTCAAAGGTACCCACGATCCTCTTGCAGGAGGGTTTAGTCCATAGCTGAAATTGTAGAACCTGATGCTGGTCTGGAATGAAATACCTGTAAAGAGAATGCTGTCTCTTGTCATGGCAGCACCGTGAAGATAGGTACCGTATCCTGCACCGTTGATATTAAATCCAAATTTCTGAACAAGATTTGTGTCGCCATTTGGATAGAAATACTGAGCTGCCACTGTGTTGGGAGCAGTTCTCGGGTATGGAATGTTCGAGTTGATCAGGATGTCTCTGTTCAGTGCAGTAATACCCCTGATGGCGCCGATATTTCCCGTAAGAGAATCTGAATCACCATTGTAATCGAAGTCGATCATTTTCTTCATTACCGTGTCACCCGGAAGCAGGTAATAGATTGCGTTGTGAGTATTTACTGTGGTTGCTTTTGATGTCACCACATAAACCACGCCTGCAGAATCCATGGTAATCAGGTACGGTCTTGCAAAAGCAGTGTCGGACGGAGGGAAATGGATTTGTTTTGTATAGTTCCACTTCTCTGTCTGGGAATATCCCGTAAGGCTTATTACAGCCATCAGGAGTAGAATTGAATAGATATTTTTCATAGAAATCAAGCCTCGTTGTTGTTGTTGTTATTCATCATATTTCTTAAAGATCACTGATGTATTATGACCGCCAAATCCAAATGCATTACTCATGGCATATTCAACATTCTTCTTCTGAGGAGTGTTGAATGTGTAGTTGAGATCACAGTCGGGATCAGGATATTCAAAATTTATTGTGGGGGGTATTGCACTGTTTCTGATCGACAGAATCGTAGCTATCGCCTCAACAGCACCCGCAGCACCAAGTAGATGCCCTGTCATGCTCTTTGTCGATGACACATTCATTTTATATGCCTGCTCACCAAATACCGCCTTAATCGACTGTGTCTCTGCTATGTCACCAAGTCCTGTCGATGTTCCGTGCATGTTTATGTAATCTATTACCGAAGGATCAAGCCCTGCATATTTCAATGCTCTGTGCATGGCGAGTCTCGCACCCCTTCCCTCGGGATCGGGAGCGGTTATGTGGTAGGCATCACCCGTCAGTCCGTAACCAACCACTTCAGCGTAAATTTTTGCACCTCTCTTCTTTGCGTGCTCGAGTTCTTCAAGCACGAGTGCACCGGCACCCTCTCCCATCACAAAACCGTCACGGGTTTTGTCGAAAGGTCTGCTTGCAGTTTCAGGTGATTCATTTCTTTTCGAGAGTGCCTGAGCGGAATTGAAGCCCGCAACGCCAAGTTCGCAAATTGGTCCCTCGGTTCCGCCACATACCATCACTTCCGCCTGACCTTCCTTGATCAGCATAAAGGAATCGATAAAATTGTGGTTTGAAGTTGCACAGGCTGATACGGCACAATAGTTGGGTCCTCTGAAACCATACTCAATCGAAACCTGCCCGGAAGCAATGTCGGGAATCAGCATCGGAATAAAGAAGGGAGATACACGGTTGGGTCCCTGTTCGGCGAGTATCCTTGCCTGTTCCTGGAATACATTCATACCACCAATTCCTGATCCTATCATTACGCCTGTATCATCTTTATCATCTGACGACATCTTTTCGGGATCAAGTCCGGCATCCTCAAGTACTTCTTTTGCAACCGCCATGGCATACTGACAGAAAAGATCCATGCGGCGTACTGCCTTGCGGTCAATATAGTTCAGGGGATCGAAACCTTTGAGCTCACAGGCAAATTTAGTTACCACTCTTGAAGTGTCAAATTTTGTGATCTCTGCAGCTCCACTCCTGCCCTCCATCATTCCTTGCCAAAATTCATCTACACTAAGTCCAATCGGAGTGAGGGCTGCCATTCCGGTTACTACTACTCTTCTTCTTTGCATTAGTTCTCTTTGTTTGTTAAAAATTAGTAAAAGCTGCATACCGGCATCTCGATTTCCACCGGAGAAAACATAGTCCCGGGGTGTTCCGGTGTACTGCTTCTAACAATTATTAAATATATAAATCCTCAACCTGTAAATTTAAATCTTTTTTTCATTCTAATCAAACCGGGCAGCATTAAAGATCAAGTTATCTTGCTAAAACTCCCACATTCCAAAAAGAAATTCCTTGTCGAGCGGAAGATTCACCGATTTCAGTGTGACCACAATCTGACCTCTGTGATGAGCCTCGTGCGAAACAAGATAGACCAGAAAAGAGTTTATCCCCTTTGGATATCCCTTCACCTTCATGTCTGTTCTGATACTTGTCTCAATCAGACCTCCAAACCTGTCGGATGAAATCCTCAGTGCCTCAGATATTTTTGTTTTGTAGGTTTGATCATCTTTCTGAAGTTTTATCAGTCCCTCAGGCTTTGTTGTACCTATTGCCATTAGCCATTGAACCCGTACATTATTTATGTGACAGAACTGCGAACCGACACTTCTTCCTCCGTATGACGGTTTCACATTCAAATAATGCTCCGGTATTTTTTCAAGAAGATCCAGTGTTATTTTGTTGGATGCATCCCACGATTCTCGAAGACTTAAGACCATTTTATAACTCTTATTTCAATTTTTGGTAAATTGCAGTCAGTTTTTTTTAATTGATCACAAAATACGGTAAATTTTATGAACATCAAAGGAAAAATTGTATTTATTACGGGTGCCTCTTCCGGAATCGGACTGGAAACAGCCAAAGCCTTCGCCCGTGAAGGATGCAATCTTATTCTTACTGCGCGGAGAATCGAAAAGCTTCACTCCCTCTCTTCTTCTATTTCATCTGAATTTGGCATAGAAACCCTGCCTCTGCAGCTCGATGTCCGGAAAAGAAAAGATGTTTTCACTCTAATAGAGGGACTGCCCGACAAATGGAAAAAAATTGACATCCTGGTCAATAACGCCGGTCTCGGAAGAGGGCTCTCCCCCATCCACGAAAGTGATGTCGACGGCTGGGACGAAATGATCGATACAAACATTAAAGGACTCCTCTTTGTTACCAAAGCTGTGGTGCCCCTCATGATCGCAAACGGAAGCGGACACATTATTAATATCGGTTCTGTTGCCGGACGCGAAGTGTATCCCAACGGAAATGTTTACTGCGCTACAAAATTTGCGGTTTTTGCCCTCTCCAAATCGTTGAGACTCGAACTGTACGACAAAAACATCCGGGCTACAACGGTTGATCCGGGGATGGTTGAAACTGATTTCAGCGTTGTAAGGTTTCGAGGAGATACTGAACGGGCTGCAAATGTTTACAAAGGTTTGACTCCACTTCATCCCGCTGATGTCGCTGACACAGTGGTTTTCTGCGCAACCAGACCTCCTCATGTCAATATTTCGGAAATTGTTATTTATCCTTCAGACCAGGCTAACACAACAACTGTAAAAAGAGTCTAAACTCCAGAGAGATATGCCCGACAAACTTAAAGGCGAAATTGAACGCATAACCTTTTATAACGAAGATACCGGATTCGGGGTCGTAAGGCTCCGTTCCGGGAAAATAATTACGGGCACACTTCCGAAACTTTCCGAAGGCGACAGGGTTGAAGCAGAAGGTGAGTGGACTGTCCACCCCAAATTCGGTTCCCAGCTTAAGGTGAGTAAAATAGTGATAATGAAGCCGGAAGGAAAACTCGCCATCCTGAAATATCTCTCCTCAGGCGCCCTTAAAGGTCTCCCGAAAAACTCGGCTAAATTTATCGTCGACTACTTCGGCGAAAAGGCCCTTGAAATTATCGATAAAGACCCGCAAAAACTTCTGAAGGTTCCCGGTATATCAGCTAAAAAACTTCAAAAAATTCTTGAAAGCTGGAATGAACAAAAAAACCTTCACAAACTGGTTATTTTTCTCCAGAACTATGATATCCCCCTCACTCACGCCAATAAAATATTGCAGAAATATGGCGACAAAGCTGAAACTGTCATCCTGACCAACCCCTATCAGTTGATTTTTGATATCAGAGGTGTCGGATTCAAAACGGCTGATACCATTGCTCAAAAGATTGGCTTGAATCACGATTTTCCTCCGAGAATCAAAAGCGGTGTGCTCTATATTCTGGAAAATGTGGCAAACAGCGACGGACATGTTTATCTCCCTTATGATCAACTGGTCACTCTCTGTCAAAAAAATCTCTCAGTCGATCTTGCTTCTTATGAAAAGCAGTTCAACGAGCTGATTGCAGAAAGAAGAATACTCGTGGTAAATGATAATGTCTACCTGCGCGAGGTTTATGAATCCGAGAGAATTATCGAGACAAAAATCCTGGAACTCTCGAGAACAAAACACGATGACACTACCGATTTTTTCAAAAACTTTGTCCATACTCTGAAACACTTTTCGGAAGAACAGCTTGAAGCGGTAAGATTCAGTACGGAGAACGGCTTCCTCGTCCTCACAGGCGGACCGGGCACTGGAAAGACGACCACTCTAAAAGGAATTATCGATCTTTACAAGAAGTGCAAACTGAAAATTGCTCTCGCAGCCCCTACCGGAAGAGCCGCAAAAAGAATGGCTGAAGTAATCGGTCTCGAAGCTAAAACCATCCACAGACTCCTCGAATATGATTCACAGACAGGCAAGTTTGTACATAACAAAAGCAATCCGATAAAGGCAAATCTCCTCGTTATAGATGAAGTCTCGATGATCAATACATTTCTGATGGCATCACTTCTCTATGCGGTGGACAGTGAAACCACGGTCGTTTTTGTCGGTGACAAAGACCAGCTCCCCGCCATCGGACCGGGTAACATCCTCCACGATATCCTCGAATATAACCGGATTCCGATTATCAGATTGAATAAAATTTTCCGTCAGGCAGAGCAAAGCAGAATCATCACCAATTCTCACAAGATCAATCAGGGGCTCATGCCCGATCTCTCCAACTCGAAGGAGAGCGATTTCTTCTTTATGGAAGAGGATGACAGCAACAAAATCCCCGACTTGCTCCTCGACCTTGTAAAGAACCGCCTCCCTGCGAAGTATAATTTTAATCCTTTCACCGACATACAGATTCTTGCTCCTATGTACAAAGGAAATGCAGGGGTCGATGCAATTAACAACCTCCTGCAGGAGGGTCTGAATCAGGGGAAGGTCATCTATACAAAGGGGGATGTTACATTCAAGTTGAACGATAAATTTATGCAACTTGTGAACGACTATGAAAGGGATATTTACAACGGTGACATTGGTTATCTGGCAGGCTTGGACGATGAAGAGGAAGAACTGATCTTCAATTTTGGGGAACGGGAAGTAAAATTCAGTAATTCATCTCTCGATGATGTTACCCTTGCATACGCATGCACTATCCACAAAAGTCAGGGTTCGGAATACCCCTGCGTAATAGTGGTGCTTACAAATGAACAATATTATATGCTCAAGCGGAATCTGATCTATACGGCGATTACCAGAGCTGCTGAATTGCTGATAATTGTCGGAAGCAAGCGCGCAGTACAACTTGCTGTTTCAAACAATGCGGAACAAAAACGCTACACCTCTCTCTTTAAATTACCCGGTCAAACTGAAACTTCCCTCGCTCCGACCTATATGTTCTAAACGGACTTGCTCAGGATATATACCGTCTCATTCGGGAAGGTTAAATCAATCTTAATCAGCTCAAGCCCCTCTATAAGACCGTCAAGAAATACAGCATAGTTTTCAGCCATCCCTTTTTCTCTGCCACCAATCGATTTAGACGGAAAACTTACCACCACATTCTTTGCAGCAAGTGCATTTTTAAGAATCAAGGCGGCACTTCCTTTTTCCTGTCTCTCAATACACGACAATGTCTTGAAAAGAAAAACCACATCATAATCAGCGAAATTGATCTGATCCACCGTCAAATCCTTGTTCGAGCTCGAAAAATTTACCAGCCCCGCATCGCGAAAAAATCTGTTCAGATTATCATTCAACACCACATCAATATCGGAACAGTGATATTCCTCAACCCAACTCATAAAATACCCTGCCGAGAAAGGATTATATCCACACGCCGCATCGTAAATTTTAAATTTCCTGTCACTCCCCAACACCCCGAATATCCTGCTGTAGAATTCCTCATAAAACCCCGCCCTCTCCGCCGTCGATACATGCCCGCTCAATATTTTTTCAACATCCAACATCCCCCCGTCACCAACTAATAACTCATAATTCATAACTAATAATTGGTACGCTCCATAAATCTGATGCAGCTTTTTCTTCACATTTTTTTCAATCTCTTTTTCCTTGCCGTACCGGGTGATCATCATATCGATAATCTTACGAACGGTTCCCTCATAAACATTGGAATATTTACCCGATTTCCTGATCGAGGAGTAAATCTTTTCCGACAGAGTCTGTTTATCCATTAATCTGCCGCAGCTTGTCGGTGAGTCTGGTGTAAAACCGGAGATTGTGAATTGTTGCGAGTCTGTTGGCAAGTGTATCCCCGATTCTGAATAAATGATGCAGATAACTTCGTGTGAAGTGCCGGCATGTATGGCAGTCACATCCCTCCTCAACCGGCTTGAAATCCTTAATGTGAATGTCATCCTGCATATAAAGATATTTGTAAAATCCGTCTGCAAGATCATCGATATTTTCTATCGAATCGTAGTTTTTGAATGTGTAGAGCCTTTTGTGCCGGGCATCCCTGGTTGGTATTACACAATCGAAGATTTCATAACCGGCGATAAATGCCCTAACAAGATTTTCCGGCTTCCCGATTCCGAGAGCATGTTTCGGGTAACCCGCCCCCACGAGTCCGGCAACGAATCCCACCATTTCCAGAAGCTTTCCCTCGTCGTCGATGGGCCAGCCGCCAAAACCGTAGCCGTCAAAACCGATCTCCATCAAAGCTTCAACACATTTTTTTCTGAGCTCTTTGTTGTTCCCCCCCTGAACGACACCAAATATCAGGGGTCTGTCGTCATCCGAAATTTTCCTGATTTTGATCTGATTTTCATACTCTTTTTTGCATCTCTTTGCCCACTTTATCGTCAGGTCAACGCTCTCAATCTGGATTTCATCGGGTGCCGAGGGATGAGTGCAGTAGTCGAGACAATAGATTATGTCAGCTCCGATTCTGAACTGGTGCTGAATACATTTTTCCGGTGTGAGGGTCTGCTTCTCTTTTTCCTGCTCAAGTTTGTAGGTGAATCCGTCTTTGTGTATCGTCCCCGCTTTTGACTCGGTGATCAGGGAATAAACCTGAAAACCACCCGAATCTGATATCACAGGATGATGAAAGTTCATAAACTCATGGATGCCACCGATTCCGTTCACGGTTGTCAGTCCGGGCTTGGTGGTCAGGTGAAGTGTATTCACAACTATTGCCTCAATTCCGCAGGTTTCCAGATCGGACGAATCAACACTTCTTACTATTCCTCTCGTACCATCGGGCAAAAATACCGGGAAGTACATCTCACCTGAACGGGTTTTAAGACTCTTCATCTTCCTCCTCACTCTCCATTTTCTTTAATTTGTATTTTGAAACCCGTTTCTTTTCTTCGAATTCCTCGCTCTCCATTTCATCGGGATCATCAGTTTCAGAGTCACCCTCCTCATCTGTGAATTTTGGATTCGCACCCGCTAACAGTGCGGTTATCTCTCCCCTCAAATCACTCTTTTCCAGCACTTCCTTCATCTCTGAAAGTGGTGCCCTGATAATTGTTTCATACTGCTTTGTAAGTTCGAGACAGACCACCGCCATCCTGTTACCGAGCACTGCATATGCCGATTCCATCGCCTTGATTATCCTGAATTTTGACTCAAAAAAGATGATGGTGTGAGGCAGGTTTTTCTCGTCCTCAAAAAACTTCCTTCTTTTACCCTCTTTCCTCGGAGGAAAGCCCTTGAATGTGTAACTCGAAAAGGGAAGTCCTGAAGCTATAAGGGCAGTCTGAACCGCGGATGCCCCCGGCGACACCTCCACCTTGAAACCCTCTTCAACAGCCCGCGAAACCACCCTGTAACCGGGATCGCTTATCCCCGGCATTCCGGCATCCGACACCAAGCCGACATCAATACCCGATCGTAAAAGGTTGAGCATCTTCTCCGTCGCTTTTATCTCGTTATGTTCATGACAGGAGAAAAGATGGTGATGCATCTCTATTTCGAGTTTTTGCATCAAAGACCGTGTTGTTCTGGTATCCTCGCATGCGATGTGTTCCAGCGTCTTTAGAAGCCTGAGACTCCTCAAGGTGATATCCTCAAGATTTCCGATTGGAGTGGAAATCACATACAGAGTTCCGCTCATTTCCCCTCCTCCGTCACCGGTTCCTTGTCAACCACTACCACCACTTCATTTTCAAACTCGATATATCCGAGCTTCCAGCCAAACTCTTCGGCACCTTTCTTAAGGTCTTCTTCATGGTTCCCAAGGATGTCGGTCTTCTTTGCGACCAGATTCAGAGTCGGAAATGAAATTAAAACCTTGCGGGCAGGAACATTCTTCACCACTTCAAGCCCCGCTCCCGTCAGTCTGTGCTCAAGACAATAGTACATTTTGAACAGAAACGCCACATCCACCGGAATTTCAGGAGGACTCGGGTAAACATCCCTCTGTATCCCGAGAGGTTCCAATCCCTCCAAAGCAAAGTAGAAATTTATCAGATCAATAAACTGTTCATTTACATCATAGGCATAAAACTTCACGGAATTGTCCAGTCCCATCCATCTGAATGATAATGGATTCAACGCACAGGCAAGATCGGCTATCGATTCAGGCCTCCCCGTCACCTCAAACAGTCTGTTGTAATATTCCCCCAACAGAAGATTCCTCTCCCGGGTGGAGGCATGCTTCGAAAATATCGACCAGCAGACTCCCCTTATCTCCTCGTCATCTTTCTTTTCAAATGCAGCAGTCAGCGCCTCCTTCACTTTTTTATAGTTCGGCTCCCCCAGATATTCCGCCCGAATCCTGTGCAGCTTCTTTTTAGCTGCCTCCTCGGCAATTTTCAAACTCTTGTGCCGCTCCAGTTCCTTCACTATCACATCACGGATCGTCTCTTCAAGAATAATCTTATACTTTTTCGAGGCTTTTATTTTCTTTACTATGTCGTCTATTTTCTGCTGCATCTCATTTTTCATTTTAACACTGCAAATTTAACTATAATCTCCCGAATTTGGAGGACGCAGATTAAACAGATGAACGCGGCTGAAAAATGGAACACAGATGAAACGGATTCACCTGATTTCCACGGATGGGGGAAGCCCATGCGGCGACATATGGGTAGAAAAATGGAACACGGATGAAACGGATTCACCTGATTTCCACGGATGGGGCACCAAATCAACTCGCCTGGGCGTGTGTCATGTTCGTAGCAGAATGTTCGTAGCAACATCGACCAATTTCACCCACCGCTTTTCCCCCCACCTTTATAAGGAGGGGGGTTAGGGGGGCGGTACGAAGGAGGGGGGAAGAGCTGTAACTACCTCCTCATATCATCTCGCATCCACAAAATAATACTAATACTCTTTGCGTTTGTTTTAGCAAAGTTATAACTTATTTGGAAACAAGTATACTATTCATTGCAATAAGCACTTCCAGATTATTGATCTCAATCATATTTGTATTATCTTCTAACCATTGTGTTAAGGTTAGAAGAAAGTAGAATTTCATAAATTTAATTAAATAAATTTGGAGATTCCTAAAATGTCAAAAAGGACCACATATCCTGCAGCAAAGAAAGTAGAAATATTAAGAGAAATCATGGAAGGCGGACTGAAAGTATCAGATGCTTCAAGGAAATATGATATACCCGTTCAGGTAATTCTTCAATGGAAAAAGCGGCTGTTTGAAGGAGCCCTTCAGACATTTAGTGCACCCCCCGGAAAGAAGCCCGGTGATAAACACGATAAAGAAGTTGCCCTGCTACAGAAGAAACTCCAAAACCGGGAGATAGCGATAACAGGTCTGGCTATGGAGTTGATGTACTTAAAAAAAAACATCAATGGAGAAATGTAAAGGGTAAATGGGTATCTCCGGAGATAAGAGATGACATTTTAACCACGGTAAAAAGAATCAGTGAAAAGTACAAGGTTGCACAATTAGCACTCATAGCAGCATCAGGTACAGGAATTAGCACCTTCTACAAATGGGAGAAACAGTTTGGTATGCAACGGATTATGCAGACGAGAACACCTCCTTGTATCTGGCTGACAGATGAAGAGAAACTTGACATCATAGCTTATTCGAGAGACCACCCTGGAGAAGGTTATAAACGACTGACATTTATGATGATAGATGAAAATGTCGCTTTTGCATCACCATCAACGGTTTACAGGGTGTTAAAGAAGGAGAATCTCCTTAACCGGTTCAATAATGTAAAGAAGACAGCAAGCAAAGGGAGTGGTTTTCAGCAACCTGATGGAGTGAATCAACACTGGCATACAGATATCAAATATGTAAAGTTTCATTACTCTTTCTTATTTTTGATAACTGTTATTGATGGCTTTTCAAGGTACATAGTCCATCATGAACTTTTTCTGTCAATGAACACCGGGGATGTGATCATGACAATACAGAGGGCTTTGGAGAAACATCCGGGCATAGCTCCAAGAGTGATTACGGATAACGGGTCACAGTTCGTCTCGAAAGAATTTGGGGAGTATTTACGAATGGTCGGAATGAAGCAGATCAGAACCTCTGTGGTTTATCCCCAAAGTAACGGTAAGATCGAGAGATACCACAGATCAATCAACCAGGAGTGCCTGCAGGTGAACTCGCTTCTTGACTATGAGGATGCAAAGAGACAGGTCGCTGAATATGTGGAATACTATAATTGCGAGAGACTGCATAGTGCTCTGCATTATCTGCCACCTGAGGACTATTTGCTCGGAAGAATTGATGAAAGAATTGCGGAAAGAAAAAACAAACTGTTCGAAGCTCAACAAAGAAGATCAGAGAAAAATATGAGCTCTTTGTTAGCTTAATTAATAAATAATTATTCCACTTTTTGGTGAACCAATACATTCGCACCTAAATTCTTTTTTAGTTATACATTATTTTAAACTTAATTAATTCGGAATCCAGTTGCATTTTTTTTTGAAGGGGAAGCCTTCGATCTTTTTATTAATCCTTTCTCCAAATCTTCTTTGAACTTGGCTGCCAGTCTTTCACGATATTCTCTTCGCATTATTAGCGCAGCTCTATCTTCCTTGGATAGCTTTTCAATTTCATCTAAAATTTGACACAACCCAAGATAGCTGCACAATTTTGTTAGTATTTGGATTTCATTTGAATCAATTCCGTCTGTCACCGCAGCGACAACAAACGCATCGAGAATTAGCAAAACTTGCTCTTCCAGATTATCAGTAAGTTCCAGTTCGTTTTTTGTTCGTGCAGCTTCAAAGCATTCAACCATATCTTGGTCCGATAAACCCATTCTGCCCGCAACCAAATGTATTATGCCTATTTCAGCCCCATCTACATTCCCGTCTGCAAGACCGATATTAAATAAAATGGTGAGATGCGATTTCTGTTTTGACAATTTCTTTTCCATATTTAATATGCTTTCTTTAAATGTTGCTAGATTAGACATTTTTTATTTACTTCACTTCTTCAATAAATTCATAAAATTCGATTACCTGAGTATAAAGAAGATCAACGAGTTTCTCTTCATCCTTAAATAGTTTGACCAGGAGTTGATCCTGCCTTACAATTTCTTCCTCTTCCGAGTTTCCGAATTTATTTTGCTTACCATATGGGATTCTTAGAGTATAAAAGAGTGAAAATCTTTTAATTCCCATTTTCAGGTATGGTATAAATCTTTCTTCAAGGAACTGCACTGGATCACCTTGCCTGAGCAGAAAATCGAAATCAAACTCCAATTTGAACCTGTTATACATTTCACCTTTTATTTGTCCCTTTTTCCAGTCCCAAAGTCGATCATCGCTTAATGACAACCTGTAACGATGCAAAATGTCTTTTTGATCTTTAGATACTCCTTTGGATTTTATGTATTCAGCAATTTTCCCTTTGGAAAGACTGGCGATAAGTTTCGTAATGCTCTTTTGAGACATGTCAAATGTATCGAATCCAATGACCATGTATTCACCCGGCAGACCCATACTAATGTGTGGAGACCGCATTGGAGTACCATTTGAATCCGGGATGCCCCAATAATCCCAAAGTCCCGCCAAAGGCCGTTCGCTCATTATGACAGTTGATTCTTTTGGTTGCCCCTCGAAGTGCTTTGTTACCTTCTGATTCACTTTGTTTAATAGATGTGCAAATATCTGTTTTCTTTCTATTGAATCGGTGTCTTCTTTTAAGAGATTTTTAATATCAACATCAGCATTGGACATAAGGAAGTAGCCTCGTAAATTTTTCGTAAAATATTTGGTTGCAATATCCGTCTGAGAAAATCGATCTAAACTTTCATTAATTTCACGCCATGTAAGGTTTATAATGTTTGAGTTGCAGAAATCCTTCAACTTTTCTTTGTTCAAATTTAAACCGAATTTTTCTCTTACCAGGTGTCGCAAAATTTGGTGCACTGAAATTGGATTGTTACCGATTTTTGCCTCGACCAACACGGCAACATCCACTTTTTCACCTTCATTTTTTTTCTGCAATATCCAGGCATCTGCGCGGTTTTCACCAGTTTCTAGATCGGGCTTAGGTTGACTCATATCGCTTACCCCGGTTGTCGGATCGTAAATTTCGCTAAGGTTACCAAGGTCAAAAGGTAAAGTTGATATTATCATTAATACCTTTTGTACATCTGCCTCTTTGACCCTTCTATGATCTGCTTTGTCCTCAAGGTTTTGCAAGTCAAACTGTGGTTTTTTCAATTTTTTCAAAGCTTTTAGAGCATTTAAAGTGATTTTTTCTTTGGGCAGACAATTAAAGAAGCCCTGAAGCTGTTCTGTCTCTGAAAGAAAGTCCAGGAAAATTATGAAAGCGCGGGTGACATTGTCTTCAATAATCCCCCTTACATTTGCATCACCATTTTCTTGGGTCTTCGTTCTAATCTGAAGATGTTCGTTGTTATAGTTATGAAACAAGTTTAAGTGTCTGTCTCTGCTCATTTGTTATCTTTTGAAAGAGTTAGTCGGGTTTCACTATTAATTCTGTACAGTACCGGATTATCGATAAAAACCGGCTGTCGGAACTTGCTGTTCCCAAACATCAATATTTTCTTCTGCCAATATTTTATCCAGGAATCATTTAACAATTAATACATTTTCATTGGACCATTAACATATTTAGCATCATACTCTTTTAAAAATCCTTGTATATCTGGATCATTTTGTATAGCTTTCTTTAGATCTAGCATTATTTGATTCGCCTTCTTAACCGCATCATTATTTTCCCTCTCCCACCGTGCATTCTGAGCCATCAACCTAACTTCAGTTGGCCAAAGCAATACTCTTCCAATTTTTTCTAAAATAGACATTTTGTCCTCCATTACTCTTATGAATTTAATTACACATCACTGGTTAAATATTTTAACACCGAATTATACTGATTAGATTTCTATTGATTGTTAAAATTTGTTTTAGGATTATTTTTGAAGTAATAAAATCTGGGAAAAGTCAAATTCTGACATACTTAAGTTACAAATTTCTCTCGAAATATTTCATCACTATTCTTAATATAATTATCATAATTTTATCGGGTTGCTTTGCATAATTTTTTCATAAATTTACTAGTTTAATTAGTATTTCTACTAATTTATTAAGTAAAACTACTGATTACGAACTATTTTATTTGTTTGGAATAAAACTTTACTGAGGCAAATATTTGTCAAGCATTGTATTTTATTTCGACTTTTATTTAGAATTGACACATTTCTAAAAGAGTGTACTGACTTAAATTGACAAAAAAGTTCGAGTTTAGGTCATTCTTTAATATAATACGGAATTATTATTGCATCTCAAATGACCTCTTCAAAATCTAATTAACTGTTTGGTGCGAAGGGCAGATGCCTCATGTAAATATTTTTGCAAATAACCAGTAATCGGAATAACTCCCCTAAATTCCATAAATTTACCGTAATTTGTGGAGTATAACTCCATAAATTCAGCTTATTTTATGGTTTATATATCCATATTTTTTACTATATTTGTGGAGTTTCATTCCATAAATTTACCGTAATTTGTGGAATATGATTTATCATTATCTCAAAAATGACATGAAAACCTATTTAAAGCGAAAACTGGACTCCCCCGAACTTCTCAAAGCCAATAAGGTGCTTGTGATTTACGGACCCCGTCGTGTCGGAAAAACAACTCTGATGGACTCCCTTATCAGCAATGTCACGGGCAGGATAAAGCGCGTAACCGGCGATGACATTTCGGTGCAAAATACCATCGCATCGCGGCGACTGGATGTGCTGAACCCTTTCCTGTCGGAAATTAACCTTCTGGCAATTGATGAAGCACACGAAATCAAGGATGTGGGGAAGGGACTTAAACTGATTGTCGATAATATTGAAGAAATTACAGTAGTGATTACGGGCTCATCCTCTTTCAATATCGAACAGGCAGCAGGTGAGCCCCTGGTTGGAAGAAAAACCGTTGTGACTCTCTACCCTTTCGCACAGCAGGAGCTTTTGGCTATACATCAAAACGCTTGGGACCTAAGCCGAAAACTGCCCGAATACCTGGTTTTTGGTTCTTATCCTGAAGTGGTTCTGGCTAAAACTGTCCGTGAAAAGATGGAAATCATTCACGGGATTGTTAACTCGTATCTTCTGAAGGATATTCTTGCATTCTCCAATCTTAGAGGTTCCATGCTGATATTTAATCTGCTGAAACTGTTGGCTTTTCAGGTTGGAAGTGAAGTGTCTATGAATGAACTCTCAGACAAGGTGGGAATAGATGTTAAAACGACTCAAAGGTATCTCGACCTGTTGGAAAAATCTTTCATAATCAAAAGATTAACTCCCTGGTCGACCAACAGACGCCGTGAGGTTACTTCCAAAAACAAATACTATTTTATCGATAACGGTATAAGAAACGGAACAATCTCACAGTTTAACGGTCTCGAGAACCGAAATGACATCGGCGCTCTTTTTGAAAATTTCATCGTGATGGAATTCTTCAAAAAGCAGGCGAACAACCGTGACTATGGTGAGTTGTATTTTTGGAGAAATTATGAGAAACAGGAAATAGACCTTTTGCTGATCAGGGATGGTTTTATCCAACCTTATGAGATTAAGTATAATCCCAAAGCGAAGATAAAAAAGACCTCATTCACTGACACCTACCATGAAGTGTTACCTGTGAAAGTAATTCACTCCGAAAACTACCACGAATATCTGCTGGATTGATATCCCGTCCGCGGGGTATCAATCCCGGCAATTAAACCCTCTACCCCCCAAACTCTGCTGCCTTCTTCACCATTTCGTCATACCAAAACGGCTTTTTGGGGTTCTCTTTCAATCCCTCCATGTCGAGGTGTTCGCAAAGAAGCTTAAATTCGTCTGCGGATAGATAAGGCACAATCGTGACGGGAAGATTCAAAATTTTCTTCGAGGCGAGTATTCTTTCGACAACATGCGGAAAAATGTACCCAAGTTGTTTCAATTCACTAAACACAAAAAGGAGGTCATAAAGATTTGTAACCCCCTCCTCAAATTCCCTGAGCAGCACATCCACCAATCCGGGGATTTTCCCGACGGGGATCTCCTTCACTTCATACCAGATGCTGTCAACCTTCCTCTTTCCGTCAGGTCGCTCCTTTGAAGTGAAAAAGAGGAAGAAATCGCCCCGCTTCAGCTTCGTAAGTTTGGCAAGCAATTCCTCCCTCTTTATCTGACTGAAATGGAAAAATACATCGTTCCTGTAGTGCAGACTCTTCAGGAATCCATAGCCTTTTTCATCAATTTTCTTTACCCGGCAAAAATCCACGGGCTCATTTACAACCGCTCTATCTGGCAAGTACAATCCTTTTTGCTTTATATAACGCTTCCTGCATATGACCCATTGTTACCCGTATGGAGGCAATTCCTTCCCGAAGGTCCCATGCATTTGTGTAAATTACAAGAGTCACATCTGTCACAGGATCATGTATCATCTGGGAAAGATAACCCTCGTGCGCTCCTGTGTGTCCGTACCCGAGCATATTGATGCTGTTCACTCCACATCCGTAAAGGGAAAGTGAACCGGGAGCTGTCGGCAGACAATTCAACATCGTGGAATAAACCAGATTGGAGCTAAGAACCCCTTCGCCTCTCAACAGTTTTCTGATAAACAGCGACAAATCGGCAGGAGTGGTAACGAGGTTCCCCTCGGCTACATTTCCTGAAACATTTGACATGGAGACATTCTGAATGCTTCCGGGAATATGCACAAATCCGGGTGCAAAAGGAGCAGGCAACTGCTGGTCACTCCCCTGATCAGGCATCGATGAAGAGGTCATCCCCATCGGTTTTATTATCTCATCTGTAATAAACTGCCCGTATGACTTCCCCGAAACTCGCTCAATTATCTTGCCGAGAATCGAGTAACCGGTGTTGCTGTAATGAAAATCCGTGCCGGGTCTGAAATAATAAAGCCCGGTGGTGGCTACCACGCCGGCAAGCTCATCAAATGTAAAGGTATAGTTGGGATTTGTAGCTTTCATGTACTCAAGGTACCAGTCATTTTTATATGGTACCGGTGCACTCACCGTATCAGGAATCGGATCATTCGCCACATCAAACACCCCCGCACGGTGCTGCATCAACTGAAGAATGGTGATTTCATTTTTGAATGGAATGGCATAATTCTGGTCGCCGGGCACATAAGTGATGTTTGTGCCGGGAATTGTGTCTGTAATTTTATGATTGATGTTCAGCTTCCCCCTCTGATGCAAAAGAAGTATAGCTGCTGCTGTAAGTGTCTTCGTGTTGCTTGCAGCCCTGAAATGTGTACCCGTTGTTACTGCATTTGTAAAACCTGTCTGCTGAAACACTTGCCCTCCGGGATAAATTACCTGAAGCGCCAGTCCTCCCGGAAACTGCGGGTCTGCCCTCCTGATCGAATCGAGCGCCACATCCAGTACCTTTTTGATTTCATCAGAATAATTTTTGTGCATCGCTTCACTGCTGTTCTCATCCTTGCAGGAAACAAACAACATGGAAAGAATCAACGACATTACAACCAAAAGTGACCTCTCAGTGTAACTGCCGGTTCCTCTAACGGACTTTAAGATCGCCATATAATCTCCGGTCAAAATGTTTAATAGTGGACATCTATTGCGATTAAATACTTTGTGTAATTGCTATTAGAAAGAGTAACCACAAATTAAAGTTAATTCCACTAATAAACAAATAACTGCGTCACTTTACCACAAAATAAAAAAGCTGCCCCGTTTCTGAGACAGCTTCTTCTAATTATCATGTTTTTGGTATCAGGTATTATTTTCATACCTCAAACTTCATACTTCAAACATTACTGCATTACTGCATTACTGCATTATTGCATTATTTATTAAGTATCATCTTCTTTGTTGATTTGAAGTTCGAACCGTCAACTCCGGCAGCTTCGATGGAATATACATAAATTCCGGAAGTGAGAGCCGAGGCATCAAAGTTCAGGTTGTGTGTGCCGGCACCATAAGTTGCGTTGGCAAGTACACTTACTTCCTGACCAAGTGCGTTGTAAACTTTCAATGTTACCTTTGAATCAACTGCAAGATTGAAGCTGATGGTGGTTGAAGGATTGAAAGGATTCGGGAAGTTCTGAGCAAGTCCGAACTGTGAAGGAGCCGTAACATCCACTTCAACTATCGAAGAGAAAGCATAGCTTCCGTCAAAATCGATCTGACGCAGACGGTAGGAATTCTGACCGTTAGGTACATTCTTGTCAACAAATGAATAGTTGTGCGGATTCAGTGTGGTACCGTTACCGTTGATGTAACCAACTGACATGTACTCGCCATTTCCTGATTTTCTCATTACTTCAAATCCCTGGTTGTTCTTTTCTGTCGCTGTCGACCAGCTAAGAAGAACATTGTTGCCATTGGTTGAAGCACTGAAAGATGTAAATTCCACAGGAATTGTAGCATTTGGCAACTGGTAACCTGAAAGGGCGAGGTTCTGGAAGTTCAAAAGAAGTACTCTCTGACCATTCACGATGCTTATATCCGCTCCACCGGCAATACCTATGCTTGCTCCGGGAAGTGTAAACGAATATGAAGCTTCTTCAAGTCCGGTAGCAACATTATACTTGTGCAATGTATTTAACGCCGAAGCCTGATTCCAAGCCCAAACATATGCAGGCTGTCCGGGAATGCTGTCGAAAGCCAGACCATATTTACCGGTAAGTGTGCTGGTTATTGTCATCTTTAATGCACCGGTAGTGTCATGGAAGAAAATGTTACCACCAAAAGCTGTGTTCCAGAAACCTTTTCTCGTGGCATCCCATGCTACCGCTCTGGTCGCTCCGCCTGTGAGAGTAAAAGTTTTTACAGTTGCACCGGTATTTGGGTCTATCTCAATTACGCCAGTTGATGAGTTTCCACCAAACAGTCTTGTTCCGTCAGAAGCAAGATCACGAATAGATCCGGCATAAGTGAGTGAATCGAAAAAAGTACCCGGTCCGTTGCCCGGTCCGTCAGGATTGTAACGATAGATAAAAGTACTGTTCCAACGGTTGAAGTAATACTTTCCGTTAATGAACATGGCACCTACAGTACCACCGATCATGTTTGGTGAAGTTACACCGGTGTAATTGTAGACAAACTGCTTGGGCAAAGGAAAATCAACCGGAGGGATTGTATCCATATGAACACCGCCCAGTGGATTTCTGGGTGCCACATCAACCTGACCATAGGTCAAGGAAACAGCAAAAAGACAAACGAACAAAAAAGAAGCAAGTTTCATGGCGAGATCTTTCTGATTAAATTATTATTACATGAGATTATTAAAGAACCGTCTGCAAGATAGAGAATATTTTTTTTAATTGCAAAAGGTTTTTTATTTTTTTGATTTTTTTTTCTTGAAGTATCGTTTTTTTGTTAACTCTGTTTCTCTTAACTTCGCACTTTAACCGAAAATCTTTTCCCAACCTGTAATCGAGGCATGGTATGAAATACAGCAGCGAAATCGAAATCAATCTCCCTGTGAAAAAAGTTGTAGAACTTTTCAACAATCCCGACAACCTGAAACTCTGGCAACCCGGCCTGCAAAGTTTCCAACACCTCAGCGGCACCCCCGGCGAGCCCGGTGCAAAATCAAAACTCCATTACATAATGGGGAAACGGGAAATCGAAATGATCGAAACCATCACCGTCAACAACCTCCCCGATGAATTCTCGGGAACCTACGAAGCAAAAGGTGTCTGGAACGAAGTGAAAAACTGCTTTATCCCGCTGGATGAAAACCGAACCCTCTACCGCTGCGTAAACGAATTCCAATTTACCGGCTTCATGAAAATCATCGGCTTCCTCATGCCCGGTGCCTTCAAAAAGGAAAGCTACAAGTATATGGTTCAATTTAAGGAATTTGCAGAAAAAGCAGGGTGAGGCAGTAAGTCTCCACCCCCTGAAGACTGAATTTTTCGGGCAATTGAACGAATTTAGCTAAATTCGTTCAATTGGTTGAATGAATTTGCGTGAATTGGTTGAAATGATGGATTTTAATTAGTGAAAGAGATAGTGTCCTTTGCAAGCAATGAAAGTTACATTGTCATTCTCCACAAAATAACTTAGCCGATTCGAGATGTTAATCCTTTTTGAGGCCTCTTTCCCCCTGCCTTTAAGATTTTCTGTCTTACCAATCCCCCCGGTAAAAGGATGTTCTTCTACATCTTTCATCAAATCAAGTATCCACTTGAAGGTATCTGTATCCTGATTTTTCCAGTCTAATAATTGTTCGAAGAAATTTCCAGTAAATTTTATCTCATACACCTTAAAATTCAAATACATTGTTAACGATTTCTCATCTCTGAGATTTATCGACAGATAATTTTTCCCCCACTCCTCTATCTCCGGCGTATCGATATCGGAAGCATGACAAAGATTATAAACCTCAATTAGCCTGCTTTCATCTTTCGTTTGCTCAGTTATCTTAATTGTGATCTTTCTTCTCTCCCAAAAAGCATGAGACTGTAAACTGATTGCAGGAATCGATTTAATATTAGCAATTGGCAATCCTAAAGGTGAGTTTCTTGTGGGGGCATCATCATCTGCTATTACAAAATTGTTGCCGAGATAATTATCTAGTACTTCATCTTCCAGATTTTCCACAAATGGCCTTTTTGCAACAGACAATATCTGAGATCTAAGAGTAAAATCTGTGATTGAATAAACCCATTCGTAAAATGTTTTTGTTGGAGTGACATAGAGCCTTGAATAGTCCTCCTGAAATCGAATATGGTTAAAACCATATCTATCTTTTGATTCACGGAAAGTTAATAAAAGCCTGTGAAACACTTTATCAACCTCATAGTCATTCCCCAGAGGCGGGAGAAGGGAAAGTTCGTTAAATATTAATTCCATAAATAACTATAGAAGTTTTAGTAATTGATTCGCCCACTCATCTAAAAAATTCGGGGGATACTGGTTCAATTCTCCATTTATATCCAATCTAATTGGAGTAATTTTGGTGAACTGCTCAATATCTGTCGATTCTTTATCAAAAAACAAAATATTTACTTGATTTCTGTCTATCAATTCCTCTTTCACGGAAACCCGAATTCCATTGATGATATGATCACTGTGAGTTTCAATGAACAACTGAGCTCCTGTTGATGTTGCAAGCGATATCAACCTTCCCATTTCAGCTTGACCTCGTGGATGAATATGAGACTCCGGATTCTCAACCACAATCGTTTTCCCCGGCTCAGCAGTCAACAATGCGACAATTATTGGCAAGACATAAGATATTCCAAAACCAACATTTTTAGGACGGAATGAATTGGTCTTGTTATACCCAAACTCAAACTGATAATCCAAAATAATTTTATTTACATCCGGGAGATATTTGGTATTCAAAGTGACCCCGGGCGAAATCTCACTCAACCAGGCATTCACCTGATCTATCAATTTTTCTGATTTTGCACTCTTGTGTCGTAAATTTTCATTCACAGAGTACTCTGTTCCGAATGCGTTGAGATAATTTGCGGCAAATTCCCCAAGAAGCCCAATCTGTTTTTTATCTTCAACAATGATACTTGAAGAATCGTATAAATCTCTTGGTCCAATCCGTTCGGCACTTATGTATTGGAATTGCTCTTTCAGAGCCCTAAACATGCTAAAATCTCTACTTGAAAACTTTTTTTGAGTTTGTAGTTTATCTTTGTCTCTGCTGTAAATTAAATCCCATTCAAAGTTAATGAACCCGAATAACGAAACTCCAATAGCAATACTATCATTTTCGGCAAACTGATAAAGTGCATCCTTGCCTTGCCCGATCTGTACAAGGCTACCATTAAGATCAACTACTCCATCCTCCAATTTATCACTTTGCATCAGTATCAAAAGTGATTGAATTAGTGAACTTTTACCCATTCCATTTAGTCCCAATAATAAATTTAATGGCTTAGTGGAAATGGATACATCCTTTAAGGATTTAAAATTTTTGACTTTGATATTAGTTAACATTTACTCAAAATTTCATTGATTATTGAACTCATTTTTGAAAATCTTTCATTAACATTCGCTCTACTGCCCGTTGAAACGGTAATACTCCCAAGAAATGATTGATCGTTTTTCATTAAATTCTCCATAGCAGCCATAAGATCTGTTCCATTCGACCGAATGCTTTCACGATCATCTTCATTCAATTTTGCAAACAATACACTCAAGACTTCAAAAAGTGCCTTATTAAAAGGTTTTTTTCTTGGGAAATCATCCAATTTCCTGAAAGCATACCCTCCAAAAACATCCTTTGCAAGCCACATTGCACTATTGAAGTCTTGTTTAATCTTGTCCCTTTCCTGTTCAGATAAATTTTTTAACCCTCTCATCGCATTATTCAAAAATGTATCAAGATCGGGGATATAGTTTTGATAACCATAACAATAAAACGCAAGGAATCTTGTTACAAACTCCCTGTCCATCATCCTCGGACTGTCAATTTTATAGGAGGTTGCTTCCTTAAAAGAATCACTTTCAGCGAGATTGGTTACAAATTGAGCAGGAATACCCTGATTAAGAGCTTGTCTGATTTCCTGACTGTTAAGCATCAAACCACCCGTATTAATTCGCTTAAATATGTTGAATTTCACTTCATCCGGAGTGCCCGGGTTGATGAGATAGACGACTATTTGAGCTTCTTCTATCTGCCTCTGCAAGTTTCGAGGAAGATCATCATATCCTTTTCCCTCCAATTTTTGCAAAAACTCAAGCCCTTTTAATTTTAATGTCTTGTTTACAATAAAATTCTGTAACGAACTTAAGCGTTGAAGCCCGTCAACGACGAGCCAACAATCATTATCTGAGCCATCAAAATAAAATGCAGGAAGAGGAAATTTGATCAATAACGACTCAATCAACTGGCTTTGTTTCCTCTGATCCCAAAGATCCCTTTTCCGCTGAAATGCAGGCTGCATATCGATTTCAATTGGGTCTGCCTTCAACCTTTTTATCAACAAATCGATCGTCAATGGTCTGTTATCAATACGAATATCATTGGGATTAAAGGGCTTCTCCATTAAGCTGTCGGTGGATGTTTCTTCAATTTCCACAGCAGACTCAGGGCTGCCAAAAATTAATTCGTCGTCAGGGGTCATTTTTCAAATTTCGAATAATTCATATACTAAATCTAAGGATTTTTACGGTTTTTTGTTTGATCAACGGGAGTGGAAGATAACAGACATTTTTCACATCACAAAGTCATGATAGTTATTAGCCGATATCACATGAAACTCCGATTCCGGATATGCCGTTGAGAAGGCTACGGGAAATTTTGCTTTCTCCTTATTGAATTTGAACTCATACGCAAAGAATCTGCCTTCCCTTTCCTCTATCCAGTCAATCTCCTGTTTGTCATAAGTACGCCAGAAAAAGTTGTTTGAGAGAAGGTCATTATATTCCTGATACTTGATTCTTTCACTTATTATAAAATTCTCCCACAAGCTTCCCGTATCGTTCCGAAGTTCAAGAGGATTGACATTAGCCACCAATGTGTTTCTTATCCCGTTATCGTAGAAATACCACTTTGCGTTCTTGGTGATTTCCTTTCTTAGATTGCGGGAGAAACCCTCAACCTTGAAAATAACAAAAACCTTCGACAGAAGATCAAGATACTTCTCAACCGTGTTTCTGGAAATCCCAAGATTTGATGCCAGTTCATTCATCGACACTTCCGCTCCTGCCTGGAAGGCAACCAGTCTTAAAAGATTTTTAATCACCCCGGCATTTTTTACACCCTCGAACGACAAAAGATCACGCAGCAGATAATCATTAACCAGCTCTTTAAGATACTTTGCCTTCGCCGTTCTACCCTGAAGTGAGATAACTTCGGGATAAGAACCAAAAACAAGTCGTTCCTCGAGTGCGGATCTCTTTTCAACAAGCCCATAAAGGGGATCGAGTTCCTGCTCGCTCAATGGAAAAAGACGAAATGTGCGGTTTCTTCCTGTTAGAGGCTCTCCGAGTTTTCCCGACAAATCAAATGCCGATGATCCCGTAACAATTACTCTTAATCCGGGGATGGAATCAACCATCAGCTTCAGAATTTTCCCGATCTCAGGTATCTTCTGAGCTTCATCTATCACCAACAGTCTTGAAGTGCCGAGAATTTTTTCATAATTTGCCACAGTCCGGTTCTCAAGCAACCTCTGCACTTCAAAATCCTCACCATTAAAAAAAATGTACGGCTCGGAAATCATCGAAACAACCTTGTTCAACATTACCGTCTTTCCCGTCCTCCTTGCTCCAAGCAAAATAACCACCTTCCCCGGAACAAGCGACTCAAGAATATAAGACTCAATTTTTCTGGCAATCATAAATTTCTCCATTCAATTGAACAAATTTAGCTAAATTCGTTCAATTAGTTGAATGAATTTGCGTGAATTGGTTGAAAATGGAGATAAACTCTTAAAATACCAGCTTATCACTGATACCTGCATACGGCCTGTTAAATCGAGCTACCTCTTACCGTCTCTATATTCCTCAGGTGTTACAGTCCTTACAACCCATTCTTCTTCAGAAAATCCAAAGTGCTTCAAAGCTCTTTTGCAAAAATTAAATATTGTCTGCGAATTCAATTGGGATTCTGCAAAGTAAGTCCCTCTGATTATTTTGGGAGTCTTAAACTTGCCGCCGACTTTTGACAAAAAAGTTGGATTTTTTAATGCTAGCTCTTCAAACTTCACGGGGTCCAGATCGTACAGGACATTTAATGTCTCGTTCAAAACATCCCGCCACGATTGAACAGAAATATTCTTACCGTTGAATATTAACCCGATTGCATAGAGACCAGTAACGACTTCTTTAGTAATCGTGTATTCGTTCCCGAAGTATTTCCATGTGTCAATGATCAACGAAGCAAGTTTTAGTGATCGCTCTCTTACATCTTCAGGTTGCCACGAATTAATTGAGTCAAAATATCTGTTAATTTCGAGGTGGCTCTGGGCGTAGAACTCCTTTTTTTTGTCAAAACTCATATTGGACAGCTCGGAATTGTAACCTGTTAATGTCAAATTGCCGATGACATCCACATAATCATCATGCCATTCAATTCCCTCATCACCCAAATATTCCATCCACCACTCATTTAGTGTCTTTGGCATGATATGCTCGATGGTCAAATTGTCCAGATTAATTCTCTCTTTGTGATTAAAAGATTCCTCAATAGATTCAAGGATGAATTTTGTTTTTAACTGCCTGTCTCCGCCACCATACATTTTTCTTTCCGTTATATCGCGCAGAATATCAGAATCTTTTGGATAGCCTTTTGTTGTGAGGAACTCTGCTGCTGTTCTTGCTATATCCTCGCCGCTTTTCTCTTTAACGACAGAAATCAAAGACGGAAATATTTTGTTTAACTGGTTTGTAGCAATTCCCATTAAATATCTTCTTATCAGATAATTTTCGAGAATCTCAAGGAAAAGGACAAACTGTTCTTTGGTCATGATCTCTGAATCCACATACTCATACAATTTTAACAGTAGTGGGTAAGCGGTAGTTACTTCTATTCTGTTAATCCTTTTTAACTGTCTTTGCAATCCTGCATGAGTCTCGAATTCAGGTTCTAACAGTTTCTGATAATTAGTGCCAAATTCAGCTAATTTCGTCAAATAATCTCTTGCGTCATCTTTTCCCAAAGAATCTTTAAACCTGTCGTAGACCTCACTGTTCTTGACTATGTCACCATCTTTCATTAAAAAATGTCTGATAAATTCGGTTAGTTTTTCTCCAAGGGCTTGTTCCATAGGGAACCAGCATTCCTTATACTGAACTTCCTGTTCCTTTTGCTGAATTCTCATAAAAAGGTGATTCTTGATGAGATCAGCCTGAGTCAAGGGCTTACCTTTTGCATTCAAACTCTCAAACACGAGATAGGGATTGTCATCCTGGTCAAGGGTAATGCTTACAACATAAAGATAATGTGTTATGATATTCCTGTATAACTTGTAATCATTACTCTTCCTGATTCTTTCATAAAAATATTTATACGCATGAACCAGAAGTGAATCCTCATCCACTTTTCCTCGGCCTATCAGATTCTTTAAAGTCTCCCGATCCTTCTGTGACGACAAAACTTTATAATGTTCGTCGCCTTCTTTGTATTTATTCACCAGGTAAGAATCATTTATTTCATTCGCCTTCACAACATCGCCAAGTTCATTTGCAATATCACGAACTGCGCACAAAATCAGATACAATGTGGTCAAACGCTGTTGCCCGTCTATAACAATGTATTTGGCTACCGCATCCGGTCCGGAATTCATCGGCAGGGTTACAATTGCCCCAAGGAAATGACTTTTATCATGCCCTTTATCGGCAATGTAATTCAGGTCATCCCACAAAACCTCCCACTCCCTTTTCGTCCAGGTGTAGTTCCGCTGAAATAGAGGTAACTGAAATTGTTTGTTACCATCAATCAAAAAGGATATTATACTTTTGTTCGCTTCCATAATTTCTCTCTGCTAATACTGTAATTTGAAAATATTAATAAAAATGATCAGCCCGTAAACTCTAAATCCGGTTTAATTCACCACCAAACCAATAGCCTGTGGTTTTAACCACAGGGAGAGAAAATTTCCCGAAAGCAGTCGGCAGGACAATCGAGGACGATTGTCGCTCCTTTTCCGAAATTCAACAAATTACACACCTAAAAAACTCATAATTTCCTACACACATGTCGCCACAAGGGCTCTCTTTGCGGTCTTTGCGTCCTTTGCGGTTTCCAAAAATCCTTCTGTCGAATCCATGTCCCATCCGTGAAATCAGTGGAACCATTAATTTGTCGATAGGACAATCGAGACGATTGTCACTCCTTTTCCGAAAGTCAACATTGTACCAACTCATAAATCATAACTTATAACTCATAATTAACAAATGTCAAACGATAGTCTTCTCCGCTTAGCACGGTATCATATAGCCCGACACCCTCACCCTGGTGTTTATTCACTCCGGTGTAAACAAGACTGGCATCCTCGTACCGCTTGAATTTGTAAACGGCATCGTTCATCAGAGCGGAATTGAACACCCCAAGACTTACTAAAAGATCAAAATCCTTCACGGTAAGTCCCGTTACTTTTTTGAATAAACCCGGTTCGAGTTGCGTAATTACATCCTTCAGGCTTCTCTCACGGTAGTCGGTAAGATAGAGGAACACGGGAATTCTCGTTGCAAATTTTATCAGTTTCTCCTGAATCTCCTTCCGCTTCGATTTATATTCCTTCTCTTCCTCTGTCAGTTGCCTTTTCTCGTCAGAAGAGAGGTGTCGCTCATTCGCTTCCCGTTTCAGCTTTTTAATCGACTCCGACTTGTTGATTATTGTCTCGATATCCTGATTCAGCGACCGGAACCCCTCAATTTTCATCAGGGCATCCATCGCCTCCTCGCTGTTCATAAGCCGTTGAAGTGTGGCATTGTCAACATTCACAAGAAGAGCACTTTCCCATCTCCTCGCAAGAAGTGTAGCCGAGGTACCACTCAGTGCCATATCCAAAATGCCAGCCGCATCTATCTGCTTCATCGAGCTGCCGTCATAGGCAAGAACGGGAAGAAATTTGATAAACTCCTCCACCTTCTTTTCGGGATTCATCTCATTCACATTCAACCGGCAACTGTAGTCAGCTGTCTGCCTCAGTGCCCTGTCGGGAGCAAAATCGAAAATGTAGCACTCCTCCTTCATTATCAGTTCCTTGTTGGGCGAAAGACTGTCGGGATTTTTAATCGTCCAGGGAGTCTGAACACGAAATGCAGCCTGAAAATATGTTTCGGGACTGGAAGAATTCCTTAGCATGAAAATCCCCGTCCACGGCTTAACGGAAACACCCGTAGTAAGTTTCCCGCATGAAAGGGTGATGCTCTTTGTCTTTAACGGATTTTCCATCGCCTCCTTTACGGGTGGAAGTGCTTCCACACCAATCCCGGCACCATTTCCCGCTGCAACAACAATTCTGTATTCATGATAAAATTTATTCTGAGGCTGTTTCAACAAATTCGCCATGGCATTGCAGGAGGCGATTGACGGCAGAAACCAGAATGTATGCGAGAGCACCCCCAGAAGCCGCACATCCGAAAACGGCATGGGTGGTTTTTGTGCTCCGAGCTTGAGGTTGTCGATGGTTGTCGCAAGATAAGCCCCCCTGATCAGATCGAGCCACTTCTGCACTTCATTCAAATATTTGAATATTGCCTGATCCCCCTCCCCCTCGGCTTTAAAAAATTCATTCAAATCAAACTCGTCAAACTCACCCCCCCTTGCCACATCCTTGATGGAAGGCGGAAGCTGATATGTAAGCATAACCATCCGGGGAAGTGAGGCGTATGGATTTTCGTCCCCTTTCCACTCCTCTTTTGCTCTTTGTTCGTCGGAGTAGGTCCAGTTGAAAATCTGCTCTTCTATAAATTCACCCGATACAATTGCCCGAAAAGGAGTACCCGAAAGATAAAGGTATGCGTTTGTGGTGATCGGCATGATGCTCTCATCAAAATCTTCAAGCCATTTCCCGTTCGCAAATTCCCTCTCCTTTTTGTCTTCGGCTTCGAAGAGGTCTTTGGCATTTTCCCGCCATGCTCCGTAATGGTACTCGTCAAAGATCACACAATCCCAGTTGGTGGTGTGCACCCATTCGTTCCTCGGCTTTATCCCCCCTGCCTCGTTTCTCCCGAGAAAATCCTGAAACGAACCGAAGCAAACCACGGGTCTCGAAGTGTCGGCATCCTCCATCCTCCTGCCGTTCCTGCTGATGAATTGCCACCCCTCAAAATCCAGATGTGAATTAAGATCTTCCTCCCACGCACTTTGAACAGCGGGCTTAAAGGTAAGAACAAGCAGTTTTTTCCACCCCAGTTTTTTGGCAAGCTGATATGATGCAAAGGTTTTACCAAATCTCATTTTGGCATTCCAAAGGAAGTGGGGTGTTTTGCCGGGATTCTCGGCACTGAAACTTCTGAAATACCGGGCTGTTTTCTCCACCGCCTCCCTCTGCTCGGGTCTCATCTCAAAATCAAGTGTCCGGTTCTCCTCATTTCTTACTCCCGTTTTTATCGCAACTATGGCAACTTTTACATCATCGACCCCGCAGGCAAACCATTCACCTTCGGGATTTCTGAACCCCTTCTTCCGCAGGAACCTGTGGACTTCGTGATCTGTAAATACCGACCCGTCGTTCCGCATCGCAGGCTCCTCAAGGAGTATCCTGTAGGGAGGCTCCCCCGGCTTAAGCGTTGGATACTGCTGCCCCACCCTCGTCTTTGCATCACGAACTGTAAAACCAATTTTGAGGAGACCCGCATACTGTGGATGTGTATCCTCGTATGCGTATATCACGGGATTTGCTTCAGGCTTCTGCGGAAAAAAGTTTTTAGGCATTATTTCTTACCAAAATTGTTATCTGTCTTTCCAATTGTCGTGACACTGTAACGACAATTCTTTTTATCGTTTACTAATAGTCTCTACACAGTAGAGACAATTAACTTGTCATCGCTCACCAATTGTCGCTACACTGTAGCGACAATTCACCTTTCATTGCTCACCAATTGTCGCCACACTGTAGCGACAATTTAAATATTGCGAATTTCTTCCAAAAACGGCATTTTTACTCTCCATCCCCCAACTCCATCGGTCTTATCATCGACTCGATAAAATCTATCTCCTCCTGTGTCAAACCGTATTTTTTATACAGCTTCTCGTCTGTCCATGACTCCGAAAAATCCTGGATGGGGACGAAGGAGTAAGCTTTTTTCATCGCATTTTGTGTTAATTTGACAACACCTACAAGAAGATGAAATAATTTGGTTTGAGTATAAGAATAAACATTTTCCATTTCCACAATGTCTTTAAATGGACCTACAAGCAGATATGTTTCTGTGCAGGCTGATTTTGGTAAGGCTGTTATTGGCTTGAGCCAGTCTTTTCCTAAATACCCGCTACCCCATGCTTTAGGGAAAAAAAGTTTATAGGAATCTATCAAGTGCTGGTTTTTTCTAATATTTTCAAGAGAAATAAACCTTTCACCCTCTCGCTGCCAACCAAAGTAATATACCAGAATGGAATCATTTCCATCTCTTTTTGAAAAATTAGGTTTTATTCTCCTGTAACTATTTTCCTCTCTTTGGTCGAAGCCGAAAGGATCATTTGCACTTACTATATCAGAAAATTTATCTTCTTTTAGCCGATTAATTTTTTCAAGAATCGTTATAACTCTATTATAACGAATGAAACTTCCACCCTCGTCCATCATCAGATATCGGAAGGATTCTGTCATCTTATTTAAATCTTCGTAGGAATATATTTGGCATTTTCCATTGTAGTTCTTATCCCATAAGAAATAGCATACTCCACCTTTAATCTCGACTCCGGGGAAGCAATCTGAAGCATTCCAAAAATCATGTAAGATTTTCATTCTTTGATCCCTCAGCATGCTGTCACGAAAATCATCAAGCCCTCTGCCTCCTGTAAACCATCTGGAGGGTATGATCATTATTAAATAATTCGGATTTAATTTTTTCGCTTGCTCAACAAATTTTTGATAGATGGGAATAGCACTTGCACCAGTCCCTCCCCCATCGTTTAGTTGATAGGGAGGATTTCCAATAATTACATCGAATTTCATGTTAAAGATATTTTCCGGGTTTTCTGTGTGAATAAATTGATAGGCGTGCGATTCGAGTTCATCGCCACGGGAATAAACAGCCTCGGAGGCACCGCAAAATGTGCATTTACCGTTTACCCACGAGTGTTCGGTTCTCTCAAAAATTATGTTCCCCTCCTCACCTTCGAAGAGGTCACAAACCGAGTATTTTCCGTTTGCGGTTTTTGAACAGTAAACACTTCTTCTCGAAAGGAGAGCCGTCAGTTCTGTAATTGCAATGCCGAACAACTGGTTTTTGTAGATGTGGTTTAGTCTCTTCTGCCTGTCGGGGAACTCCGTCTCAAGACCGGCAATCAGTCTTTTTGCGATCTCCCTTAAAAACACCCCCGATTTACTGACGGGATCGAGAAACCTTGTATTTTTATCGCTCCAGAGCTCTTCCGGCAGCATGTCCAAAATTCTGTTTGCGAGATCGGGCGGAGTAAAAACCTCGTCATTACTCAAATTTGCGAGACACGAGAGAACATCGGGGTTGTATTCAGAAACCATCTTCAACTCCAAGTTTCATAAAATGTACAACGGGAAATTCCGCCACAGGTGTGGGAAGGAAAGCCCTTTCCCCCAGATCGGAAAAAAGATTCGGTTCATTCATCGGCTGGCTTTCCAAAAGGTTCGCCATCGTAAAATCCCTCCTTTTTATACCGTTATCGCTTACGGGACTCCATTCGGAAAAAACTATTGGCAGGGCTAAACCATCGGGAGTTTTCAGACTCAAGGCATCACCCCATAAAATATTGCGTTTCAAAATAAATGATGCCACATTCAAACATTGGGGGTTACACTTCCCGCCAAAATTTTGCCCGTACCGCTCAGCAAATATTCTCAAAAGCCGCTCCCGGCACTCAATCACATTATCTTCGAGAATGTCGATCCCGTAAATGCTCGAAACGGCGAGAATTGCATAAAATTCCCACTCCGTTTGAGCGGATTTATATCTTTTGTCTGTAACTGCAAGTTTTCTGTTGAGTATTTCGGCGAGGAAATTCCCTGTACCGCATGCGGGTTCAAGGAATCGTGATTCGATTCGTTCTGTTTCCTGTTTCACGAGGTCGAGCATGGCGTTCACCTCCCTCTCGGAAGTGAATACTTCACCATGTTCAGCTACCCGTTTCTTTGATTTTACCTGTTTGCTCTTCATTATATCACGCCACCTTGCTCCCGTTTGGCATTAAAAATAGAAATGAACGACAATATTAAATTAAGGAAAAAAATTGAATTTCTGAATAACGAAGGATGAATAACGAGGGCTGAATTGCGAAGGCTGAAAAGCAATAGCCTGTGGTTTTAACCACAGGAAATAAAAAAAATAAAGGGGACGCAGATACACGCAGATTTAACAGATTTTCGCAGATTGTGTTAATGGTTCCACGGATTTCACGGATTGCACACGGATTTTCGCAGATGAGAGCTGAAAAACAATAGCCTGTGGTTTCAACCACAGGAAATAAAAAAATTTGGGGACGCAGATTAGGCAGATTTTCGCAGATGAGAGCTGAAAATCAATAGCCTGTGGTTTCAACCACAGGAGAGAAAATAGCCTGTGGTTTTAACCACAGGGAGAGAAAATTTCCCGAAAGCTGTCGTCAGGACAATCGAGGACGATTGTCGCTCCTTTTCCGAAATGTTCAACTAGCTCATAGTTAATAGATCATAGCTTTTTTATGTCACCAAAAGCGTGAGAACAAAGGAAATTGCCGGTATTTTCATACCAAAATATAAGGGGAAAATTACCTACTTCTGCCTAAGTTTTTTTATTTTTATGCCCGCGTTTGTAGATATATCAACAACATAACCGGAACCTTTTAATAAGATATAAGAGTTTCCAACCTCTCTTTCAACTTTAAGTCCGGCGTTTTTGCATTGGGTTATTATCTCCGCACGCCGTTCCGTCGATGGGCGCGTTTCAGCGTAATAGTATGCTTTGCCGTCTGCCTCCGGTAAAAGTTGGAACAACTCCTCACCTTTCTTCCATTCTTTTCCTGTTTTGCTTTCATAACCCCACTCTTTCAGAGTTGCTCTCATTTTGTAATTACTCTGTGTAAGCAAAACGGTGATATTTTCAAAAGAAATGTATCCGGTCCCTCCATCCTGTGAAAAAGCCATTCCGGTTAAAAGAAAAACAAAAAGAAGAAGTGTTTTTGTACGCATATTATACCTCGATTAAATTTGGTGACAAAAAATTGAAAACTTGCTATTTTCTTGTGATCTCGATCTGTTGGCCCTTTTTGAGATTAATAACAAAGATATTATTGGACATCTCAATATTCTCCGTATCCTCTTTCACGATCTTGAAACCCGCTGCCAATGCATCGGCTTTCAGACTTTCTTCCCTCTCCGTGGTAAGGTTTAACTCCAGAAATGTGAAGAAATCATCTGTTTTAGACTTTCTGAACATCTGAAATCTGTGCATCCCTTTCCTGTATGTGTCGCGATTTTCCCAATCAGGAATATACCCATAATCCTTGAGAGTCATTTTAAGCGTACTGAGTCTGCCAATATCTAAAATAGAGAGCACTTCGCCGAAACTGATCGGTTTGGAGGTCTCGTTCTGTTGCGAGAAAGCCATTCCGGTTAAAAGGAAAACGAAAAGAAGAAATGTTTTTGTACGCATATTATACCTCGATTAAATTGAATATTAAAAATCTAAATTCCAAAGATAAAAACCTTTGATTGTTTTAAACAAAACAAATTAGATTTTGTTTCAATTTATTGTGAAGGCTGAATAACGAGTGCTGAGGGCTGAAAAACAATAGCCTGTCGGTTTTAACAACAGGGGGAGAGATACGAAGGATGAATAGCGAGGGCTGAAAAACAAATAGCCTGTGGTTTTAACCACAGGGAGAGAAAATTTCCCGAAAGTTATCGGCAGGACAATCGAGACGATTGTCGCTCCTTTTCCGAAAGCCAAACTTCTAATCTCAAAATTCAGCCCTCAGCCTTCCAAAATTCAGCCTTACTTCCCGCTAAACGCCTTCACCACCGGCAAAACGCGGAAATTGAAATCGTATAAAGCCTGATTTTCCCAGGAAGAACCGTTGGTGGAAGTGGTGCCCCGAAATGCAACCCACTCGCCACCCCAGTAACAAACACCTGCACCACCTGTCGACTCCCGAACTTCAGAAAAAACCTTTTTCAGAAACTGGTGTTGTCCCTCAGGTGTTGCGGGATAACCGGGATGAAGTTGATCATTGGTTCCCAGTACATTATGCGTCCAGTCATTCCACCCCAAAGTGAATGGATATGATGTTTCCACAATTGCGACTTTTTTCCCAAACTCCCGATTGAGTCCGGTGATTACAGAGTCAAGAGCGTCAATCCTCTTACCGTGGTAAAGCGGATAATATGAAAGTCCGATAATATCGTAATCAGCACCCTTTATCGAACGGAAAAATCCATCTGACCAGTCCAATCCTGCATAGTGAATCACAATCTTCGTTCCGGGAGAATACTTCCTGACGGCTTTTGCTGTTGTATCAAGCAGAGTACGAAAAATTCCGTCAGAGTTTGCAATCCTCCCCGGCTCAAACATGAAACCGATGTTTATCTCATTCCCTGTCTGGATATAATCCGGTTTAATCTCCTCTGCGATCATCTTCGTATATTCGTAAACCGAATCAATGAGAGCGGAACCGGTTATCCCCCTCCAGGCTGAAGGCATTTCCTGATGACCGGGATCCGACCAGGTATCTGAATAGTGCACCGAAATCATGACGCGAAAACCTTCACTTCTGAGGCGGGAACAAAACAATCGAACTCCGGAAAAACTTTGATCAAACTCATCCGGATCCTTGAACAGACGAACTCTTACGGTGTTTACTCCTGCTTTTTTCAAGGTGATGAGCATTGGTTCGGCTATGCTGTCGGAATTGAGGAAGATCGTCCCCTCCCTTTCTATCAAAGGTAAAAACGAAAGATCCGCCCCGCTAATGAAGAATTTTTCTTCACTTACGGGAGGGATCTCAGGGGATGTGGTACTCTCGCAGCCGGCGAAAAGGGTCATCACCAAAAGCGTGAGAACAAAGGAAATTGCTGGTATTTTCATACCAAAATATAAGGGGAAAAGCCCGGAATTACTTTAACTTTTTGATTTCGATACTTCCGTCACCATTAATCACTACTGAATAATTGTTTCCCTTTAATCGAACATATCTTAGTCCCTGCTCCCTTTCAACTTTGAGACCCGCTGCAATAGCCTGGGATTTTATTTCGTCACGCCGTTGTTTGGTTGCAGGGGGTTCGTTATAAGTTGCAGTTCCTGTGGCAGGATCGGCGACTATCCGAAATTGCTCATCGCCTTTTTTAAAGTCACTATCTGAGCTAAATTCATTACCCATTTCTTTTAAAACCTCCCCGATCACTTGTTGTGTCGGCAATTCCATTAGCTGGGTAATCTGCTTGAAACTGATCCTCCCGGTTCCCCCCTGCTGAGAAAAAGCCATCCCGGTTAAAAGAAAAACGAAAAGAAGAAGTGTTTTTGTGCGCATTTTATACCTCGATTAAAGTTAATGATTAAGATTGTATAAGGGATCCGGGCAATTCAATCGCACCGATTCCCTCAATTCTCGTGAAATGGATCCCACACGGAAGGTCACTTTTACTGTTTGGAATACCAAATTATTATATTGCTATTGCCTTTCTCTTTACTCTCGTTTTGCGAAAATTTCCAAGGCCCCTTGCTCATCGAAATTCGTGATGGTATGCTCCCTGGATCTTCCTTGAAGCCGTCGACTTTGACTTCAGTGAGCAGATCCGGGGTCCTTCCGATTCCATTTTTGCTGACAGTCTCTTGGTAGATCACCTGTTGACCGCGATTGGCTGAGAGCGTGAATTGGAATCTGCCATTAGAGAATTTCGTCCCTTTCTCACTGATCTCCCCGGTAACCTCAAATCGTTTATCCAGAGATTTAACCTTCTCAACAAGTTCGTTGATGTCCGTGGAGTATGTCATTACTTGTTTAATCTCAAATAAGCTAAGTGGTTGGGCACGCTGAGCAACCAGATACGAACCCATAAATAAGAAGAAAAGAAGAAGTGTTTTTGTACGCATTTTATACCTCGATTAAATTGAATATTAAAAATCTAAATTCCAAAGATAAAAACCTTTGATTGTTTTAAACAAAATAAATTAGATTTTGTTTCAATTTATTGTGAAGGCTGAATAACGAATGCTGAGGGCTGAAAAACAATAGCCTGTCGGTTTTAACCACAGGGGAAAAACAAATAGCCTGTGGTTTCAACCACAGGGAGGAAAAACAATAGAGAAAATTTAGAGGGACGCAGATTTACAATATTCTGCATCCCTCAAAAAAATTATAATTTAAGTCTGAGACCGGCATTTATTCCGAGGTAGGAACCTGTTGATGATGAATAGGAAACGGAGTTTCCGCTTGCGGTCATCTGGCTGAATTCCTGTCCCATGAGTGCGTAACGGATGTTTACATCAATATCAGCTACAATTCCAACGCCAATCAAGACACCAACACCTGCTGCGAGGTATTGTTTGGTTTCCGATTTATCTTCAGTCTTTATTGACATCGAGTTTCCGGAACCCTGGAGAAACACATTTTTCATCGATGCAATGCCAAGACCAAGATTGACTTCACCATATGGACGGATACCAACGGGCGTCATGTAATATCTCGCATTTACGGTCAACGGAATCAGATTCAAAGGCGCATCAACATCAACTGTTGGGGTCGCACCTGTAGCCTGTTTCAACTGAGTTGCGAAATAATCGTTGTTGAATTTGAATGAGTAGTAACCTACAGATGCCGACAATTCCACGGGAATCGGTAACGGCAATACAAATGTGACACTTCCGCCAAATCCGGTTTTGTAGATGTCACCCATGTCTCCCGAAGGGATTGCCACACCACCATTGATGCCCAAACCAAATTTTGGTACTATCTGACCAAACGACATCGGCACAAAAACCAAAATGAAAAGAAATATATACGATTTTTTCATTGGATTTCCTTTTTTTTATGTAACAGTGTTATTTAAATTTCGATTGCAATATACAAATTTGAACCAAAAAACAATGCGATCTTCAGCAAACATCATCCGTGATATCCGTGTCCAGTCCGTGGAGTCCGTGTAACTATCCCCTCTCTGCGTAAATCTGTCTAATCTGCGTGCATCCGCGTCCCCTTCAATTTTTCAAACCTTTGACCCCTCTCCCTGTGGTTAAAACCACAGGCTATTGATTTTTCAGCCTTCACCATTCAGCCTTCATACTTCAAACTTCATACTTCAAACTTCAGCCCTCAGCCTTCACAATTCATCTCTCTGTAAAGTAAAAAAGAATGTGCTCCCTTCGCCGATGCTGCTTTCAATCCACAACCTGCCACCATGTTTTTCGATAAACTCTTTGCAGAGAAGGAGACCGAGACCACTGCTTCTTTCCCCGGCGGTACCCAGTCTTCCCGTTTTCTCTCCAATTTTAAAGAGGTTTTGGAGGATATCTGCGGGGATGCCGATTCCTTTATCCTTCACCAGAACCTGTACCATATTTTCTTCAGTCAATCCGGTCTTTACTAAAATTGTGGTACCTCTGTTACTGAACTTCAGAGCATTGGAAAGCAGGTTCAGGACAACCGAATTCAACATGTTTCTGTCACCATCAACCACCACATCATCCGCCAGATCAGTGGTTATCTTAATATCCTTTTGGTTCCCCTGCTCCTTCAGCAATTCAACATGCTGTTCAATAAGTTCGTTCAGCGGGATTTTCTCCGGCTTAAATGTAATCATTCCCTGTTGTAGCTTTGCCCAATCCAAAAGGTTGTTAAGGAGGTTGAACAATCCTTTGGCACTTCTGTTCAGGTCCTTGCTTAGTTTGAGCATCTCGGAAACTGTAAGTTCCTCTCCCTCATAAGCCATAATTTCGGTCAGATTTAAAAAAGCATGAAAAGGATTTCTGAGGTCATGTGCTATAATCGAGAAAAACTTGTCTTTCAGAGAAATCTGTTTCTCCAGCTCTTCCTGCCTCAACTTCAACTGGTACTCCACTTCGCTTCTCTCAAGTTCACCGGCAGCCCGCGTTGAAACGAGATTAAGAATGGTTTCCACCAAATGATGATCTTCCAAAGGTTTTTCGCCAATCACCGCTATCAATCCAATCGGCTTGCCGTCGGAACTCCAGAGCGTGGTCCCCACATAACTCTCGGCAGTCATATCCTGCAACGCCTGATCGTAGGGGAAAAGATGCCTCACTCCTTTGGGATAGTAACAGATGTTTTTGCCAACCACCTCACCGCAGGGAGTCTCCTTAAGAGTGTATTCGATGTTGTCGTCAAACTTTCCTTTGTAATACATCGCCAGAGTTCTCGCAGCAAGATTCCCGCCGGTCAGTCTGTCAATACAGACAAACTCCATGTTCAAACTCTCTGAAAGGAACCGTGCAAGAGACTCAAAAAAAGTTTCCCTGTTCTCGAGGTATCTGCTGTTGATCAAAAAAAGCTGGGTGTCCTGAATCAGTTTTTGCTCTGTGATATCCTGAAAAGTACCGTAAACCACCCCGGCATCCAGGTCAGTTCTCCCTATAACGCGAACCTGTTTCCTGATTCCTTTTGCGCTGATCTGTTCCAGTTCCAGGTCGAACACTTCTCCTGTCTTTATCGAGTGAGACAAAGCCTCCTCCACTCTCACTCTCGATTCGGGAACATAAAATTTTAGCCCCGCTTCCAGCTCCGGGTGATACGACATTTCAACATCATGAATCGCCCTCACCTCATCAGTCCAAAGCAGAGACTTCGTTTCAATATCCAGCTCCCAAGCCCCTATCTTTGTAAGCCAGCCCATCTCCTTCAAAAGCGTTACATGCTTTCTGTGAAGAATCATCTCGTTTTTGTGTTGCTCAATGATATCCTCATGAGACTTCAACAACAATTCGTATTTCTCGCGTAGAATTTTATATTCTGCTAACAATTCATTCTCTTGCATTTCTCTCTCCTCCATGCAAAACGAATTGAAAAAATTGTAGGGATTCCATTTTCTGTCTAACCCGAATTATTCCCGGGGATAAATCCCCGGGCTATCGGTTTTTTCCCATCAACCCCATCCGCGTAAATCCGTCTAATCTGCGTGTATCCGCGTCCCCTACCCACATGTCGCCACAAGGGCTCAAATGCAACAACTCATAGATCATAGTTCATTCCTCCTCCCTTAACAAAAAAAGCCCCCAATAACATTGAGAGCTTTCCTGGTGCACCTTGCGGGACTCGAACCCGCGACCTGATGATTAAGAGTCATATGCTCTACCAACTGAGCTAAAGGTGCACCGCAAAATTACTCAAAATATTTTATATTGCAAAATTGTTCTCGAATTTTCCGGAACATTTAAAACGGAATTGTTTCATTCCTGTTCCGTTTAACCGCTTTTTGTTAATTCTTCAGTAGAAGGAGATATTCTGAATCTTCAGGTCATCTGGGACCGGATCAGCTATGCTGTTACAATCCCCTCTCTTTTCATTGCGATACTCTGGATCATCAAACTGACCGAATGGTTCACCGGGATGTCTCTCTCGTGGCTCGGTATTGCCCCGAGAGATACCGACCATATCCTGGGAATATTTCTCTCACCCCTCATTCACGGCGACTTCAAACACCTGATGTCGAACACACCACCGTTGTTCGTTTTGGGCTTTCTTGTACTTTTCTTTTATCCCGTTGGCTCCCGAAAAGCGATACCTCTGATGTATGTGCTCGGCGGAATAATCCTTTGGGTCATCGGCAGACCGGCGATTCACATCGGTGCATCCACTCTGGTTTACGGACTGGCATCATTTCTCTTTTTCAGCGGTGTGGTAAGAAGGGATATCCGTTCGATAGCCCTCGCTCTACTCGTGGTGTTTGTTTATGGAGGTTCTCTTTCGATGGGACTTCTCCCCGTCGATTCGGGAATTTCGTGGGAAGGACATCTCTCGGGTGGAATTGCAGGCATGATTTCAGCCATGCTCTTCAGAAAATATGACCCCCCTAAAAAATATTCATGGGAGGAAGAAGAGGAGTCTGAAACCGATGTGAAAAGGTACTATAAAGACAATTATTTTACTTGAAATTGTATCTCTTTTTGAAATAGGCATAGGCTGAGTTTATCCGTTTGGATGCCTCTTCAGCCCGTTTCCCCTCCTGTGCATTCGAACCCGCTTTCGAGTCGGGGTGGCTCTCCTTCATCCGTTCCCTGTATTTTTTCTTGATGTTTTCCTTGCTGTAGTCGCCATTCAACCCGAGGATGTCGCCGTAGTATTTATCCATCGGATCAATGTATTTTCCACCGGTTCCCGTTGAGGATGTGTAGCTGCTTCCGCCTGAACCGCCACGGGAATAACGGCTCGAACCTGACGCACTCGCATTGTCAAAATCCCTTACAAGGTGCTCCCTTCCGATCAGGAGAAAATGGTAGAGATTCTGTGTCCTGTATCCGAAAGCGTGAAGATAAATCAGGAGCAGGTCACCATACGGCTCGGTCTCCATCGAGAGTTTGCTTGCCTCCAGATACAACTCGTGAAGCAGTTTGGGGATGTCGTAATGGTGCTCGTTTCCGTTCAGTCCTTCATCCGCAAATGGATTAATCAGGCGAAAAACACTCTTCAACCAACTGTCATCCTGCCTTGAATTACTGAGCTTGTAGAGAATAAGAAAATCCCTGAGCATATCTTTTTGAGGAACCCTCGCCATTATTCCCGGCTCCAGGGTACTGCATATCAGTTTCATGTAGGTAGCCCGCCCGAGGAGGTCCATCAGTCCATCAAGATTGACCCCAAAAAGTGAGAGAACCACCTTATTAATTGCAGGAACGATCAGAAGGTCCTCGGCACCAAATCCGCCCGTGAGAAATGCAGCCAGCCAGCCGGCACCCTTTGCGATGTTGCGCGAGAGTTTCACTTTGTCGAGACCCTGCATTATCTCATTTCTGATCTCTCCCGCAATTGTATATGCCTCGTTATACTTGCTCTGATCATAATATTTCTGAGCCAGCCGGTATTTCTTCTCAAGTTCGTAGTAGTTCAAGAGGTCCATTGTGTTTGTTAATTGATTGATGCAACAGAAAAAAGAAAGGCTGCCCGTAATGAGACAGCCTTAAAAATCAGGATTACAAAATGACTAAAGATCCCCGGCTCTCTTCATCTGGAAATACATGCTTCGTGTCATTTCATATCTCCAGACAAGCCCGTCAACTGGATCTACATAATCATCAGTCCTTACCATACGGAGTTTGTTCAGTATATGGTTCGACGCATTCACTTCAGGTCTCGTATGAGCGATAACTTTTATAATCGAGCTGTCCTTAAACGAAAAATGAAGAAAAGCCCTCGCAGCTTCGGTCGCATAACCTCTGTTGCGGTACTTTTCAGCGGTACCATATCCGATTTCAACAACGCCGTTGTTCGGCTTTCCTTTAAATCCGCCCGCACCTATCAGTGCCTTGTCTTTTCTGTGTATAAAAAGGTAGAAACCCCACTCGCCAAATCCCGGTCCGTGTGCCAGTAAACTGTAGATGAACTCGAGTGCCTCAGGGAACTCAAGGTATCCCTTCTCTACTTTTAAGCCAAATTCCTTCTCAAAAAGAGACTCGTCCTCTTTTAACAGCTCGATATGACGGGCTTTTGAGTTGACAAGATCAAGATTTTCTGTTTTGATTACAAATGGTTCTAGCATGAAATGAATTTTTCCGGAAAAAATAAAAAAACTAACTTTTAATGTAACTTATTTTTTGACCGAAATAAAGTCATTTATTTTGCTTGGCTACTTTAATTTGGTTGCCTGATATTCAAGCACGACCTGACCACCGGAATAGAGGAACAATGTCTCACCCGTCACGGAAAACCTGTCAACCTTCTTCAGCGCCTGAAAATAGTTGATCTCCAGATTCATGTCGTCACATGCCATCTTTGTGGAACCGAGATCACCAAATGTTATTTTGTCACCCGATACAGTTACATTTCCAAAATACTGGTTACAGCTTGAATTGCCGCCAAAACTGTTTACTCCTGCAACAACCGCCAAAGTAACATCGCCGGAGTTTGCCGGTTTCACTGCAACCTGCCCGTTGATCTTTACCAGCTTCCAGGCATTGCTGTAGAGTACACCACTGTCAGAGAGCTTTACGATTGAACCGCATCCTGCGAACAACAGCAACAGAAGAAGCGGTGTGATAAGTTTAATCGTTCGTTTCATTTTTCTTCCTCGAATCTGATTGAAAATTTAATGATGGTTTTACTGAATGAAAGTTCAGATTGTTTCCCGTCACGGGTGCTTCCATTCTGAATCCATGACAATTAAAACTTTTCGTTTATTAAAAAAACGAAACTTCATATATTGTCACTTTCAATTTAACTCTTTCCGGAGATTTTTAATGTACTTTACAATAAATGCCGAAGATAACAAGTTCTTCATCCTTTGCGACGGTTCACTAAACGCTGTTGCTGTTGAAGAATTCAGAAATACCGTGGAACCCTTCATTCGTGACTACAGAGCCCCTGTCGTTATAGACCTCGACAAGGTTGACTATGTCTCCTCCGCCGGTATCAGAGCATTTCTGCTCCTTTTCAGAGCTGCAATGGCAAAAAGCCCCGAAGTCGGCGTACATTTCATGGACATGGTTTCAATTATTAATATCTCCCCCCAGGTTCAGCAGATACTCGACATCTCCGGCCTTTCAGACTCAATAAAACAATGGTCGGACGAGAGAGATTCTCTTCATTAAAAGGAACTTTTTAATTAACCTGTGGATTTATTCAAATAAAAAGAGAGTTAATGAGCAGAATAAACATTGAAGACAACCGCATAAAAAGATACCTCCTCTTCGGGCTCGGTTTTTCGTTTATGGTACTCGGAATCATCGGTTTTATCATCCCCCTGATGCCCGGCACAATCTTCCTGATTCTTGCATCGATATTTTTTGCGAGAAGTTCGGAGAAATTCCACAATCTTATCCTCCACAACCGGTTCGTAGGGAAATATATCCACTATTATCACAGTGGAGGGAAAATGCCCCTCAGAGCAAAAATTATCACCGTTGGAATAATTGTTGTTTCCCTCACCATCTCTGCAGCCTTCACATTTTGGATAAACTGAACAAAAAGAACAATCCGCCAACGCACGGCGGCAAGACAGTCCCGCCGGTTCATCAGGACGGGATTGCTGCAAACCTGCAGGAACGGTTAAATAAACTCTCTTTGATGGTCTATCTTGCAGCAGGTGATTTGGAAATTCATGAAACTGAATCAAAACTGATTATTGAAATTGGTACAAAACTCGGATTCCTGCCTGAAGAGACCGCAGAAATAATTCAATCCCCTTCAGATTTCCTGCATGTCGTTATCCCGGAGCGAAAAAGGGAAAAACTTTCGCTGATCTATGACCTCCTCTACCTGATGCTCGCTGACGGCAAGGTAACCGTTGAAGAAGTTGCCATCATTTCCAAAATAAGTTTCCTCTTCGGAATCCCCGCCATCAAGCTCAAAACATTCTACATCCAGCTCGTTGAAGCCGGCAACAAAGGGATTTCAAAAGAAGAATTTCTGCACACTATGGAAATCTTTGTCTGACCTCAGCTTTTACCTCGATTAGTGTCTTGTATCACTTGATTTATTCCTCTTAAGTTATTACATTGAAATGCGGTAAAGTTTTATTTTTCAACTAAACAAGTTGTTGCACAGTGGCTCCCAATACAATGATCACCCTTGGTGGTCTCGTCCTTTTTGGAATATTTCTCCTCTCCACGAACAGTATCATTCTGAATCAGTCTGATATTGCCGTCTCGAATGAATTCTATATCTCAGCCATCGGGTTGGGGCAGTCCCTGATTGATGAGGCGAAAGGGAAAAAATTTGATGAAGCCGCAGTTGCCGGTACTCTGAATGCCATTGGAAATCTGACCGACCCTGCCTCTCTCGGAAGGGAGACAGGCGAGACCTATACAACTCCCGATTCTTCCTGGACGGGAAATTTCAGAAGCCTTACCACATTCGACGACTTCGACGATTATAATAACTACACAAGAATGGTCAGCACACCCCGCGCAGACAGGTTTTCAATTTCTTCGAGAATTGGATATGTAAGCGAGACCTGGCCCGATTCCACTAAAACCGTCAGAACCTTTGCCAAGAAAATGACTGTCACCGTAAGCAGTCCTTATCTTTCGAACACAGTCGTTCTGGAATATCTCTTTATCTACTGATATGACTGCGATGTTAGACCTGATCGGTGCAACTCTGATCTCAGCTTTTATAACCCTGATGTTGATGACCGTTAACAACAACCTCTCCACTACGGCATCGCAACAGTATATGAACACAAATACCCAGCAGAATATGGTTGCCCTTACCGAGGTGTTTCAGTACGACTTCAAAAACATGGGGTACAGAGTTACTGACTCGATAAAAATCAGGGTTTCAGAACCAACATACATGAGCTTCAGAACCGATTTTGATAACAACGGCACGGTCGATTCAATTACCTATTACCTCGGTACCACATCAGAACTTACTGCCACCGAAAACCCGAGTGACATGCCGCTCTACAGGAAGGTAAACAACAATACCGCGGTTTTAAATAACTGGGGTATAACGAGTTTGAGATTCAGATATTACGACAGTTTGGGAGTGGAAACTTCCTTCAAATCTAAAATAAGATCATTCAAGGTTACAGTTTCAACAATGAGCTCAGTGAAATATGACAACCAGTATTCGTATTCCAACTGGGAAAAACTTTACAAACCAAGAAATCTGAGGTAAACCATGCCCGGGAAAGCTTTAATAATTTTACTCGCTGGAATTCTCAGCATCGCCGGGATCACTTACATGAATATTTTCGATTCAGGCAGAAAAATGAATCAGTCAACTACTGATTCCTACGGCAACATGCAGGTTAAAAACATTGCCGAAGCAGGTGCACAGATGGCAGTCAGGCAAATGATCAAGGACACCGCCTGGAGAACCGGCTACCAGAACCTGAAGCTCTTCGGCGGCACTATCAATGTCAGACTTAAAGATACCATCTTCGATACCACTTCCGTTGTCAAAGTGGTTTCCATAGCAACTATGGGAGGCACTGATGATTTCAAATCATGGACTGCAACATGTTACTTCAACAGGTTTAAAAGACTCACCATCTTCCCTCCTTCAATTAAAGGAGCAGCAACCACCAACAGCACTATCACCACACTCGGTGACATGAATGTGGACGGAAGAGACCATACAATCAGTGGGGCACTCCTCTCCGGAACGGGAAGTCTTGGCATCTGGACTACAGGCGGTCTCTATCAAAGCGGTTCTTCAACCATCGGAGGCACCAATTCAGGTGGTACAGATTACTCCCCCTCCAAACCGGCAAATGCATCGATTGTCGCCTACAATCAGACATACCCCGGCGGTTACCCCCGCTCTCCTGACAGTCTGCTGGGAGGACCGACAAACGGATATCCCGAAGGAACCCTGAAATCGATTGCCCTCGCAGGACTTGGTGGCAGCCAGTATGTTACAAACCCTGTGAACCTCACCTATCCTCTCAGAGGGGTAACTTATGTGGAACTCCCGTCGGGCAGCTCCTGGAACTCTGCGAATGTGGATGGAACAGGAATTCTTGTAATCCACAATTCATCCGTGAACGCAACTATAACCAACATTAATTCAGGTGTTTTTGCGGGTGTTTTTATGGCGGATGAAATAGTGAGAATCCACACGAATATAATCGGGGCTCTAATTGCCATCTCACACGACCCCCAAAGTGGTGATTGTATCGGCAACGGAACGGGAAGCATCCTCTTCTCGCGACAGGCAATCATGAATGCTGTTAACCTCGTTAATTTAACCAACTCGATCAATGCCCTTTCTGTTAATCAACAGATTTTGTACTGGTTCGAGTGATTAATTTTCATTAATTTTTGATTCTATATTTCCACTTTTAATCGATCTATTTAATAATTCAAATTTAAGCACGAGATAGAGAAGGTCTATGCCCGGAAAAGCCATAATTATTCTACTAGCAGGAATGATCGCCCTGGCAGGGATTACTGTGGGTAATATTTACGAACGGGGCAGCGACCTTGCTGCCGCTTCTGTAAACACTTACGACAATAATCAGGTGAAGAATATAGCTGAAGCAGGGGTACAAATGGCTTTAAGAAAAATTACCGTGGACACCGCCTGGCGGACAGGTTTTCCACTGATGAATGTAATGAGAGGAAAGGTGTCTGTAAGACTGAAAGATACTACCGCCCTCGCAATGAATCTCATTAAAATAGAAGCCTTTGCTTTTACAAGTTATGGCACTTCCTCACAAAAAAGCTATACCGCCATTTGTTATGTCAACAGGAATGCCACTTCTGCCGGAATGCTGCCACCTGCTATTAAAGGTGCAATCTCCGCAAACAATTCAATCCAGACTCTTGGTAATCTTACTGTAGACGGGAGAGATCATGATCTTGCAGGCTCTGTTGTGGCAAATTCAGGAACTCTGGGTGTCTGGACGACTTCCACACTGAATCAGAGTGGAGCATCGACAATTGGCGGAACCAAAACGGGTGTGGATTACGCCCCCTCAAAACCTGCTAATCTGAATACCATAGCCACACTTCAGACCTATCCGGGTGGATATCCTGCATCGCCTGACAGCATCATGGGCGGACCTGCAAACGGTTATCCTGAAGGCACTCTGAAAGCCGTGGCAATGAGTGGTGCCGGTGGCAGCCAGTATGTCACAAACCCGGCTTCTTTGACTTACCCTCTTAGAGGTGTAACCTATGTGGAACTCCCCTCGGGCGGCTCATGGACTCCCGCCAACATTGACGGGACAGGAATTCTTGTCGTTCATAATACAGCATTAAACGCTGAAATGAAAAATGTAAACAGCGGTACCTTCAAAGGTGTGCTCATCGCCGACGACATAATTCATATTCATAATACCATAATCGGTGCTGTAATAAGCATGTCACCTTTACCTTCTGCGGGTAATTGCATCGGTAATGGTTCGGGGGATATACTTTATTCGAGTGAAGCCATCAGAAATGCAGTGAATGCCGGAACCGGTGCCGGAACCGGTGCGGTCAGCAGCAGCCTGAAAGTGGTTTACTGGTGGGAACAGTAGCAGAGAATTATTTAAATTAAAAAAAGGGCGACCCTTTTTAAGGGAAGCCCTTTACAAATCGAACACTGTTTTTTTAGAGTGCTATTCCAACAAAAGAATCTGCTTTAAGACAGGCACCACCCACCAAAGCTCCATCTATGTCAGGCTGACCGAGCAGCTCCCTTGCATTATCGGGTTTCACACTTCCGCCATACTGAATTATGGTTTTTTCTGCGGTTTCACTTCCAAAATGTTTAACGAGTTCACCTCTGATGAATGCATGCACTTCCTGTGCCTGAGCGGGCGAAGCAACTTTCCCGGTTCCGATAGCCCAAACAGGTTCATAGGCAATAATTACATCCGACATTTCGGATAGTGAGACTCCCGCAAGACCTTTTTCGACCTGTCTTTTTATGACATCAAAAGTTACTCCTGTTTCTCTCTCTTCAAGTGTCTCTCCGATGCAGAATATCGGTTTTAACCCTGATGCGAGTGCTTTTTTCACTTTTTTGTTGATGGTTTCATCAGACTCGCCAAAAATGGTTCTCCTTTCGGAATGTCCAAGAATTACAAATTCGACACCGACAGATTTCAACATCGAAGCTGAAATCTCACCTGTGTATGCTCCGCTCTCCTCAAAATACATGTTCTGGGCTCCGAGTCCTACGCTGCTTCCTTTTAACAGCTCTCTCGCTGTCTCAAGTGAAGTGAAGGGGGGACAAACGATAAGCTTTGCATCGATATTTTTATTTGCCAGTTCAGCTTTTATACCCGAAATAAGTTCAATGGTACCATTAAGGTCGTTGTTCATCTTCCAGTTACCGGCGATAACTTTAGTTCTCATTTTTCTCCTCGAAATTTTAAGATTTTCAGATGCAAAGTTACCCATATTTATACCGTCTGCAAAGTTCTTTCCCGTTTATGGCTGATCAAAAGACCCGGCAGCCATCCTTTCCCTGTTTCTTTTTTTCAGCAGTTCGTAGTCTTTCAGGGTTATTTTCCCCTGTTTGTAGCTCTGAATCAGTTTTTTCTCGAACTCCACAGGATCGCCAATCTCCGTCTTGCCGCCCCCTTTTTCGGGGCGTGACTCAAGATCATGGTACTCCCGTTTCCCGTCTTCATAAAGATAGACCCGCCTCTGTCTTCCCTCCTTCCACTCATTGAAGCGGTCAACTACTTTCGGCTTGTAGAAGGAATTTTTGATTTTACCTCCCGAACCGTCACCCAGCCAGTCCCTCTCTCCCGATCCATTCTGCCAGTATAACCATGGTTCATCATATTTGATTGTTTTTTTCTTCCCCTCCCTGTATTTTTTGTAGAGGGAAAAAACACCCGGAGATAGAAGTGAGAGCAGAGCCTCCTTTTGGGGAAGTGGTGCCCCCTCCGAAGAAGGAACACCTTTTTCTCCGCCAGCCAGCTCACCAAACAGCCGTAGTATATCGGAAACCTCCTCCTCATTTTTTCTGCGGAGTTGGAATTTTTCATGGTTTGCTGCTCCCAGTCCCAATCCTCCCGAAAATCCTTTTATAAGATTAACGAAGAAATCCTCATTCACTCTACCGCCTCGTTTCCTGCAACAGCTTTGCGATCAATGATTCCTCCTCCTGTTCCGGAACGGGTTCATCTTCATCATCACTCTCTTCAGACTCATTCGATGACACGGGGAACGACGCCACAACTTCATTTTTAAGAAGAGGCTCAAAATATTTTCTGATCTCATCCATCAGTTCCGTTTTCAGTTTTACAAAAGCCTCATCGTCAAGCCCTGTTGCCTGCGGGGAATCAACGGGTACTGCCTCAACGGCGGTTTCAGTTTTTGGCTCATTAACTTCAGTTGCCTCAGGAACCATTTCAGCTCCGGTTCCCTGTTCCATTTCCTTCTTTTCTTCACTGTTCATTTCTTTTCTCCTCTGTAGGTTGTTTACTTGTATAATTGTTGATGATCTTTTCTTTGTCACCTGTTTCCAGATTCATGTAGTTCAGCACCACATCAATGGGAACCGAACCCGGGAAGACATTATTGAGCGAGATGAGCTGATCAAGTTTTTCCGCCTTCTCATCACTGCTCAAGGGTGCTTCTGTAACCGTAATTTCATAATCCATTATTTTTAACTCTTCGGCAGACGGGAGGTTTTCCCCCTGTATCTCCTCCCGCCTCATTTGCCGAAGTGCCGCTTCCACCGCGGAGTCTCCCTCATACTCCAGTGTCCCCTCGAGCAGCTTTTCCCCAAGATCACATTTCCATCTTCTTAGATTATCGAGAACCAGCCCCGCAGCAAGCAGTCCCTGCTTCTGTTTGGCTATAATCGCCTTGCCACTCTCGTTGCTGTAGTCAGCAAGTCCGTGAAAACTTCTGCCACCGGCAAGATCCTCAATAAATCCCTGCATCACTGCAGCTATCTGAAAATATTGCGGATTAACTCCCGAAACCTTCAACGGACGGAAGACCTCTTCACCCGTTCTTGTCCAGATGATTCCCCCCGTCTTCTCCGCTTTCCTTAGTGCCGTTTCGGGAGTCTCCGATTCCGCCAGTGCATGAACATTCCCCTGATATACATTCTTCACATCCCTGCCAAAGCTGTAATCGATTTGCATAAAGACCCTGTCAAGGAATATCTGCGGTTCCACCAAAAGATCGGCAAGAGTCCAGAATTTGTTCTCAAAATGGAAGGGTCTGTAGATTGAAACAGGAATTCTGTTCAGCGGAAGATCGAAAATGTCGAGTATTTCCCCGCCGGTCATAACATACTTTGTAATCTGTACCCCTTCCACAGGCATGATCTCATGTATTGGAACCTCCTGATCATTCTCCAGATAGGGGATGTGGAGTTCTCTCAGCCGGTTGCCCGCCTTCTCCCGTGACGAAAACTTCCCGGCATAAACTCCCCCCGGAAGCCGGTGATAATCCCTCCAGTCATTGAAAAGGAGGGCAAACTCCCTCACCGATGACCTGCAATAATGGTTGATGAGCCTGACTGTATCCTTCCCTCCTCTGAAAAGGTTTCCGCTGTCACTTCTGTAGAACGAATGGGTAAAAAGAGGATCGCCTGAAGAGGAAACCCTCCCGTATTTTCGTTCGACACTTTCCCTGCTGAATGTCTCACCTGTGGCAATAAACAGGGCATCATCAAGATTGTAACTCTTCGCACTGCTGTCCCAAAACACATCGAGATAATCCCTCTTTTTTGCAGACACCCTGATCTCGCCACCCGGAGAGACAGGAACAATTTCCACCGCCCCAAAACAGACCGAAAGACCGGAATCAAACACATCGCTCTCAAGTTGCAGAAGGTCCTCGCTCCTCTCTTTGTCTTTCAATATTGCCGTGGCGATCTCTGCACCGGTGGAATTTTCCTCAGCCGAGGTGACCTTTATCGAATTCCTCGACTGCCTCTGTGTTGAAATGATATTGTTGATTTTGTGATTCATAAGGGAGATTGAGTATGGATGCCTGTTCGCACTTTTTATTGCGTCAAGCTCTTCAGATGTCCAGTGAATCCCCTGTTTATACCGCTCATTCCTCCGCCCCCGTTTCCATGCCTCCTCAAAGTAATTGAGTGATTCGAGGTGAAGTTCTGTTATTTCGTTGTGTGAATAGTAGTTGCCCATATTTCGCTTTTTTTAATGCAAATTTGGGGCTCGGAGTGGTTTTTCTCAAGTGTGAAGTGGTGCACGGGAAGGAATTTAAACAAAAAAACCCGGGAGAGTTTTCGCTTCCCGGGTTCGTAAAATATAAAGGTTTAGTCTAACGGAGGTAGATAACCTTCTTCGACAGGAATTCTGTTTTGCCCGAACCAAGATTTTTGATCCGTGCGTGAACAAGATAAACACCACTGGCGAGAGTGGTATTAAAGTTGTCCTTTCCGTTCCAGTTATACCTCTTCGCTCCCTTCACTTCCTCATTTATTGCGATATCCCTGACCAACTGACCGGTGATATCGTATATGCTGAGTGTTACGCTCGAGAGTTCAGGCAGACTGAGTTTGATCAGCGACATCGAATTGAAGGGGTTGGGCCAGATATCGAGCATAAGCGAATCGACAACTTCCTCTTCACTCTGAATACCTGTGAGTTTGCTCTCATCCCAAGGATTTATGAGATAATGAACAGTGTCATTCGGCTCAAGAACAAGGAAAGCCGTATAGTCGCAAAGCACCCTGTCACTAAACGCCATGTCAACGATCAAAGCTGTATCATATGCGGCATTAACAAGCATCTCGTTTATCTTCTCGTTTGTCAGGATGCTTGGCATTATTGTTCTGCTGCTTATTGTATCAAACTGCACCGTAAATGGGTACTGCTTTGTGAAAAGTGTGTCATTTCCGGAGAATTTGGCTTTCACATCTATTGTTACGGTGTTCGTGTTCTGATATTTCCCGATGAAGAACAGGGGTGCCCAGTAGTTTTTAAGGTTTTTCCTTATCTCACGGAATTCGGAAATCAAACCACCCGACTGTGCAGAAGCATTAATAACCAGGGTATCAAGTGCAGGCATCGATGTTGCCAGACCCGACGAAATGAAATCCCAGTCATAAATCGCTTTTTCGAAGTGCAGTCCGCCCCTCTTTTCAGCTATCCTTGAAAGAAGCAAACCACTTCCGTAGTATGTCTTCAGGTTGTTGTAGGTGACAGGCGGAATTACGAATGGTTCGCCGTCGAGCAGGTTTACAGTACTTATCATTGGTTTTTTCTCACCAAGCATAACATTGAACTGATTCACCTTCTGAGCGATCTCTTCTTCTGTGTAATACTTGTCGGAATTGCTGGCAATTATTATCTTCGAAGGGTGTTCCTGAACATTGAAGTTCGTGATGAAATCCAGAAAGTCAGGGAGCATCAAAGTACCGTTTGTTACATTCATTCCCATCATTGGCGGATTGACCAGCGATTTCAGACTGAGGTCATCATCATATCCGTAAATTCCCGAGACAACATACAGTCCGCTTAACACCTTTTTCGAGAGGACGGCAATTTTGTCCATCGAATTTTTCAACTCAACTTTCACACTACCATCGTTGTGATTCAACACATGAGTGGTCTTCCTCTCCAGCGAGAAGGGGAATCCCATCCCGAGATTACCGTTTTCATTTCTGAACCATGTATTGAACTTCGTAATGGTTGTATCCACTCTCAAATTGGTGAAATAGTTCTTGAGAAGGGAATCCTGCATCACGGTCGATTTTGATGTGTAGGAAAGGAATCTGCCACCACGACTGAGCATCAAATTGAGCGTATCTTTGTATCTCGCAATCGTATCCTGATGTTTGAATCTTCCCACAGGCAGGTATGCCATTACCAGGTCGCTGGATGTGATCTGGTCAATACCAGTTCCAAATTCGTTAACAGCCTTGTAATTTGCCAGAGTGCTGATACCGTGGAAATCCATCGTCCATCTTGCGTCATTGTCCAGCCAGAGAATTTTCCGTTTCTTCACCTGTTGAGCCGCAATTCCGGGTCCGCTGTTCAAATAGTTTGTGAACATGTTTTGAAGATTCCACCCGGCTATAACGGAATAGGGGGTCCATCCGTCGGTTATCTCGACAATGTTGTTCCCTCCTGCCATAAAGATCCTTGCCGAATCTCCATCCCTGATACTGCCTGTTATCAGTTTCCGCAAATTTGTCGCCTGAGTCGATAGATTTTTGCTGAAATCACCACTCACATCAAAAGCGTACATCAGCCTCTGCGGCGTTCGGGAAGTATCCACATTAAATATGGTACCCAGCGAAAGACCCAGTTCAAAATAATTCTCGCCGGGTTTCTTTTTCTCCGAACTGAAATATGTCCCGAAATTGAACGGGAAATCATAAGTCATTTTGAGCGACTGGTAACTCGCCACATTCCCCAGGTAGGTATAGAAATAGCTGAACCCCATCGTATCCGCCTTCGGGACAAAAGTCGACCCCGGCGCTTCATATATCGATGGCAAAGGAGTATCCGCATGTGTCCTCCTGAACAGTATATGCAAAGGAAGATTAACCAGGGAATTAGCTCTCAAAAGACCGTAAGGAAGTTCGGCTATGTTTTTGTTTTGAGCGTATTGAAGTGGTACGAGATATGAGATTTTAACTTTTCGGGTTGTACCCGACCTTAGAGGAAAGATGTGGAGCTCATACTGCTCTCCAATCTTTGTCAGATAACCCGGATCAGGGTTCGTCGGAATGTGGATAATGCTGTCGTAAAGTTTCCTGGCTCTCCAGGTATCAATGTGCAGCGCTTGCATCACATTGTTACCCATCCACATCCAGAGATCTTTCATTATCGCACCTTGTGGCAATTCGAACCGGTGAACAATCTCAACATTGTTGTTACCGAACAGTCCGTTGTCTGTATAGTAAATGTATAACGATTGCTCTGTGAATGCACCCCTTGGCTCCACCACCAAAGTTACATCCTTCATGTACGCAGCGCGTTCCGGTACCCAGGGTTGCAATGGTATTCTGGCGATCAAAGTATTTATCGCCGACATCTCCGTCACAAATAAGCATACGATTAAAAGCATGTATAGCCGTTTCATTGGCATGCCTCCTTCCGATCACTCTCCCGCCAAATTATGGTCCCGTGATCTTTAGTTTTTTTCGGCGTCACCAGCAAGGCTGATTATTTCCCACCACCGAAATTTGATTATTTGTTGATGAAATTAAACATAATTTAATTGAACCACAATAGCCGGTTATTCATTTATATTTCCCTTATTCGCTCCCCTTCTCGTAAAAAATTAGTAAGTTTGTATTATTCTTTTTTAGACACTTTTATTGAAGTCTAACTGACATTTCAGTTACTCTTTTTACATTAACCGAACGAAAATAACGACACACGGAGATATTTACATGGAGAGACAAATCACCGTTTTCCTTCCTTACAGCGGAGGAGAACATACAAAAACCACAATCACAAATCTGCAATCAACAGGGACGGTCGACAAAATATTTTTGCTGGCAACTCAGGACGGTCTGACCCCGCTCCCCGGTGCTGAAATTCTGAAGGTTGACTCGATTCAGTCTTCAGCCGGAATAAGAGCAATCGTTGCAAACTGTGCGACTCCTTACTTTGCTTATATCAAACAGGATACAATCATCGAACCGGGACAGTTCGGATTCGAAAGAATGCTCCTCGTCGCAGACGCCACTTCAGCATCGATGATCTACTCGGATTACTATGAAATAAAAGAAGGCAACGCATCTCCACACCCTGTTATCGATTATCAGGCAGGAAGCCTCCGCGATGACTTCAATTTCGGCTATCTCATGCTGTTCAATACAGAAGTGGCTAAAAAAGCTGTAGAAGAAACCAAAGATGAAAACTTTTCGTTCGCGGGTGCCTACAGCCTTCGCCTCGCTGTCTCAAGATTCGGTGATCTCGTCAGGGTTGGTGAATTCCTCTACTCCTCCATCGAACACGATACCCGGAAATCGGGCGAAAAACTTTTTGACTATGTCGATCCCCGTAACCGTGCGGTACAAATCGAAATGGAACAGGCATGTACAAATTATCTTAAATCGATCGGTGCACTCCTCACTCCCGAACACTTTAAAAGCATCGATTTCACGAAAACAGATTTTGAGTTCACAGCTTCGGTCATCATTCCCGTAAGGAACAGAGTAACAACCGTTGCAGATGCAATCCAGTCCGTTCTGAAACAAAAAACTGATTTCCCCTTCAACCTGATTATAATTGATAATCACTCCAGCGACGGTACTACAGAGAAAATCAAGGAATTTGCTTCCGATCCAAGACTTCTTCACCTCATCCCTGAAAGAAAAGACCTTGGAATTGGCGGCTGCTGGAACCTCGGTGTTCATCATGAAAAGTGTGGCATGTTTGCCGTCCAGCTCGACAGCGATGACCTCTATAACGATGAAAACACACTGCAAACAGTCGTTGACACTTTCAAAAAAGAAAAATGTGCAATGGTTATTGGTACCTACCAGATGACCAACTTCAAACTGGAAGAGATACCTCCGGGAATCATCGATCATAAGGAATGGACTGATGACAACGGACCAAACAATGCTCTCAGAATCAACGGACTCGGTGCCCCAAGAGCTTTCTACACACCTGTTCTTCGCGAAATAAAAATACCGAATGTCTCCTATGGCGAAGATTACGGAGTTGGTCTCGCGATTTCCAGACAATATCGTATCGGAAGAATTTATCATCCAATCTACCTCTGCCGCAGATGGGAAGGAAATTCAGATTCCGCGCTGAGCATTCCGCAGGTAAATGCACACAACTGGTACAAGGATAAACTCCGTTCGTTCGAACTTAAGGCGAGGATGAAAAAACTCTCTTGAGAAGGTCAGTACTCTCCGTACCGGGACACATCGCTAAAATGCACCTGAAAGCTTCTGCTTCAGGTGCAGATGTCGTCATGCTCGACCTCGAAGACAGCGTACCTCTTTCCGAAAAAAGATCCGCCCGTCTTCAGGTCGTTGAATCAATCAATTCCCTCGACTGGGGCAACAAGTTCCTCTCGATCAGGATTAACAGACCGGGCGACCGCTTCGCCTACAGAGACATCGTGGAAATTATCCCGTTTTGCAGTGATAAACTCGATTCCATCGTAATTCCAAAAGTCTCCTCTGCCGCTGATATCCACTTTGTCGAAAAACTTCTGAACTCACTCGAGGATGAATATTCACTCAAAAACAGAATATTCATCGAACCTTCCATCGAGGACGCCCTCGGACTTGAAAATGTTTCGGAGATTGCCGCCGCTTCGGAGAGAAATATTACCCTCGTATTCGGTATTGCAGATTTCTCCTCTTCCATCGGTGCCAAATTCATATCGATTTCAGGTCATGGTGAAAATGAGGATACCTACCCGGGTCACCGCTGGCAGTATGTCCTTTCAAGAATGGTGGTGGCAGCTAAAGCCCGTAATCTCGCTGTTATTGATGCTCCTTATGGCAATTTCAGCGATCCAAACGGTCTGAGAAAATCAGCCGAACTCGCTGCCGCTCTCGGAGTGGATGGCAAGTGGGCAATACATCCTGCTCAGATTGAAATAATCAATGCGGTCTTCTCCCCTTCCCCTCAGGAAATTGAACGGGCAAAAAGAGTACTGGATGCTTATGAAAATGCTCTAAAGGAGGGAAAAGGTGCGGTTGAACTCGATGGCAGAATGATCGACAATGCAACCATACGCCTTGCAAAAATAACCCTGAATAAGATATAATTAAACCGCAAGGCAAATAAAAACCACAGAGCACACAGAGAGCACAGAGGATCTAATTGGTTTACTTCTCTGTGTACTCTGTGTACTCTGTGGTTAAATTCGGGTCTATTCTATAATCTCGAGAATTGACTCAAGAGGCAGTTTTTCCCTCGCCGGAAGCGACTCAAGAGGCTTCCCGACCGCAACACACGCCGCAAGGCGGTATGGCTCCTTGATTCCCAGCAACGGCTCCAGTTCTTCCCGGGCGACAAGAAGACCCGTCAGCCAGCAACATCCATAACCCATCCCTGTGGCAGCAAGCATGATATTCTCTATTGCAGCTCCGATACTCTGGATGTCAGGGTAGTTCCGCATCTTGTTCATCTCTTCATGAGTCATTCCTGATGCTTCGAGAATCGTGTCAACAATTGCATCATACGATTTCATCTGTACCGCTATAACAGCGGGTGCATCGGTGAAGACTGTGGAAAAATGTGAAACGGTTGTCTTTATCTTCTCACCTTTGCTGTCTTCAGTTGAATTAAGAAGAGTTGAAATCTTATGATTCACAACATTCGACATTTTGGCAATCACATCTTTATTCGTTACAACAACAAATTTCCATAGCTGTGCATTATTTATACTGGGGGCAAGACCCGCAAGCCTTACCAGTTCTTTCAAATCTTCAAGAGGAAGGCTCTCCGGCTTAAAATGCCTGACACTTCTTCTGCGTTCTATTACTTCTTTGATCTCCATAAATTTTCCCATTTGTGTACTGAAACTTAACAATATTTTAGCTCCCCGTGAAATCAATTTAATCCCCGTAAATTTGTAATTTGCATTGTTTATTTAATTTTGAACTCATTTCACGGAGATCACAGAATGAAAGCCAAAAATTATGATGAGATGTTGCAGGTTGCAATAGAAGAAGCCAGAACCGGACTTGCTGAAGGTGGAATTCCGATAGGAGGTGCCATTTTCGACCTCGAAGGAAATCTGGTAGGAAGAGGACACAACCGCCGGATTCAGGAAGACGATCCATCCATCCACGGCGAAACCGATGCATTCAGAAAAGCCGGAAGGCAGCGAACATACCGGGATAAGATTCTTGTAACAACTCTTGCACCCTGTTGGTACTGCTCTGGTCTTGCCAGACAATTCAATTTCAGAACTGTAATTGTCGGTGAGTCTGTAAATTTCGACGGAGGAGTTCAGTGGCTCCGGGAATCGGGTATAGAGGTCATTGACATGAATTCATCAGAATGTATCGATATGCTGAAAGACTACATCACAAAAAATCCCGAAGTCTGGAACGAGGATATCGGAGAAGAGTGATATTGTATCTTTGGAGACTCCTGATCGGGGTCAGTCACCGTCTCCATTCAATGAAATAAGCTCTTAAGCGAATCTGTTCCCGTTTTTATTCATCTAACTTATGTTGATCTTTGAGAGTCTTTTTTCCGGATTTTCTCAAATCCATGATTAAGTTAAAAAAGGATAAAAATATGGAAAACATGCAAAATCGAATTCCGCTTCTTGGCGAAAAAATGCCGGACATTACTGTCCAGACCACTCACGGAGTCAAAAACATCCCCGGTGACTATGCCGGCAAATGGATTGTACTCTTTAGCCATCCGGGAGACTTCACTCCCGTCTGTACTACTGAATTTGTTGCTTTTGCGAGCAGAAACGAACAGTTTAAGAATTTGAACGCCGAACTCGTCGGATTGTCAATTGATCAGGTTTTCGCTCATATCAAATGGGTTGAATGGATTCAGGACAATCTTGATGTGAAGATACCTTTCCCGATCATTGCAGATGATATGGGTAGAACTGCCGAAAAACTCGGGATGATTCACCCGGGAAAAGGAACAAATACCGTTCGCGCGGTCTTTATTATCGATCCCCTCGGACTGATACGACTGATGATCTATTATCCTCAGGAAATCGGACGACAAATCGATGAAATACTTAGAGCACTGAAGGCTCTACAGATTTCTGATGCGAACAAAGTGGCAATGCCGGAAAACTGGCCCAACAATGAAATGCTGAAGGATAAGGTCATTATCCCTCCCCCAAAAGACATGGCAGGAGTTGAAGACCGTAAACAGTATGAGGGACCCGACTGGTGGTTTAAGTATAAATCGCTAAACTGATTAAACAAAAAAAAGGCTGCCATTTCCCGTGGCAGCCTTTTTTAATCATTTTCAGACAACAAGTGAATTAACCTTTAGCTTCTTTTTCTTTGTCTTTCATCTTCAGAAAATTTCCGGACTTGTCGAACATCAAATCATGTTTCGACTTTGCTTTCGTTATCTCAGCTTCATAAGTTACGGTTCCCTTGGCATCAGTTATCATTGCAGCTTCGGTTACCTTGTAGCCGGAATAATGTTTTGTAATGTAGGTTTTAACTCCCTTGGGCAGCTCTTTTTCGGTGATTGAAGACTCTGTTTCCTTCACTTTCCCGTTCGCTTCGAATGTCACGGTAACATTTTTACCGTTTTCCTTGAAAGACGCTTCAAATTCACTCTCTCCCTCTTTGTCCCACTTCACCGATGTGGCTTTTGGGTAAAGTTTTGTGAATGCATTTGTAACATCCTTCGGCACCTTCACGGTCTGTGAAAAAGCGACAAAAGATAATGACAGAGCCATTATTGCAAGACTTCTTAACATCTTTGCGGTTCCTTCTGTTTGTTTGACAATTTGAATTAATTACAGGCGAAACTTAATAATCGATTCTAAAGGAATTCTGTAGACTCTTTTGAAATACTATTATTTCCCGCCCGTTCCCCTGAATTGAATTGAAATTGTGTAAACCCCGTTCGAATACTGATTTGATACCACGAATCCGTATAAGTCACAAATCTTCTTCACAATTGTCAGACCAAGGCCGGTGGAATCGGATGAACCCGACTCTTTATAAAACCGCTTGAAAAATTTTACCGGCTCCGAACCTGGTTCTTCTGCACTGTTTGATATAGTCAGCTTCCCCCGCTCCGTAATGATCTTTATTTTACCATCAGTAACATTATGTTTAATTGCATTTGACAAAAGATTTTGAAGAAGTATCTCTAAAAGGTGTGCATTCATCAGAATGTAATCACCTGCCGTTATCTCTGTCTCGACCGTTAAGTTTTTTGATTCACAAAATTCCCGGTTAAGCTCAACCGTTACTCCCAGAACATTGGAGAGCAGGAGGGATTCAGATTCGAAGAGTGATTTGTTGTCCAGCTTGTTCAACAACAGAATTGATTTATTGATTTTTTCTATTTTATTCAGATTCTGAAGTACAACTACCATCTGCCGAAGGTGCTGCTCACTAATATCTCCATCCTGCAACAACAACTCAATCTTCGATTTTATTACAGCAACCGGTGTCTGAATCTCATGATTGACCTCCTCCGTAAACTCCTTCAGACTTTTATACTCACCGACCGCCCTTTCTGAAAGAAATTCAAGAGACCTGTTCAATGTTTCAAATTCATCGGTATCAGAGGCTTCAAATGTGAGTTTCTTTCCTTCCTTCAAAGAGAATCCTTTTAACTTCTCCAGTGAAGAATAGAAATCACGGAACAGCTTTTTCGAACTGTAATTATTCAAAAGAGAGAAAACCAGTACCATCAACAAAACAGCCACGATGGTAAGCAGTGACTGATCACGAAGCATCTCCTTCTTTTCAAGCATCGATATGCGAACGGTGCATTTGTAGTTCGTGCCGTTAACGGTAAGAAATGTAACCAGTTGCCGGTACGGTTCCGTTTCATCGCTCCCGCCAATCCGAAGATCTGTATCACTGAACTCACTTTTCCTTCCAGCCGTATTTGTCTCCTCTATCTCCACAAACGGTGAGAAATTCACCTCTTTATTCTGCCGCAACTCCTCGAAAGCTTTCTTCGTGATATTAACCAGTTGTTCGTCCACCTCATCAGAAATTGCCATCTGGTTGAACAGATACACACTCGTTGAGATCATTATAAAAAAGAGAACTGACGAAAAAAGGAAATACCGGCTGATTTTCTGTGTTAGTTTCATCGCAAACTGAATTTGTAGCCCAAACCATAAATTGAATTGATGTAGTCCCCCGCACCATTCTCCTTAAGTTTCTTCCGCAGGTTTTTGATGTGGGTGTAAACAAAGTCGAAATTGTCATAAGCACTCGAATCCTCGCCCCAGATGTGCTCCACTATCGATTCCTTCACCAGAACCCGTTCCTGATTGCTGATAAAGAAAAGGAGTATATCGAACTCCCTCCGTGTCAGCTCCACATAATTGTCATTTACATGCACTTCCCGCCGCTCCGTGTCTATCCTGATTTCATTTATGACCACAACATTACTTCCCCCAAAATTCCTTCGTCTCAGCACCGATTTTATCCTTGCCATCAACTCGGCGAGATGAAAAGGCTTGGTTATGTAATCATCCGCTCCTGTTTCCAGACCCGTAAGTTTGTCATCAAGAGTAATCTTTGCAGTAATGATGATGATGCCGCACTTCGGCTGAATCTTTTTCAATTCCTTTACAATATCGAGACCGGAACCGCCGGGTAGCATTAAGTCAACCACGGCACAGTCATACTCATACATGCCGGTCATGTAAAGCGCCGAATCATAATCACAAGCCTCATCACACAGATATGAGTTTCCGATGAATTCGACAATCGATTTGGAAAGTTCTTTTTCGTCTTCAATAATCAAAATTTTCATGGCGAAATTTATGCCTTAATTCTGAAGAAATCCGGAACATTTAAAATTCCAATAAATGTGCGGTTTATCTCTCCAGTCTTCTCCGTCTCTCGAGATATTTGCTAAAATAAATGGCCTTTAGATCATCCCTAAGGAAGGAACTGTTAATCAGATCGGAAACCTTTTCTGTCATTTTTAGGAGTGGATCGTAAAGAGTAGAAAACCTTTTCGAATTTATTCCGGTCTTTTTTGCAAAAACCTCAAAATCCTCCTTTGTGAATTTGGAGCCTGCTTTGAATGCCTCAGTCATAAAATCCGCCTCAAAAAGTTCAAGTGCCATGTCAGACTCCCGGGGTACATGAATCTCTGTATTAAGAAGATCGTATGCAGGGGATAAAGTTCTTCCTCGTGTCATACTGTCTTCAATTAGTGAAAAATTTTTAATATGAGCATCCCCGTTCGAAAACAAATAATTGAATACGACCAGTCGGAAAAAGTTCTCAACCTCAATTTTTGGTGCGGTCGTATATCTTGTTACGAGTTCTGCAAGTCTTTCATAAGAAAACGAGTATTTGTAGTTTATTCCTTCTTTCTCTTCGGTTTTTCCGGCAATTTGTGCGAAATCCTCCATCAAAAGTTTTTTGCCGGATGGCTCCCGGTCAAACCTGTTTCAATCACCCGGGGGAATTTTCAATCTTCATGCTTCCTCACAGTAATTGCTCCAATGGTTTCCGTACCGGCGGTTTCCAGAAGGCGGGTGAAATGATCTTTTTCATCAATTTTTAATAACCGGCACTGTAATTCCTTTAATTCTCCTTCTGCAAGCATCCCAAAGAAAAAGGGGAAAAGCACATCAGACTCAAATTTTTTCTCTTTTTTGAGAAGTGTCACACTTATCGACGGCATTTCAGGGTCATTTAGATAGTCATCAGAATATTCGAAATAATATCTTCCGGCTTTTCGCTCAATCTTGCCTGCAAGTCTTTCCAAATAATAAACATAACCTGTCTCATTCATACTTCTTAACCTTTATCAGTATTTCCATTCCCAGTGTCTCAACAATTCTCTGCAACTGATCAAAGCCCGGATTTGCCTTGCCGGCCTCGATATCCACCAGGCTTCTAAGACTGACTTCGCTTATCTCTGCCAAATCCTTTTGAGTGATGCCCAAATGCATACGCATCTCTTTAATGTGTCTGCCAATTTCTGTTTTATTCATTTTCTTATGTGCACTATCTTGCATAATTTATTGATTTACAACCTGAATATACGAACGAAATGACCGAATATGCAAATTGTTGCACAAATGAAAAATAGTCATCCCGAAAAAGAATCACAACCAAATACCCTCCCCCAAATATTACCCGTTTTGATTTCATCCCCCCCTTTTGCTTATATTTAAAGATATCATTTTAGGAATTTGCATGAAAAGATTGCCAATCGGTGTTCAAGACTTCGCAAAACTTCGGGAAGACAATTATTTATACATCGATAAAACAGCTCAATTAGAAAAGCTTGTCTCCGGGTATAACTATGCCTTCATCTCCCGTCCAAGACGGTTTGGGAAATCGCTTTTCGTTGCAACTATGGAAGAATTCTTCAAGGGCAATCGCGAGCTCTTTAATGGATTGCATATCTATAATTTCCCGAAATGGGAAAGTTTTCCAATAATCAGACTCGATTTTTCAAGAATTTCACACCAAAATCCTGAAGTTTTTCAAAAATCTTTAGTGGCACGACTTCAAACAATCGCACGGGAGCACGATATCGAAATCGATGCATCCATTGAATCAGAATTCATGCCCGGGCTCATTGAAGCATTGCAGGCCAAATATCAAAAGAGGGTTGTGATTCTTGTTGACGAGTACGATAAACCAATCATCGATTACATCCTTCAACCGGAAATTGCGGATGGTAACCGTGATATTCTGCGAAATCTGTTCTCCTCGCTGAAATCGCTTGATGATAAACTCAGATTCGTTTTTCTTACCGGTGTCACAAGATTTTCCAAAGTATCCCTCTTTTCAGGCCTGAACCAGATATCCGATCTGACTCTTTCACCATCTTTCTCAACGACTTTTGGTTATACTCAGGAAGAACTTATCCACTACTTTGAAGGACATATCAAGAAAATAGCGAAATCTTTTTCCGGAACAAGAGATCAGCTTCTGCAAACCATAAAATTCTGGTACAATGGTTACAGTTGGGATGGAAAGAATACCCTCTATAACCCTTTCTCCATTCTTTCTCTTTTCACGACTTTGGAATTTCAGAATTACTGGTTTGCAACAGGATCACCCGCATTTCTGATGAAATTGATAAAAGAGAAATCAATTTTCTTCCCTGCTCTGCAGAATGCATTTTTTAGTGGACTCGATCTTGAAAATCATGATGTCACTAAATTATCTCTTGGAAGCCTTCTGTTTCAGACAGGGTATCTGACGGTAAAAAGCAAAACATCCGATTTGTCAGGCGTTGAATATCAAATGGATTATCCTAATTTTGAGGTAAAAGATGCGTTCTATAAATATCTGTCTTCAGAGTTTACAAATTCAGAACCTGTTGAAGTTACTTCGGCAATCAGGAATATTCGTAATTCTTTCCTTCAAGAGGATTTTCAACTTCTCCTTGACACTCTGAAATCCCTTTTCGCACAAATTCCTTCAAATCTCTACATCTCCGCAGAAAAATATTATCATTCCCTCTTTATTATGATAATGTATCTCTCCGGAATTAAAGTGGAATCGGAAGTGAACACAAACATTGGCAGAATTGACGGAGTAGTAGAATTCCCCGATAAAATCTATATAATCGAATTCAAATACAACCTCCCCCCTGAAGAAGGTCTGCAACAGATAAAACAAAAAAAATATTACGAAAAATATCTCTCCTCCGGAAAACGGCTGATTTTAGTCGGTGTCAGTTTCACAAGGTCAGATATATCCTTGGCTGTGGAATAATCTGAGACTCTTTCAAATTTATTTCTTTGTTTTTCCTTCCGTTTTAACTTTATTCGCATAATTAATTATTCTTTACACGGATACTATGCCCGATATTCATACGCCCGAAACATCACAATACCTTAATTCTCTTCCACGGAGGACAAACCCTCTGATTACTGATATGGAAGAGTTTGCCAAACAGAATTTTGTACCAATACTTGACGCAGCGTCTGCTCAATTTCTTGAATTTCTCGTCAAGGCAACGGGCGCAAAAACGGTATTGGAAATCGGGACCGCCATAGGTTACTCAACTGTTAGAATTGCTGCCGCACTTCCGGAAAATGGAGTGGTTTATACCATCGAAAAATCCACTGATATGATTCCACTCGCCGAGCAGAACTTCGATGCATCGGGATTTTCCGGTAAAATTAAATTGCTGAAAGGTGAGGCGGTACATTTTCTTCTTAATATGAATATCGAGTTTGATCTCATTTTTCTGGATGCCGACAAGGAAGATTACCGCCGTCTGTTCGAATTCTCCCTGCCACTTCTGAAAAAAGGCGGGGTTTATCTTGTCGATAACCTTCTTTGGCACGGATACACTTCAGCAACCGGGGAAATACCGCCAAAATACCTGAGATCAACAGGTCTGATCAGGGAATTTAATCAGCATTTTTTCTCTGTTCCATCGCTTGAGTCTTCTTTGATTCCAATCGGTGACGGGCTCGGGCTGGGATATAAAACTGTTAAATTTGGAGAGGATAAATTGAGCGAACTGCACTACTGTTATAAAAATTTCAATCTGCTCGCAACAGACAGACTCGAAGAGGCGAAGGATATTCTCACTCTTATCGAACTTGCTCTCGAATGCAATCTGGAAAAACCCTTCGAAAACCTCTGCTTCGATGCAAAATATATGATCGGGTTGGGGAGCTCAATTGCGAAGGCGGAAGAAAATCCGGAAATAAATTCACTCGGAACAATGAGGGAAGATCTCAACAAGACTATTCTAAAATTTCTTCAGGGGTTCCGTGAACTTCTCTCTGAAGCTGATGAAGAGACCCAAATCTATTTCCTGAATAAATATCTTCAGCAGGAAGAGGATGAAGAGGGAATGGAAGACCTGCTCAGACTTGTGAATGACTTCGCAGAGCTGAAACTGATTCTGAATGAATTAAAACGGGGATGATGGAACTAAAAAAACTGAACTACCTTTAAATCTTTAATATTTTCAGGCAGAAGACTTTTCTTCACCCTGAACCTGTAAATATTGCTCACACCAGCAACCGGTCGCCTGTCCACAAATTTGTAATGGGCATCAACCACGGTATCACTGTAAAGATTGTAGATGATGATATCTTCACGGGTCACAAAGAAGAGGTATTTCTCCCCTTCGTAGCTCCGGGTCGGTACCACTTCCTTAAACAATCTGCTTGTGTAATTGTTAATTCCCGGAATCTCCGACAATGCAAACGACCCCTTTGCATGAAACCAGTAATAATCACCACCATCGAAAACTCGAACCATCTCACCATCATAAATCATCGGAAGTGTATCCTGAACATCTTCGACCTGAATGTTCCGCTCCGCCGCATATTCCCCGGCAAACTTTATGAACTCATCTTTTTTCGGGACCTTCAACTCCACAGAATTTCCTGTCATCGACTTCTCATTTGGAGAGTTTTTCTGCATGTAAAGTCTCAGATACTCCTTTGCTCCGAGTTCCCTGATGAGGAAGTGGTTGTATGCTGCAGCGAGAGGAATCGAGAACGATTTGTCCTGTGCCGCAAAAGAAGTGTCTTCTGCCAAAGTTGAGATGTCAAGAATTCCCTCTTTTTGAAGGAAAGCACCAAGCTTCACAAGCAGTCCGGGTGAACGGGGAGGCATTCCTCCAAGAGCAGCACCAAATCCTTCACCAAATAATTTCGGAGTATTCAGATTCATCTTACGAAGTTTGAACCGCAACAACTGCTCTGCAAGTCCTGTGATATTCATCGGCGTGCAGGTTATTATCTCATCCCACGCGGGAATAAAGGCACCTTTTGCCTCATCTGCCCCGAACTCGGCAACATTTTTCTCGTGCAACGCAACGATATAAATCAGGCGTTTCTTTTTAAGCTCAGCTTTCTCCTCATTTGTAAATTCGAGGAGTTTCATTATTGCCGCGGCATTTTTCTCAATTTGAGCGCCGGAATATGAATTGAAATTCTTTTTCTCTCTAACGAAAAAATCAAAATAGTCCGTTTCATATTTGGTCCAGTACAGGGTGAGATAACTTGAGGGAGCGACAAGCTGAAATTTTTTGAAATAAAAATATTTTTTGTAGTTGACGGAGGGGATGGCGACTTCGACACGGAAAAAATCCTGTGGCAGGTTCTCAATCTTATGAGATATTTCCGTCTCACCTTTTAAAATGCTGTTTCTTACAGAAAGGGGGATTTCACTTCCCGCCAAAACTTTGGTAGAAACATCATTGTAGGATATATTTAACCGCTCCGCCCTTTCAAGCGATTGCGGTTCCGCATAATGAACTATCCTCGCGGGGTCGCTGATAAGATACTGAACGAAACCCTTGACAAAATCTTCTCTTGAGGGTTGAGCAGAAACCAGAGAAGCAAGAAGGATGAAAAAGCAGGCTATTCTCGTCATTAATTTCATCTCGGTTATCATTATCGTTTCAACTTTCAACAAAAACTCCCGGGGAACAAAAACTATTTTTTTATCTCTTCGATGGAAACCACGGTAAATCCTGCGTTCTTCACAGCTTCTTCGATCTCTTCTCTTTTTACTTTTGTCTGATCAAATCTGACTTCTGCACTCCCGACCTTTACACCCAGTATGTTTACAGCAAGTTCAGATAATTCCACTTCCACTGCCTTCACACAGTGACCGCATGTCATTCCGTCAATAGTAATTTTTACACTTTCCATCGGCATTCCTAAATTAAGAAAAATTGATTATTTTCTGTATGAAATTTTAATTAAATTTTTCAGAAAACAGGATACAATTTAAATGAAAAAAATGATTTCATTGCTCCTATTAATTTTGCTCATCTCTCCGTCGTATGCACAAAAAAGAGCATTCACACTTGATGATATCTATAAAGTCAAAAATGTAAGCGCCCCGGCTCTCTCTCCAAAAGGAGATGTGATGCTCTACTCTGTTACCCGATACGAAATGAAGGGCGGGAAGAGTTATACCGATCTTTTTCTCGCCAATCTTGACGGGACCGGTGCGGTGAAGTTGAATCCCGATAAAGAAGGATGGTATTCTCCTGCTTTCGCTCCGGATGCAAACTCCTTTTATTTTATCTCATATAAAGGAGGAAATGCGCAACTGTGCAACTACTCCCTTGCTTCAAAAGAAGTAAAGAAACTTTTTTCATTCTACATGGGGATAAATGACTATACAGTTTCCCCGGACGGCAAAAAAATAGCCTTTTCCTCCAAAGTCTATCCTGAATGCGGAGAAAATGACAACTGCAATGAAACAAATTACTCGAATTTCAAGGATGGTCCAGTTCACGCACATGTCTCCGATAACCTTTTCGTTCGTCACTGGACGGAGTATGAAGATGATCTCTATTCACATCTTTTCATCTATGATGTCGCAACAAACTCAATAAAGGACATCACTCCCGGTAATTTCCATTCTCCAATCTTCATGCTCGGAGGTGGTGTCGGATATAATTTCTCGACTGATTCAAAGTCGATTGTCTTTGCTTCAAACCGTGAAAAAGATCAGGCATCTACCACAAACTCCGACCTCTGGATGACAGATATTGATGGTAAAGCCCTCAAAAACCTGACTCAAGTTAACAAATCATGGGACGGTCATCCGGTTTTCTCCCCCGACGGGAAATACCTCGCATACAGAATGCAAACCGTTCCCGGATACGAATCGGATAAATTCAGAATCGCACTTTACGACTTGTCCAGTGGAGTTGTAAAAGTAATTTCCGATGCGTTCGACAACTGGGTTACAGACATTTTATGGAGTCCCGACTCGAAAAAAATCTATTTTACAGGCGATGTGCAGGGATACTCTCCCCTTTTCAACATCGATATTTCAACGCTGAAAATTGAAGAACTTATTTCCAAAAAGAATGTAGGCGGGTTCACCGTTTCCCCTGATGGAAAAAAACTTTTCTACACATACAGGCTGAATCACCTCCCGGCGGAAATCTACTCCCTCGATCTGGCAACTAAAAAAGAGACGCAACTGACTTTTGTAAATAAACAGCTAACGGATGAAGTCGATTTCAGACCTGTCGAACATCAATGGGTCCCCGGTGCTGACGGAAAGAAAGTCCATGTGATGATTGTAAAACCTCACGGTTTCGATCCGAATAAAAAATATCCACTCATCGTGAATATCCACGGCGGTCCGCAAAGCCAGTGGTCTGATGCCTACCGTGGGGATAATCAGGTATATGCTGGTTACGGATATATCTATGCACTTCCAAACCCCCACGGTTCCACAGGATACGGACAGGATTACACAGCGGCAATTTCGGGTGACTGGACAGGTAAAGTAGTCGAGGATATCTATAAGGTTACTGACTACCTCGAAAATCTTCCCTATGTGGATAAATCAAGAGTTGGTGCAATGGGATGGTCTTTTGGCGGGTATATGGTAAACTGGCTTCAGGCAACCACAAAAAGATACAAATGTTTTGCCTCCATGATGGGGCTCTACAATCTCGATGCCTTCTACGGCACAACAGAAGAACTCTGGTTCCCTGAGTGGGATCTCAAAGGAACTCCCTGGACATCAAAACAATATAAAGCCAACAGTCCGTCAGAGTTCGTCAAAAATTTCTCAACACCGACCCTCATCGTAACAGGCGAAAGGGATTACCGCGTCTCATACAACCAAAGCCTCGAATATTTCACAGCTCTTCAGAAACTTGGTATCGACTCCCGCTTGATCATTTTTGACAACGATGGTCACTGGCCCTCACATACCAAATCGATGCCCCTTTACTACAATGCCCACCTCGAGTGGTTCCACAAATATCTGAAAGGCGACCCCGCCCCGTACGACACAAAAAAGATGGGGAAAAACAAGTTTTAGGTATTAGGTATTAGGTATTAGGTATTAGGTATTAGGTATTAGGTATTAAATTTACAGAAGTTTACTATCAATTCCAAATTTTTTATTCGAAATGGTTTGATTCGGATGGAACTTTTTGTCTTCGGCACAAAGCTAGTATATCGAATTAATACCTAATACCTAATAATTAACATTAAGTTCTTTATAAAGTTTTGTCTTTTTGAACTCGGCGTTGTCTTTCGTGAGGTCAACTATTTTTTTGCCGAGGTCGGCGACTTTCAGTTCAAGCATTACATTGGCTTCCCAGCCGTCAGCCACTTTGTTGATTGAGCTGTCAGCTACGACGGGTTTTTGAAGCAATTCATTTTTAGCTAGTTTGCCGGCATTCGAAAAGATGTCGGTAACTTCCTTTTGATTTTTCAGCTTCTCTTTTTTCAGCGATTTCTGATAATCCTCAAGCTTTTGTTCGATCTGCTGCGAAAGTCCGTTCTTTGCACCGTCCATCGCTTTCACCATGGCAGTTTCCTTGTCGGATGCCTTGGCTGAGAATGTCGAAAGCAGAAGATCGGGTGAATAACCGAGACCGCCCTCATCTGGCATCTCTTTGTTAAAACCTTTCTCGAAAGCACCCGATTCCTCAGGCACTTCAACGGGAGCCGGTACCACTTCCTCTTCCTCTTTCTTTTCCTTTTTCTCTTCCTTGTTTTGTGCAGTGGCACAGCCGTTGAGCACAACCCAGAGAGGAAGGACCGTAATGAGAAACAAAAACAATTTATGGGAATTCATATTGATCTCAATCTAAAATTTTTCTCGCTATTTATTCGCTTTAGCCCAGTTGTCCCGAAGTGTAACTGTCCTGTTGAATACAGGCTTTCCCGGAAGCGAATCTTTTATGTCAGCACAAAAATAGCCGAGTCTTTCGAACTGACATGTGAACCCCGGCACCACATCCTTTAGATAGGGTTCGAGTTTGCAGTTATTTAGCACGGTGAGGGAATTAGGATTCAGATTATCCGTCCATTCCTTCCCTTCGTCAGGTCTGTTCGGGTCAACATGATCAAACAACCTGTCATAAAGCCTTACTTCAGCATCAATTGCATCTTTTGCAGAAACCCAGTGTATTGTACCTTTAACTTTACGACCGTCCGGTGAGTTCCCGCCTTTGCTCGCAGGGTCATACTCACAGTATATTTCAACGATTTCACCCGTCGTTTCATCCTTTTTGAATCCGGTACACTTCGCAAAATAAGCCCATCTCAAACGAACTTCATTACCCGGGAAAAGACGGAAATAACCTTTTACAGGTTCTTCCATAAAGTCTTCCCGCTCAATGTAGAGTTCTCTCGAAAACGGCACCTTCCTGCTCCCTTTTTCGGGCTCTTCAGGATTGATCGTAAATTCCATCTCCTCGGTCTGATCCTCGGGGTAGTTTGTGATTATCACCTTGAGCGGATTGATTACAGCCATTGCCCGTTCTGCATGTCTGTTCAGATCTTCCCTGATTGAGAATTCAAGAAGTGCAACATCAATTATCGATTCTCTCTTTGCAACTCCAACACGGTCGGCAAAATTTCTTATCGCCTCCGGTGTGTAGCCTCTCCTTCTCAGTCCGGCAATGGTCGGCATCCTTGGATCATCCCATCCGTTGACGAATCCTTTTGTAACCAGTTCGTTCAACCTCCGTTTGCTCATGATTGTGTAATTGAGATTCAAACGGGCAAATTCAATCTGCTGCGGGTGGCAAGGAGTTTCGAGCGTATCCAAAACCCAGTCGTATAGTGGACGGTGGTCTTCAAATTCCAGTGTACATATCGAATGTGTAATCCCTTCAAGCATGTCGGAAAGTGCATGAGCGTAGTCATACATCGGATAGATACACCACGCATCACCCGTCCGGTGGTGGTGGGCACGCATGATCCGGTAAATGACAGGATCACGCATATTTATATTGCCTGAACTCATGTCAATTTTGGCTCTCAGCGTCTTTGAACCGTCGGGAAATTCGCCTGCTCTCATTCTTCTGAAGAGGTCAAGATTCTCCTCCACGCTCCGGTTTCTGTAGGGACTTTCTTTCCCGGGTTCTGTCAGGGTTCCGCGGTATGCTCTCATTTCTTCGGGCGAAAGCTCGCAAACGAATGCTTTTCCTTTTAATATAAGTTGTTCAGCAAAATCATACAGCTTCTCAAAATAATCGGATGCGTAAAAAAGTCCGTCACCCCAGTCAAATCCGAGCCACTTCACATCTTCCATAATGGAATCAACATACTCGGTGTCTTCCTTGCTGGGATTTGTGTCGTCAAACCTCAGGTTCGTCCTGCCGTTATAGTCAATTCCGATTCCAAAATTGAGGCAGATCGATTTCGCATGTCCGATGTGCAGGTAACCGTTCGGTTCGGGCGGGAATCTGGTGAGAACTTTTGTACCATTCTTTCCGGTACGCAGGTCTTCATCAATTATCTGTCTGATAAAATCTCTTGGAGCAGAAACTTCTGTATTATTGTTGTTTTCCAATTCTTCCGGCATGTTATTCTTTTGCTAAATATTTAATAAATGAATCCAAATTTACATAATTTGTCTCTAAGTTCATAAGCAAAGCGATTTGCCGGAGAATGGTCGGATGCACCTCTCCCGTTGGAGACTTCCGGAAACCTCCATGGAAAATTCCCTGCGACTTCTTTTTAGGGGGCAGTTTTTGCTATTTCAACAAGTATGCGGTAAATATACCGTTCCACTTCCCTCCATTACTTGTTTTGCCTTCAATCGTCCTTCCATCACCGGATAAAGAAAGTTTGTATGAGTCAAGGGCAATTATCCCAAGCGGGTCTTCCTCTTTATAACCTGACATCTGAATTTCATCGCCCGTTAGAGTTCCTTCAAGAAACTCGACGGCAATCCGGTCGATGTATTGTTGAAATTTTCCGGGCTTCGTGGCTTTAAGTTGCCAGACGAGTACTGCTTCGAATTTTGAACCACCTGTGGAATTCATGACAAGTGTGCCGGCAAAGGAAGTACTGTTATTGTCAGTCCAGTTGACCGACCAGGCTCCGTTCAGCCTTTCGGAGTGTTGTGCGCTGATCTCAAAAAAGAGAATCAGGAAAAGAAGAGTTGTAACTTGTGCGAATCGTTTCATTTTATTCCTCATGTATGGAATTTAACACATTACAATAAACCAATTCTCTCGCACAGATAATGTAACAATTATTCCCACAATGTCAATGAATTTATGTTTTTTTGTTTTGTGTCTTGGTTTCCTACCCATATATCGCCACAAGGGCTCTTTTGAAAGGGGTCACTTGATTCTACACATATGTCGCCACAAGGGCTTTCTTAAAAGGGGTCGCTTGATTCTACACATATGTCGCCCAAAGGGCTTTCCTTTCAATTCTTCCCCATCCTGAATATCGTGTTCAGAAACAGTCCCTCCTACATTCTCCTCGCTAACCGGAAACCGATCCCGTAACCTTTACTAAAAGGGCCCAGACTGTAACGATAGTCAACTTTGCAATGCTCTTCTGAATCATTCCAACTGCCACCTCGAAGTACAGTCGCAGAACCATAATAAATATCCCAGCACCATTCCCAAACATTACCGCTCATATCAAAAATTTTTAACTCGTTTGGCTGTTTCGTCCCAACAGATTTGGTTGAGCCATTTGAATTTTCGTTGAACCAGGCAACTCTGTTTATTTCATTACTTCCGCTATACTGATACTTGAAACTCTTATTCCCTCCTCTTGCTGCAAATTCCCACTCCTTTACTGTTGGTAGTCGATATCCATTAGCTTTGAAATCACAAATATTCATTTCCCTGTCTGTCCCAATATTTCCGGACAAAACGCCATTCTGTTTTTGAATCTTAAAGTAACATTGTGACAATCCTTCAAGCAAACTCAACTTATTGCAAAATTTCATTGCATCATATTTGTTAATATTTTCCACAGGCTTGGAATCTCCTTTAAAGAATGAAGGATTCTGCACCATAACTGTTTCCCAAAGTTTTTGGGTTACAGGAGTATTCGCAATATAAAAAGAATTCACAGAAATTTCCACTTTACCCCCCATCAAAAAAGTGCCTCCTTCAACAAACACCATTTCATTCCCGATTCCCGATTTTACGACGGGTTCGGGTATGCTGATTTTTGGTGAATAAATTTTTTGAGGCATGGGTTGGGAAATCTCAATTTTGCCATTCAAAGCCTTCAAGAACTCGTCAATACTCTGGTATCTCTTTCTTTTGTCTTTTTGAATTGACTTCATCACAGCACCCACAACATTTTCAGGAATATGTGGATAAAACTCCCTTGGATCGGGGATCTCTGCGTCGTGCACCTGTTTCATTATCGCAAAAGGATTGGAGGTATTTGCAAAATTAAACGGCAGTCTTCCGGCGAGCATTTCGTAGAAAGTCATCCCCAGACTGTAAATATCACTCCGCTCATCTATTTCCTCTCCCTCCATTTGCTCGGGAGACATATAATAGATTGTTCCCATTTTCATACCGGCGGTACCCATCGTGGCACCAAGAACCTTTGCAATCCCAAAATCAGTAATTTTTACCGTTCCATCACTTCCCACCAGAATGTTTGCAGGTTTTATATCACGGTGTACAATTCCGTTCTGATGGGCATGCGACATCCCCCGCAAAATTTGTGTGAAAAGGGGTACTGCCTTTTCAGCAATGATAGGACCAACTTCTTTCCCGATGATCTGAGAAAGGGGTTTACCGTCAACGAATTCCATTGCAATATAGAGTTCGTTTTCAAACGAGAAAAAATCGTTTACCTGAACAATGTTGGGGTGTGAAAGTTTTGAGAGGACGACGGCTTCATTTTCGAATCGTTTTTGTATTTCCGGGGAGTCATCGTTGAGTTGTTTTAATGCAAGAATTTCATTTCGAAGTGTGTGCCGCACCTTATAGACAGTGCCCATTCCACCTCTTCCTACCCGTTCAAGAACTTCATAAGAGTTAATTTTTTTCATCGCAATCAAAATTAGTAGTTCAAATACAATGTGATTTTTACAAATTCAATTTAATCATAAATATTTTTTCGACATCCATTCATATCGAAAAACTTCACCAGAATCGTGCCCACATGTCGCCACAAGGGCTATCTCGATGATGGTTGTCCCGTTTTCTACCCACATGTCGCCACAAGGGCTCAAAATCCAATCCGTGACATCCGTGCTAAATCCGTGAAATCTGTGGAACTATTGAAATCCCCCTCTGCGAGACTCCGTCTAATCTGCGTGTATCTGCGTACTCAAATAATCTATCCCCTATCTCAAAAAATTTTCGCGAAATCTGATTTTTTTTATATAGTTTATAAATAGAAATTCAAGAAAATCTGAAACTCCAAATAATTTAATTTTTGGTAAAGATATGAGCCAAAGAATACAATCTTATGAAGTAATGGAAAACATCGGGTACGGTGGCATGGCAAAGGTCATGAAAGTGCGACACCACATCACGGGTGAGATTCGTGCCATGAAGATGCTCTATGAACAGTTTGCCATCGATCCCCACATGAGGGAAAGATTTGAAGAGGAGGCGAGAAACGCCGGCAGACTTCGCCATCCCAACATCGTTCAGGTATATGATTATATAACCGAGGGAAACTACCTCTGCATCATTATGGAATATATCGATGGTAAACCCCTCTCAAAAGTGATCGGCAAAGAAGTGGGACCGATCGTCCCTGAAGTGGCGATACCCATCTTTATGCAGATAGCCTCGGCAATCGAGCACGCACACAATCTCCCTAAACCCCTGATTCACCGCGACATAAAACCTTCCAACATCCTCATTACCAAAGACAAAACAGCTAAAGTTACCGACTTCGGTATAGCGAAAGTCCTCGGTGGTGACAGTCATACTGCGACAGGAACAATGCTCGGCACTCTTGAGTACATGAGTCCTGAACAAATGAATGGTAAGGATGTGGATCAAAGAAGTGATGTTTACAGTCTCGGGATGACTTTGTATGAAATGCTCGCCGGAAGACTCCCTTTTGGTTTCGGTTCACAGGATTCAGTACTCGATAAAATCAGGGTGATTAACCAGTCAAAGATTCATGACCCAAGGGATTACTACCCCCACATCCCTGAATATCTCGTGGAAATTATACGAAAAGCCATACAAAAAGACAAAAACCTGAGATTCAAATCAGTCTCCGATTTCATTGAAGCAATCGAAATAAAGGCATTCGTTTCCTCACCGTCCCTCGAGAGTTTTGCTCCCGAAAACGAGGTGCATCAGGAGCAAAAAAAAGAGGAGACTGTTTCCCGCAATCACCGAAATTCGGAAACGGTTGCCCAACACGACTGGTCCGGTAAACTAAAAGAGGATAATGTTGCTGACGACGAAGACGAGGATGAAGAAGAAGAATCAGGCAGTGGCTCTTTCTATCCTCTGGTTATTTTCCTGGTTGCCGTGATCGGTGGTCTCATTTACCTTATTATTCAGCTCTTAAAACATAAAAATTAAACTTATGGACGCAGTACCGAAATAATGTGCTGCTCGGAACATTTATACCCTCTGTTCGTTGGTATCAGTCTGAAATTTTTGTAAACTTTTACATCAGACTTTTTGTCCTGTCTTCTGTCTATGGTTGACTGGAATTCGGTGATATAGGCTGAAATTGTACCACTGTCAAATTCATATGCAACAAGATCTGTGAAGTAGTGGTCGAGAGGGTCTGTATTATCGAAAAATTTGAAGAGTGTGCTCCTCATCTTTTCCCGGTCGAATGTATTTTTTCCGTAGATTGCGGGATATGAATAAAGATCTGCCAGTTCTTCGGTCAGTTCTTCTTTATTGGCTCTGCTGTATTCATTGAAAAAAGTCCAAATCTCTGACAATTTCCTGTCGTCTCTCACTCTCGTGGAATCGGGCTTCCTTTCTTCAGGCTGCTTTGCATACCCCGGAGTAGTGTCAACAATAGGTTCTTTAACTCTATCTGCTTGAGCTTCCTTATTCCCTTCTTTATTGGTTGTAATCACAAAAAGCCCGACTACTATCAGGAGTAACACTATGATTATTCCCATCAAAATCATCACTGTTTGGCTCTGTTTCGTGCGCATGGTTCCCTAACTCCAATTCTTGCTAAAATTCTTAAATGCAGCAATATTTCCGGTCAAAAATAATGACCAATTTATCCTTTAAACATAAAAAAAATTTTGATCAGAGCAAGAGTTTGACGAAATTTTAACTGATTGAGCAGGCTTTACAGATTCCGGTGGCGGATATCTCCAGCGATTTCACACTATATCCGTCAGGAATGTCAAGTTCGGGCTGCCTGTGGTAATTGAGGCAAAAGGTTTGTCCACACGAGGAACAAAGGAAATGGATGTGGCGGTCTTCATGACGGTGGGTGTTACACGAACCGGAGGAACATAGAGCATATAGAACAGTGCCGTCACCTGTTGCAATCTGATGGATGATCCCTTCCTCCACAAAGGTATTCAGAGTACGGTAAACAGTCACCCTGTCGTAATCATCACCGATATTCTCCTTTATCTCTTTACACGACAAGGCGGTGGATTTATCGAGAAGTGCTGAAACAATCTCTTTGCGGATGGTGGTGATTCGAACTCCATGCGACTTCAGCAGTTGTTCCGGTCGGTTGCTCATAAATTCTTTTTCATTTTTCACACTGCAAATGTAATATTATTATTTTATTTTTGCAACATTGTTGCAAGAATGACAAATTCTTTTTACATTTGTAACAGCAAAAACAATTTTTCCGGAAAAAATGAAATTTAACCATTTGGAACACAACAAGATTCATAACATAGACAAGACAGGCATTACCGTATCCACTCTCTGCCTTATCGAATGTACTCTGAGACCTGTAATTCTTACTGCTCTTGCTTTGAATAATGTCGGTGGATTTCTCCATGATCTCCTCGCTCTCCTTGTGATTCCCGTTTCCGGTTATGCTGTTTATAAAGCATGGATTTCTCACCGGAATCCTTTTATTATCTCTCTACTTGCCATAGGGACAATACTCATTGTCTCCTCCTCTCTTCTGCTCGGTGACGCACACGACCACGGCCATTCAGGCTTCGAATTGAACACTCATCTCATTATGGTTATTGCCGGAGGTGTCTCCCTGATTACAGCACACATAATGAATACAAAATACTGCAATTCCTGTACTGTCTGAGCTGTTTCCTGCCGGGGAAGGAATTGTAATTCCATCCATCCTTGAATAAAACAGTTCGTCACTTTTTAATAATAAAGCAAACCCTTGCCTGATTACATTCCCGTTTTAATTTTTGGAAATAATGGAAGAAAAGTTCCTCCTCAGAAATGTCTATAGCACAACCGGCGTTTCGCATCTCGCTGCTAACATAAAAGCTGTTTATAATGAGTTCGATGATAAAGGATTTTGCTCCGTTGTCAACTCAAAACTTGAATCTCTCGGATTCGGTGAAAGAGGCAATCTCATCTCGAAATCGCTCGACCTGTTTCTCCCCAAAGACTTCGAAAAAGCGGCAAATATTCTGTTGGAGGCATTGCCCCCTGTTGGCAGTGATGAATTGAAGGGGTATGAAGGATTCATTATAATCCCTCAGGCAGGTTTTATCTCAAGAAACGGAATGGATTATTTCGATCTTTCGATAAAAGTTCTTTTCGAAATGACACTAAGATTCAGTACTGAAAACGATATCAGACCATTCCTGATCCGTTACCCCGAAAAAACCATTGCCCGGTTGAAGGAACTCGCCCGTCACCCGCATGCTCTCGGCAGAAGACTCGCAAGTGAGGGTACAAGACCCAGACTCCCCCTGTGCGGCAGACTCGATATTTTCATCAAAGACCCCTCGCCTGTCCTCGAAATTCTTGAAATATTAAAAGACGATCCCGCTCTCGTTGTCAGACGGTCAGTGGCAAACAACCTGAACGACATTTCCAAGGACAACCCGGAGGTGGTGGTTGAAACTCTCACTCGATGGAAAAAGAACGCTTCACATGAACGGGAATGGCTCATAAATCATTCGTTGAGAACGCTCTATAAAATGGGACATCCCAAAGCTCTCGAGCTGCAGGGTTACCCTGTACAAACGGAAATATCACTAAACAGCTTTTCCATCTCGAAAAAAGCTATCTCACTCGGTGAATCCCTTGGTCTTGATTTTATTCTCGAAAATAAAGGTGATTCTCCTGTAAAACTGATGATCGATTACGGCGTCCATTTCAAAAAAGCGAATGGTGCCAATAAACTAAAAGTTTTCAAATTGTCTAAAAAGACACTTGAACCCCGGCAGCAGATTAAATTTAAAAAATCTGTTCCGTTCGTTCCGATAAATACCCGTGTATTCTATCCGGGTGATCATATTATCGATTTAAGGGTAAACGGCAATGTTCTCGGAAGCTGCAACTTCCATTTGTCGCTGTAATTATTGAACCATTTCTCGCTTGAATGAAGCGATATTTTTAATTAACTTTAGAGTTGCGTTTTTCAAGCTTTAAAAACCCCCAAAGGAGATATATGTATATAACTTTCTTCAAGTCCTTCAGAAATGTGGCTCTTACAGCCCTGCTGGTGGTCTTCTCACTTTCCGCCACCGTCTTCGCACAGCACACAGGAGTAAATCTTGATACTGTAAAAGCCGGCAAATTTGATACAGGAAGGATGTGGACTTTCGACTTCCCGCCTACTGATCACTTAAAATCAACCTACAACTTTTCACCCGATGATGAGTGGTACAGCAATGTAAGAATGTCTGCACTTCGCTTTGCCGACTATTGCTCTGCTTCATTTGTTTCCGCCGACGGTCTTGTAATGACAAACCATCACTGCGGCAGGGAGAGCATAACCGGAGTCTCCAAAGAGGGCGAAGACCTTCATAAATCGGGCTTTTGGGCTTCTACTCTCGCTGAAGAAAGAAAAGTTGACGGACTCTTCGTTGAACAGCTCGTTTACATCGAAGATGTGACCTCCAAAATCCGCGAAGCCATGGATTCCGGTACCACCGATGACGAAAAACTGAAAACCAGAGACGCCAAGAAAAAAGAACTCGTCGAAGAACTTAAAAGCAAAGGCTTAAAAGGACAGGTTATCACCTTCTTCAACGGCGGTAAATATTCCCTTTATGGTTTCAAAAGATATAATGATGTAAGACTCGTATTCGCTCCCGAAGACCAGCTCGGTTTCTTCGGAGGTGACCCCGACAATTTTACCTACCCAAGATATAATCTTGACTGCACCTTCTTCCGTGTTTACGATGAGAATGGTCAACCGTTAAAAACAGATCACTACTTCAAATGGAGCACAAACGGCGCCATGACAGGTGAACCGGTTTTCGTAGTAGGTAACCCCGGAAGCACCAACAGACTTTATACTGTCTCCATGCTCGAATCGCAGAGAGATTACACAACCCCCGTTACAATTGGATTTTTGAAATCACTTGTGAATTCATATTCAAAATATCTTGAATTGAAGCCTGAAAAAGCTTACGAAATGAACGATCAGCTCTTTAGCTTTGCCAACGGCTTAAAAGCCACCAACGGTCAGCTCGAAGGGCTCCTTAATCCTGTCTTCATGAAGAAAAAACAGGACTGGGAAGCAAAATTCAAAGCTGCAGTTATGGCTGATCCTAAACTCGCTTCCGAATATGGCGAACTTTGGGATAAAATTGCAAATGGCAGAAAAAAAATGAATGAAGTATTCAACGAACTGAATGCATTCAGAGTAAGACCGATGATCTTCTCACAATACTTCCTTACCGCTTCAGGTATCGTTGGTGCTGCCAAAAAAGGAAACAAACCTGAACTTACAGTGTTCCCCGATGACTTCGATCAGACAATGTCGGAACTTCTCTTAAAAGAAAACATCGCTTTTATCAGCGGACTCATCGGTACGAACCACCCTGCATTCATCGCCCTCACAGGCGGAAGAACAGGTGATGAAGCCGTTAAATACCTCCTCGAAAAAAGCAGACTTACCTCAAAGGATAAAGTTGCTGAATTTCTGACTATGGAAGTTGAAGATATTCTGAAATCAGACGATCCTTTTATCAAGTACGCTCTTCTCGCTCAGGAAAAAGTAAAATCGCACAGCGATATCGTGAAGAAATCGCAGACCGAGGAAGCCGTTTTTCTTGAGAAACTCGGCAGAGCTGTCTTCGAAGTTTATGGTACTACCATTCCACCGGATGCAACTTTCTCACTCAGAATTTCTGACGGTGTTGTAAAAGGTTACGACTACAACGGAACCACCGCTCCACCAATCACTACCTTCTACGGTCTCTACGACAGATACTTCAGCCATGGTAAAAAATTCCCCTGGAGCCTCCCCGAAAAATGGGAAAATCCACCAGCAGAATTTGATCTGAGTGTTCCGTTCAATTTCGTTTCAACAAACGATATCATCGGTGGTAACTCCGGTTCCCCTGTTATCAACCAGAAAGCTGAAATTGTTGGTCTTGCTTTTGACGGCAACATTGAAAGCCTTCCGGGACAATTCATCTTTGATGAAACTGCAAACAGAACTGTTTCTGTCCATTCTTCCGGAATGTATGAAGCTATAAAAAATCTTTATAAAGCTACCAGACTCGCTAACGAGTTAAAAAATGGCAAACTTGATTAATCTCTGATTGTTCAACAGACCCCCGTTTTTCAAAGCTGTCGCCTTCCCCGGTGACAGCTTTTTTTATTTCAAGACCCCTTATTCAGGCTATTTTCATAATTCTGATCAATTAATTCTGCAATTTTTCTTATATTTCACTTGTATGCAAAAAAACATTTAATTAGGAGCAAAAGATGGCACTTTTTACAGGTGGCAAGAAACTTGAAAAACTTACACAGGATAATGAGAAACTTACAAAAGAAGTAGCCAAGTTAAAACAACTGCATGACAAAATCTCCCGCGAAAGCAGCGAACTAAGGATGGAGAAGGGAAACCTTCTTATCGATATCGAAACCTTAAGATCGCAGCTCAATACTTTCATGGAGAAATATGTCGATGTTGAAGAACTCGAAAAAAGAGCCGAAGAATTAAAAAGTGAAATTGCAACCCTTGAATCTTCATCGGGAATGCCATCGGAAACGGTTATTGCCTATGATGAAATCCCTGAGCATCTCCGCTCTGAAATTGAAGAGCTTGAAAGAAGAAGGGCTGCGCTCCAGACTGAAATTAACACCAAAGAAGCATACCTTGAAAAACTGAACCAGCAGTTCGACCTCCTCGAACAGGCTACCCTTAACGCCGCTCCAATGGCTCAGCCGCAGATTGCCGACCTCTCCGAATTGAACTCGGAACAGGAAACCCTTCAGGAAATTATTCTCGACCTTCGCAGATCAAAACACGAACTCGAGGCAGAAATTGCTGAACTGCAATCTCAAAAATCAAGTTTCGAAATGCCTCATTTCACTCCTTTTGTTACAGAACCCGAGCCGGTGTCAGTTGTCGACAATTCTGAGGAATTGTTCCAGCTCCGCACTCAACTCGAAGAAAAGGAACTTCAGCTTATTCAGCTTCAACAGCAACTCTCCGAGGAACTCGCTGACAGAAATCTCGAAATCAGCTCGTTACGGTCACAGCTTGAAGAAAGAGACCGTAAGATAGCATCCATGGGTCTCGATGGCATCAGCATTGAACCATTTGAGTCGCCCGAACTGCCTTCTTATCTGACAGGTGATTCAGCTCCCGAACCGGTGAGTGAAACACCGGATTTCGACAGGTCGGAGCTTGATGAAATCATTTCTCAAAAAGACCTGCAGATCGATAACCTTCAGGAAACAATCGCATCACTCCATCAGGAAATTGAGAGCCTGCAGGAACTCATCCTCAAAATGGAAGAGGAAAAGGCCAATACTCCGATGCAGGAAATTAATTTTGAATCGCCGGACGATGAACCGCTGAATCCACCGGTTGAAAACAGTGATTTTACGATGCCTGAAGTTGAAAGCACTCCTCCACCTGTGGAAGAAAAAGTCGTGGATGAGGAAACTTTCCAAATGCCCGAATTCGATCCTGCTAATCCGCCTGAATTCCCCGAAGGGTTCGACTCGGAACAAACAGCAGCTTTTATGGAACAGTTTGAAGCTGAAATGGAAAACATTAAACAGCTAAGACTGGCACACGACACCCTGCAGGAGGAAAACAGTGAACTCGTTGCCAGACTGACGGAAAGCGAATCCCATCTGATTACAGCCAACAAGATGCTGACCGATCTCCAGCAGGAGAATGAAAGATTAAATCAGGAAGTGGAAGCTCTAATTGAAGAGGTTGATGCACTTAAATCTCAATCTGCACAGATCTACCAGGCTGAAAATGCCCCGTCATCTTTCGATGAAAAAGAAAAAATCCTCTCCGACTATCTGGAAAAAAGGGAGAAACTCAGCAGCGAAGTCTCATCCCTGAAATCGGAAATTGACAGACTCTCATCACTCGCAAAAGCACAGAATGATGAACTGAATTCCATGAACGAGGAGTTACAATCGCTTCAGGAAAAAAGATCGGAAGCACTTCTGAACCTGCAGCAGTTCGAAGAGAAAAAATCACTCCTCACGAAAGAAGTGATGGAACTCGAAAACACAAAACACTCGGTTGAGGGTGAGGTTACCAACCTGAATGATACCCTGAGTGGTCTCGAATCTGCATCTAAAGTCCTCGAGGAAAAACAGCTCAAAACCGAAGAACTCGTACTCGAAGCTCTTCGCTCGTTCAATCAGGAAATCGTTTCCCTCCGGGAGCATCAGACCAAACTCAGAACTGATATCATGGAGAAGGAAAGACTCAAATCGCAGAAGGAATCTGATATCGAACAACTCGATCTCCAACTGGGTGAGTTAAAGTCGGAAATCAAAATTGCCGAGAAAGATCTCACGAACATCCGGCAGCACATCCACAGCCTGAAAGAGGAAAAAGATCAGTTGAATAAAAATCTCTTCGAGCTCAAAGACACCGAAAAACGGATGAACCTGATTGTGCAGGAACTCAAGAAAAACCGTGAAAACCTCAAGGAAGAGAATAACGAGCTCGAGAGGAAACTCTCCTCGATGTTCAACAGCTTCTCGAAACGACACGCTGACCTTGAAGGAAGAAGGGCCTCACTCGAAACTGCAATAAAAGAAAGGCAGTCTGATCTCACCGGTTTGCAGGATGAAATTGAGAACGGTTCGATTATGCTAAACCGTGTGAAGTCGGAGCTCCAAAGCCTCGAACATCAGAAAAACGATCTCGTTAACAGTATCGAAAAACTGAAAAAAATTGAAAAAGAAGCCCACGATTCAAACAATGAATTTTAAGCGCGGTGCTATCCATGGATGAAAATTTCGACAGCGGATCAATGTCCCCTGATACAAATAACCAACTCGACATTAAAAAACTGGAACTCGACAGACTCAGAACCGAAGAGGAACAGCTCGTTGCCAAGATTAAAAAATTGCAACAGAACCTCATTGATCTTGAGACCAAGGAGACCGCCCGTTTAAGCAGCTTCAAGTCACTTTACTCCAAGGAAAGGGACATGCTCCTCTCCGAGGTTGAGGCATTGAAGCAGGAAAAAGCACTGCTCGAACAAAAAAATTCGGAACTCGGCGAAAAAATTGACAACAGTGAAGCCAAACTGATAGCTGTAATCTCCGACCTCGGAAGCAAGACCCGCTCGGTGGCAGCTCTCGAGGATTACCTCCCGCAATTGCAAAAATCTGTCGAGAATAAAGAGGGAGAGTTCAACTCCATTCTCAATAATATCGAACTGAATGAAGAAAAACTGCTCCACCTCTCCAAAAGACTTGAAAATGCAAATCGCGACCTCGATATCAGAAAGATTCAGCTCGAATCGTATGAAGCCTCCATCTCAAGCTCACAGCAAACAGTAAATGAGCTCGAAGATAAAATCACGAAATATGAAAATCTCAAAAACGAAATCTTCAGAAATATTAAAAATGCCCTCCTGAAGGAAAGCGCTCTGAAGGAGAAAACCGGTCGCTTGAAGAAGCATCTAAACTCTCTCGAGGAAAACAGGTACGAAATCGAGTCAAATATTCTGAAGACCGAAGAGCATTTTATTACAATGGCTTCTGCCTACAGACAGGAGATAAGCGATCTCAAGGTTAAAGTTCGCGAAATTTCAAAAAAACTGATTGACAAGGAGCTGATCCTTTTTAGAAAATCAGAGGAAATTGCAAAGAAAGAAAAAGCAATCACCAATCTGGAAATCGAGTTCCGTTCCATCGTTTATCGTGTAAAATCGGGTAATGAGGAAATTGAATCAATTTCTGCAAGAAAATCAAAGTTGCAAAATGAAATAATTGAACTCTCGGCACAAAAAACCGGTCTCGAAAATTCAGTTAATGCAACGATATCCGAACTCGACAAAGCCGGTGAAAAATCGCACGAGACAGAGGAAAGTTTCCTTAAGGTGATACAAAGCTTCAAAGAGGAAATTGAAGCCCTTAGAAGAGCCCGTGACGAAGCCAGCAACGAATATTCACTCATCGAGCAGAGATTGTCTCTCCTCAAACTTGAATCTCAAAAATCGGAAAGATCAATCTCCGGTATCATCCTCGAAAATGATCAGCTCGCTGCTGAAAGAGATATTCTCAGTAACGAAATAACCAAACTGGTCGAACTTAAAACCCGGCTCGATTCTGCAGACCCCGAAAACATCGAGGAACACATCGAATCGCCTGTCACTTCTGAAAATGAAGACGAACCTGATAAAAAAACGGATCTGGACGAAGAGGAAGTGAAAGAAAGGATAATGCCTCCTTATGGCTACAGTGGCATTGACAAGGAACTGCTCAGCTACCTTTCTTCAGAGCTCAAGGATTTCGGAAGCGAATCAATAAACAAAGAACTTGAAAGCCTGACCGCTGCTCTGATTGATGGCAATGATGCATCACCCGAACCCGAAATAAAGATACAGACTCCTGCCAATTCGGAGGAATTAAAGGATCTGATAAAAAAAATTAACGAATCTCCGGATGATGAAAGAGAAAAATAAAGAATCTGTTTGTTTATTTCTGATTGCATTGTTATCTTAGTGTCTTGATTTTTTTAATTTCCCCGGCGGGGTAGCTCAGCAGGTTAGAGCAGTGGAATCATAATCCACGTGTCGGGGGTTCGAGTCCCTCCCCCGCTACCATATTTTTTTGGAGAAAAAATGTTTACCTTTTTTAGTATCGTTATCATTCTGTTGGCTATCTTTCTTATACTGGTTGTCTTGACACAACAGTCCAAAGGAAGTGGTTTAACTGCGACTTTCGGTGGTGGAAGTGTTGGTAGCATGTTTGGTACACGCCGTACGGCTGACTTTCTTTCTAAAGCAACCTGGGTAATGGCTGCTACCATTGCCATTCTTACCATTCTCGTTAACGGTTTCTTTCTTCCGACTGGATCAAGCGCTGAAAGCGTTATCCAAAAGGGCGGGTCAAATCAGACTGCTCCTGCTAATCCCGGTGGAAATCAACCCGCTAAATAGTCATAAAAGTTTATTGAATATAAGGCTGTCCCAAAAAGGCAGCCTTTTTTTATAGCTTGTCTATAAGCAGATTAAATATCTGATCCTGCAGCCCTCTGTAATAGTCTGGATAGCCGTATGAATAGTTGAAGAAAACAGCTCCTATCATGTCCCTCCCCCTCTTTGTCTTGAAATAACCGCTTAATGTAATAACACCCGAAAGTGTGCCCGTTTTCCCCTTCAAATTATTGTCGCCGTTTGCCTGTTCCATCCGTGAACGCAGCGTACCATCCACACCGGATATACTGAGAGTTGAAAAGAACTGCGATCTAAAAACCTGATTCCCGTAAATGTACTCATATATTTTAACTATCACACCCGTGGGAATTTGATTTCTCCTCGACAAACCGCTTCCGTCTGCCAGACTCGTCCCTTTCAAATAGGCACCCGACTCATTCAAAAAACCGATGCAAAGCTTAATTCCGTTTTTTGTATTTCCCCTCTCACCGTTTACTGCAGCACTAATCAGTTTCATGGTATATTCTGCGTAAAAGTTGTCGCTCCGCTTGTTCACTATTTTCAGCAACTCTGCAAGCCGCACTTCCGAAGTTGCAACAAGACTGCAACCGCGGGGCATAACTCCGGATACCGCTTTACCGTCAATTCTTATCCCCTCTTTCTCGAGAGCGGCTTTCAATTTTTCAGCTATTGCAACGGGAGGTGTGGTGAATTTGTTTCCTGTTATCCAGATGTTTTTGTCGAGCACGAGAGCTGAAAGCGGATAGGTTTCATAATCATACTCGCCGCTCCCGACATACTGCGACCGGCTGTAGAGATCATCGAAATAGCTGTCATCACCGACGATATTCCCGGTTATCTCTCTCACACCGCTCTTCTTGAATTTGGCAACAAATGTTTCAAGGTCTTTCGTTGTAAAAAGTGGATTCCCCAATCCTTTCAGGTACAGATCCCCGGTCAGCACTCCTGTTGTGCTGATACTTCCTGAATACCTTAATTCTGTTGCTAATATAAAATCCCCGCCAAGCAGGTGGAGTGCCGCCGCACTTGTTACCACTTTGGTATTGGATGCAGGTATCATAACATTCCGGTGGCCGTAAGTGTAAACCGTATCGTTTGTCTCGGCATCAACAACCAGAATCGACCACATGGTCCCGGCGGGCATGGCAGTGAGGATATTGTTTATTCCCGAACGAACATCATGGTATTGAGCCAAAAGGGGGAGGGAAACAATTAGAAATATCGTTATGAAATAATTAATTTTTAATTTTTGCCGCAAAATCGATTTTCACAGGATTATTTATAAAGTTTACTTAATTAACTTTAAAGATATGAATTATTGATTTTATTGAAAAACATAAAATAGAGGAAACAGTGGATATGACAAGAAGACCACCGAAATCTTATAAAAATGAAGAATTCCTGAACTCGTCCGAGGGCAGAACTGTAAGAATCCTTTCTGAATATCTCGACCCCGAAGCCAAATTCAAAAGAAATAAAATTACCAACACTGTTGTTGTGTTTGGATCAGCCAGAATCAAACCGCTTAGTGTGGTTCTTGAGAGGGCAAAGCAACTGGAGAGTTCCGGGAACGCAACTGAAGAAGACAAAAAGCAACTCGAAAGAGAGCTCGCCTCTGCCAAATATTATGATGATGCAGTAGAGTTCTCACGCCTTACGGGTGAATACCTGGTCTCGCGAACCACCGAAGATAAAGGCTTTGCGATTGTTACAGGTGGAGGACCCGGGATTATGGAAGCCGCCAATAAAGGGGCAACCCTTTCCGGGTGCAAGTCCGTGGGTCTTACAATCAGCCTCCCGAAAGAGGAAAGCATGAACGATTTCGTGATAGACGAACTTGGATTTGAGTTCCATTACTTCTTCATGAGGAAATTCTGGTTCGCATATCTTGCGAAGGCTGTCGTTATTTTTCCCGGCGGGTTCGGTACTCTCGATGAAATGTTTGAGATTCTGACACTGGTGCAGACGAAAAAGATGACAAAGGAAATGAAAATTATTCTCTATGGAAGTGATTTTTGGAAAAATCTGATCAACTTTGATAAACTGATTGAGGTGGGCACCATTTCACCCGAGGATGTAAATATTTTTGAGGTACATGATACACCTGAGGATGCATTCGAGTCACTCAAAAAGTACCTCGATGTCCGGCTGGTCAGGTAGTGATTATACTAAAGAAGGGGCTTGCATAAAAAGCAGGTCCCTTTGTGTGAAGAATAGACTAAAAAAGGTCTGTGTCGTTCTATCTTCCGATAAAAAGACACAAACCCGTTATAAAACCTTATGAGAACTGAAGGATTATATTAATCCTTGTTGTCAGTCCTGTGAGCTCTTCTCTCCGCTTTAATCCTCTCAAGTCTTTTCTTGATTGAAGGTTTAACGAAGAATGTCCTCTTCTTAAATTCTTTTAATATGCCGGAGCGTTCATACTTCTTTTTGAAGCGCTTTAACGCTTTATCTATAGATTCGTTCTCTTGTACAGTAATGCCTATCAAGCGAATACCTTTCTTAATTGATGGAAGCTAATAACTTTTTAATACCTTTACTTTGAAACTCAACAGTAAGCGATATCTTTGTTGGTGAAAGTTTGGACTTCGACTTTACAACCCCGAAATCTTGCCATTCTTTATGATAAAGAACAACGCCTACTTCATAGTCTTTGGCTGGCGAGTAGTCAACTGCCTCACCCATGTCAATGTCTTTTACCGATATCTTGTCGTCTCTGATGATATCATCAACTGAAATAACAAGTTTGTTCTTGCATTTTTTGCAGTGTGCCCAGTACATGTCTTCGCCAAAAGCCTCTCCCGCGGGGGTAGAGATTTCCATCTTGGTTACAGATGCGCAGGTTCTGCAAAATGCTTCTATGTTTTTTGTAAGTCGTGCCATATAAATTAAATTTTAGCTTTAAAATATACGGAAGATTTTCCCCTTTTTCAAGTGAAAAGGGGAAAATCATCTGTGTTAAAACTGTTTTTTTTCTCTTTTTTTGTATTTATCACCGAAAGAAGGCTTGTCTGACTTCCTTTCGCGGGAATTAAACTCCTTAAAGCGTCTTGAACCCTCTCCGCCGCCGGCACTTTCAGAGCTTCCGCCGTGTCCGCGGTAACCACCTGAAGAGCCTTCAGAGCTTCTTTTTCCTTTGTAACCACCACCCGATGATCCTTCAGAACTGCGGCTTCTGTTAAAGCCGGAACCACTTGATGATGATCCTTCGGAACTGCGACTGCGGCCATATCCGGAACCGCCCGAGGATGATCCTTCGGAGCTTCTTCCTCTGCCACCGCCGTATCCGCCGCCACCACTTCTGTTGCCGCCTTCAGAGCTTCTGCTTCTGTTGCCGCCACGGTAATTGCTTCTTCCGCCTTCAGAGCTTCTGCCACGATCGCCACCAAAAGATGCTCTTCTTGGTCTGTCATCCGAACCCGTTTTGCTCTTACCCTCTGAAATTTCGACCGAAATGGTTCTCCCTTTATAATCTTTCCCACTGAATGAACTCATGATTACATCGGTAAACTCGGAATCCGCTTCAAAAAATGAAAAGTTACGCTGAAGTTCGATGTCACCAATCTGTATATCTGAAAATCCTGTGTACTCGTTAACGAGTCCCATGAGGGTTCCCGGCTTCAAATTGTCTGTCTTTCCAAGATTAATAAAAAATCTTGTGTAGTTCACATCAGATCTTGAATTCTTGCCTGTCGATTTTCCCTCTTTTGGTGTTGAGAGTTCAGCAGTATTTTTATAATAATCGAGGAAGCGGTTAAACTCAACCGAAACGAACTTCATAATCAGTTCTTCCCTGTCGAGCCATTCAAGTTTTCTGTAGATTTCAGGCAAAAATGATTCGATCTGAGTGTAGTCAACTTCCACTTTTTCCATTCTGTCGATAAGGTGGAAAAGCTGTTTTTCGCAGATTAATTTACCGGCAGGAATTTCTTCATAGGTAAACTTTTTATTGATCTGTTTCTCAATCCGGCTGAGAATGTGCTTCTCTTTTGCATTGGAAATAACAATCGAAGTCCCTTTTTTTCCGGCTCTGCCTGTTCTTCCGCTTCTGTGTGTGTAGAGTTCTATCTCTTCGGGAAGGCTGTAGTTGATAATGTGTGTCAGGTTGTCAACATCAAGACCTCTCGCAGCAACATCAGTTGCAACAAGAATCTGCAGGTGTTTTATTCTGAATTTGTTCATTACCTGGTCACGCTGAGCCTGACTCAAGTCCCCATGAAGTGCATCAGCATTATAACCGTCTTTCATCAAAAGATCTGCCACTTCCTGGGTTTCTCTTCTTGTACGGCAAAAAACGATACCGTAAATCTCGGGATAAAAATCCACGATTCTTTTCAGTGCAAGATATCTGTCTTTTGCATATACCTGATAACAGACATGATTTACATTCTCGGCACCTGAGTTTTTCTTTCCGACTGTAATTTCAATCGGGTCTTCCATATATTTTTTAACAATTCCGGTAATTTCTGAAGGCATGGTTGCAGAGAAAAGAAGCATGTTCTTGTCTGCAGGTGTCTCGGATAGTATCGCAACGAGTTCATCTCTGAATCCCATGTTCAACATCTCATCAGCTTCATCGAGAACCACAGTCTCTACTTCGGAAATGTTTACTTCTTTACGATGAATAAGATCGAGTAATCTGCCCGGAGTGGCTGATATTATCTGAGCTCCGTCTTTCACTAATTTTATTTGTCTTTCGATGCTCGCTCCGCCAAACACAGCGGCAATTTTTACACCCGTTTTATATTTTGAGTAGTTTGCAAGATCATCGGCGATCTGCAGGCAAAGTTCTCTGGTCGGACTTAATATAAGTACCTGAATCTTTTTCTTTGCAGTATCAAGATTCTGAAGTATCGGTATGCCGAACGCTGCGGTCTTACCGGTACCTGTCTGTGCAAGGGCTATAATATCCCTGCTGTTATCTTCCAAAAGTAATGGTATTACCTGTTCCTGAACTTGAGTGGGCGTTTCAAAGCCAAGTTCTGTGATGGCTTTAATGATGCTCTCTTCAATTCCAATTTCTTTAAACATAAAATCCTTAAAAGGTTGGCGACCGGCGTAAGACCCCGAACGGGAGTTTGTAACTCTGTTGTCGTTCTCCGTTTTCTATACGGAATTGCGGGATACTGGCTGATCAAAATAAATAAATGTCAAACCCGAGGCAGAAACTTCCGAGCCGGAAGTGTACAAGTTGATAATAAAACGAATAGAAAGATCTGATTGTCGGGGGATACCGTGTTTTTTGTCTTTTTGGAAAGTTTTATACACCAATTGCCGCTCTTGCAGGCTGTTTCGAGGAAATTTTAATTTCCAGCACATAATATACTAATTATTCCACACATAAACTAATTTCGAGTAACTTCAGAACTCCGGAACCTCAGAACTCCAGAACCTCAGTATCTCCGAAGTTCTGAGGTTCTGTATGGATATTTAAAACAAAACGGGCATCGGGATGCAAAAAAAAGCTGCCTCAAATCTGAGACAGCTTTAAATCAAATTGATGTAATGCAGAGCGCGTTTAATTCAGTCCCTTTTTGGCGTAATCACAAGCACAGGGCAGTCAGAGTGACGGATAACTTTTTCTGCCACACTTCCGAGGAGAGTGTGCAAAAGTCCCGTTTTTCCCTGGGTTGCAATTACAATAAGGTCAATTTCGTTTTCTGCGGCATATTTCACAATTTCGGCATGACTTACACCAAACCGGAAAACTTTCTCAACTTTCGCGTCACCGTACTTATCTTTCATTTGAGCAATGTATTTTTCCATTTCAGTTTCGGCTTGCTGCTTCAATTCATTTTCGATCTTTTCCTGAGTCAAATCGAAGGTACGGATTGCAAGAATCGGCTTAAAATCCTCTATTACATGAAGAATATGTATCGTGGCGTCATATTTAATGGCTCTTTCAATGGCATACTCTGCAGCCGACATGGAATATTTACTGAAATCTGTCGGAAATAAAATATTATTGATTGTTGCTAAAATTGCCATTTTCTACCTCTCTAATCCAAACCGCAAAAAAGTGTTTTAAGGTTTTCGGGGTTGTCTTTTGCAACAACAGCCCTCACATTATCTCCACATCTGTTTATCAGAATCCCCATGTTCCCCTCTCCCTGTGTGTAACATGAACCGGACATTACAGTTGACATGATCTTGTTGTCGAGGCTCAGTTTCTTGTCGGAAGTAAGATATTTTTTATCAACCTCAAAGATGTAGAGCAGATTACCGTTTGAGTCAGACAAAACCACATGCCCGAACTTCTCACCGTTGTCATGAGATACAACGGCACCCACAAAATGCCATCCCTTTGGACATGCCATCCTCATCTTGTATTGCAACCCCTTTTCAGCGAAAAAAGACTGAATCTTTCCCGGGTCGTCAGATGTAATCTGAGGTGCAAGCTTTGCATCCAGAATGGCTTTGAAATTATTCATCGCCATTTTATCCAGACTGAATCTGGACTCCATAACTTCCAAACCACCGGTTTGTGTGTCAGTATATTTAAATATGAACAGTGTAATAAAAATTACAGCTATTGCTGCAGCGTAGGCGTAAGGGCGAAGGGAAAATATCTGTTTGTTGTTCCCCTTCTCAACCGCTGCTCCTGTCCGTATATCGAGCAAAATCCTGTTACGAAGGGAGGAAGGACACTGTGCCATCCTGCACTTCTTACTTACAGTTTTCTTTACGGTCAACTGAACATAGTGTTCAGTCTTTAAATTGGGATCGGTAGCTGCCACACTCAACAATTCAGAGCGGAGCTGATTGTCTTTTATTTCATTATCCACTAAAGCAGCAACAAGTTCGGCGTATTCGTGTCTCTTTTTATCGTTCATCATATCTGCTAATTCTTAACATAACCTTTTGTGCCTGCGTAGTCATAGAGTTTTGCATAGAGCATTTTGCGGGCTCTGTGCAGTCTAGATCTGACTGTACCTACAGGGCAGTCTATAAAATCTGCTATTTCTTCATAAGTGAATCCCTCGATATCAGCAAGGATAACAACCGTTCTGAAATCTTCCGGGAGAGAGGAAATGGCTGACGCAACCTGATCGTCGAGAAGATTGTCAAAAATCTCTTTTTCGAGATGGGCGTCTTCGGTGGAAGAGGGCTTCACATTTTCGTAATAGTTCTCTACATCTTCATAATCGTATCGTTCCGGTTCTTTTGTCTTTTTCCGGTATGAATTGATGTAGGTGTTCTTCATTATTCTAAACAACCAGGCTTTACAGTTGGTTCCTTTTTCAAATTTATCGAAGAAGCGGAAGGCACGCATGTAGGTATCCTGCACCAGATCACTCGCCTCGTCAGAGTCACCGGTCATCCTGAGTGCAAAATTAAAAAGCGCATCCATGTGCGGAACGGCTTCCCGTTCAAAATCAGCGTAAATATCGCCGTTATAGTTTTTTGTCATACTCGAAGTTTAAAAAGTATATAATCTCGTTTCCTAATAATAGCAAATTTATCTTAAAATACAAAAAAAAGGGAGTAATTTTTACTTGAATGGTGCAGATTTAAGGATAATTTAATTTGAGAGTGGTTGTTTTTCCGGCTGAGGAAGGAATCGATTTATACTTGATCCGGAATTTCAATAGCTATTCCGTCTTTTACTTCATAAACTTTTTTCTCCCCCTGTTGCAGCACAAAGTTCGCCCTTCCGCCGATTCTTACTGCAGGAACAATTGATAACCCAGTACCGTCAATTTCTGTGTAACCCCGGCGGTTTCGAAGTTTCCCGATTCTTTTTACTGTTCCCTTTATTTTGACAGGCCTCCCCGTTTTTGAAGGGACTTCGATTCTGTTTATTCCGATATTCACCAGTTCACCTTCAAGCTTTACACCCCGGATGAGGAGATCATACATCACTTTTTTATTACCCGGGAGTCCGTCATACAGTTTTGTCTCATAATTCTGATACTCACCAGAGATAATCGATTTGAATGCTGTAATAAAGAGAAAAAAGTTCAGTCTCCTCTGAAACCGTCTCTCAATATCATCCTCCCATCCGCCACTTTCAATCAGAATTGTTGCTGCCCCAAGAGCCTGAAAAGTGTCACCAAAAGCTCTGTACTCAAATTCATCGCTGTACCTTCCAATATGCCCGGGAATAAGTTTCTCAAGGTGGTCGACAAGGCTGGAAATAAGCTTTTTTGCATTTAAACGGTTTGGGGGATTTGAACTGGATTTATCAGGAGGTGGTGCGAGAAAAGAGATGGTCGCCGGTCTGCCCGAATCGCCAGCCGCATGTGCTCTCCCCTGATCATGAAGATTGAAGGCAAAATCAGGCTTGATCTGGCGGAAACTGTTCATTAAAACATTTGCTTCGGGTGTAGTCAGGTCGTATGCATCCCGGTTAAGATCGACCCCGGAGGCATTTTCCCGCGTAAATCGTTCCGCACCGTCAGGGTTGACGAGCGGCATTATCCATAAAGTCAGGTTATCCAGAATTTCATCCCGGAGGTTAACGAATCTTCCGGGATTTCTCAAAAACTTCATCAGGTCAAAAAGAGCTGCGTTTGCAGTGGGTTCGTCACCATGCATCTGTGCCCACATGAAAATGACTGTACTGCCTGTTCCCGTTTTTATAAGCCTTATTTCACGACCCTCTTCGGATTTCCCGGCAGTCTGAACATTAAAAAGTGGATCTTTGAATAAATCACCGATAAGCTTGTCAACATCGTTGAAAGTATAGTAACGGTCAGGTAATCCCTCTTCCTTAAACCCTGCATATTCCCTTGGAATTTCGAATTGTAACCGGTCAGTCATAAAAAACTGTTGCTAAAACATCGTCCCCAGGGTTATCGTCAAAAATATCCCCGAGATATTCTGTTTCATGATTCCTTCCATCCCTTCAACGCCACCGTCAAAGAGGTGTGCATAGTAGTATCTTACATTCAACCCGAGAAGATTCTTTTTGTTAATTCCAAAGTTGGCTCCAAGACCTGCGTAACCGCCCAGTGCAATTTTTGCCTGTGCAGATCCGAATGAGGAGAAAAATTCCTTTTCAAACGGAGTGGTAACTATAAGATTGGGTCCGACCCCAATCGAAATGTAGGGCCTCAGATTCTCGGTGAGACTTTCCTTAAAAAGGCGGTACTGAAAACCCGTGGAAAAAGGGATCTGAAATATTCTGTTTTTCTTCCCGACAACGATTATTCTTCCCCAATAATCGATGTATTCAAATTCCCGGTCGTCCTTCACCTCACTTATCGAAAAGTCTGTAAACCAGGTAAGTTCCTCGGATAAATCCTTCCGGTAAAAACCACCCAGTCCAAAACCCGCTTCACCTATCATGAGATCGAGCCCAAGTGTGTTGGGCGGAAAAGGCTGTGGTTTTTCTACAGGGGCTACATCTCCCAGTTTTTGTGAAAATAAAAATATCGGAGACAGCAGAAGAATTAATGCAATTTTTCTCATTTTTTCTTATCTTTTATTTCAAGGTATAAAAAATTAAAAATTTATTTTTCCGGCTCAAGTTAATGATAAAATCTGATAATAGTCAAGGTTATCCGAAACCACCTGAATTTAATTTCCCCGACGAAAAACTGACGGAAATTGTCACTGACAGATTAAGGAAACTCTCTCCTGCCGGTGATTCCGGTGAATTCATTACCATTGAGCACCAACCGGGAATGTCTGATCTCAACTCCCTCCTCCCGGTGAATCACATGCCCGGCAGCGGTCTGATGATCTTCTCACGATTCGATCTTTTAGATGAACTTCTTCAAAGCCTTGTACACGCGTTGAACAAAAAAAAATTATTCCGCATCGTTATTCTCCTTTCAGGGGAGTTCAACCCGGAGGCAGTAGTTGCGTTCTTCACCTCTATCTCTTCCACTGCGGAACTGGAATATTTTGAAAAACAACTGGTTTACAACGAATTCAAAGACAAATTAACTCTGCTTTCTTTAAGGATAAAACAATGATACTTACACCACTCGACAATTTTAAGGACTTTGTTCTCGATAACTGGCTAATGGACAACAAAGACAGAACCGATGATACCGGTCTCCTTCTGCTGCTCCCTACTAAAAGAAGACAAAGAGAATTTAAAAAATTCCTTGCCAAAAATTACCCGGGAGTAAAACTAAAAACCGACACCATAAGAGACCTTGCCCGGAAAATAGGAAGTAAAATCGACCCCGGTTTTGGAATCATTCCTGACGAAATTCTGGAGATTTTTATCAGACAAATTATAAACGATTTGAATGATGCCGATTTTTCACACAACCTGACAAACGGGATGATAAGGCTGATCAAAAACACAATCTCCGAATTCAAGGAAAACGGTACCAGCGCCGACAGTCTAATCCTCGAGATCAACAATCTTAACCCCGTAAACAAAGAAAAAGCCCTCTTTCTGTCACGGGTATTTTCTGCTCTCGATCTCAGACTTAAATCCTCCGGAATGAAAGAAATTGGCGACATCTATCTGATGATTCAGACTAACTCACAACTTGTACCATCTGCTTTCCGTTCTGTCTACCCCGATGTGAAAGAAGTCTTCATGCAAAACTTCATGGAGCTCACTTCTCCTGAAATAACCCTGGTGGAAGGGATCGCAAAACATACGGGGAACAGGGTTTATATCGATTTCGATTACTCAGTAGGAAATCCTTTCCTGTTTGAAAAGCTGCAAAAATGTTTCAATTCTCTTGAAAAAGCAGGATTTAGAAGTCACAAGTCTGAGAGTGAGTCTTCACAGGATTTCCATTCACATCTTAAAGAGAACCTGTTCAAACCTGTGAAACCCGGAATAACCAAAGTTGACAACATCTTTGAAATTCAGGCACCGACACTGTATGACGAAACCAATTTTGTTGCCAAAGAGATCAAGAACCTCCTTTTAACCGATAAAAGCCTTCAGACATCCGAAATTGGTGTTATTTTTCATCGTATCCCGGCTTATACTCCCTTCATAAGAGCTGCATTCGAGTCACAAGGAATTCCGACAAATATAACCGACCGGTTCAGAACCGGCGACTTTTCACCCGTCTCAGCATTGCTGGATCTTCTCAAGGTGATTTCGCACAATTTTAGCTTTGATTCTGTCTTCCGTGTATTGTCGAATCCCGTCCTGCAGAAAAGATACGGCAATTCCACACATTTTAAAAGAGGGTGCAGTCACATAAAAGTTACATCGGGATATGAAAAAATGGTCAAACTCTTCTCACTTGAAATACAAAAATTCCAGGGAGACACAGGTGAAGAGGAGGAATTTGACAACACATCCATCATCTCATCATTAAAATCGTCACTGGTCACCATCCAGAAGCTGTGGGGTGATCTTGAATCTCTCATCTTCGAGATGGAGCCCATTGAATTCTTCAACAAAGTAAAAAAACTTGTAAAGGATACCGGTCTCCTCACAGCCTGTGTTTCCGATACAGGAAGTGCAGCGCTCTTCAATATACGGGCACTTTCCACCTTCCTGAGTTCCGCTTCATTTCTCTTCAATGTTTTACAACAGTACGAGAACAGAAAACGAAACTTTGAAGAATACCTCGAAATGTTGCTCGATCTGTCGCAGGAGACCAGATTTAATCTCGTCGAACAACCCGAAACAGGCGTAATGATTACCACTCCCGATGAAGCGAGGGGGCTGAAATTTAAACACCTCTTTATATGTGCTCTCAACGATGGTGATTTTCCCACAAGATACAGGGCTGAAATCTTTAAATATGACGGTGCCACAGAACAAATTAAAAAACACTCCGCGGAAGAGAGACTCCTTTTCTATCAGGCTCTCACGGCATGGAGAGGCCCGGCAAAAGGCAGACTTTACCTGACTAACAGCAAAAAAACAGGGGCAAAAGAAAAAGTTGAGTCATTCTTTAAAAGCGATTTTAAAACCCTTTTTACTGTCACCCCTGTTGATGTCAAAATCTATGAACAAAAAATTTATTCAAAAAGGGATATCTTTACCTCCTGGCAACAGTTTGATGAAAAAACAGCGGTTGATGCCCTTCAAAAATCATCGCTGATAAATCAGTTTGACATCCCGGAGATCAAACAAAGAAGTAACGACTACCTCACCCAGTCCAACCTTGCCGGTTCCGAAAACAATCCCTTTGCCGGATACATTTCATTCGATGAAACGGAGGAGACTCCCCTTTCACTTCCTGTTCTGAGGAGGGTGAACTCCCCTTTTTCTGCCACCAGTCTGGAAAGTTACGCCAGTTGTCCGTATCAGTTTTTTGCAAAGTATATACTTGGCACCGAAGCTGACGAGGAAATATCGGAAGAACTCGATTCGCTGGAGTTCGGTACACTTCTGCACTCGATTCTGAGAGCATTTCACTCTGAGTTACTCGAACAAAATAAAAAAATCAGCGATTGCACCGACAAGGAACTTGAAGAATACCTAAACAGACTGATCGATATCGCCACAAACATTGAGGATCACAACCTTACAGAACTCCTCGATACCGAATCATTCCTTTCAGCCGAAAAAATCCTCGGTATTGCCGGCAATGCCACCTGGTCCATTCTTTACAAATACCTTGAAATTGCCAGAAACAGCTCCGATACACTTCTTCCTGCCCTTTTTGAAAGCAATTTTGCAGGGTTAAAACTGAGAGGTAAAAACAGTGCGGAAAGAACAGCTCCCTATGAGATTAAAATCAAAGGAAGAATCGACCGGATTGATGTGGATGATACAAATAAATTGTTCAAGGTTATAGATTATAAATCAGGCAAAAAAGAGTACTCGCTGGACCATGTAAAAGAAGGGAAGCTTTTGCAGCTCCCCCTCTATTTAATGGCAGCAGATAAAGGAAAAATCAAGGATTTGCCCGAGGAATTTTCATATCTTTTCCCGCAGATTTTCTCCCTGAAATACAACAAAGATGATTTCGGTGCAAAAGATATCAAATTTCCAATAGGTCGTGAGAAAATTGCTGACACTCACGAAAACGCCAAAGCCAAGTGGGAGGAATTACTCCAGCTCACTGAAACAAATATTCAAAAATTTGTCCTGCGCATCCTCGAAGGCAAATTTAACCTGACTTCTGATTCTGACAGGGACGAAAAAAATTGCAAATACTGTAAATTGCAGCCCCTCTGCCGGGTTAAGGAGCACAAAATTTAACGAGCTTCTCGAATCCTTCAACTATCATTAGTTCAGACTGACCGTGGCGGATAGTGTTCCCTTTCAGGAAAGCTTTTGCTTTGTCTATGATTTCCTGATCAACCTTGTCACCCGAGAAAACCGAACCAACCATCTCGGGCATCAGCTCGCAGATTAATTCGAGACTTTCGGCATGAGGCATCACTTCAAAAAGTATTGGGTGCCTCTTGATCTGGTCTTTCAATTCGGGCATTCCGGTTTTCCAGTAAGCAAGCTGTCCGAGCAAAAGACTGGTCACAGAACCATCCCGTGACTCGATTAATACACTGACAAGTTCATTAAATTTCCTTGCTGTCGCTGCATCCGGTCTGGCGGCATCCACAACTCTGGTATAGGGAGAATATTGCGTGTATTTTACTCCCATTGAGTGTCTTTTGTACTCTTTTACCGGTTCAAGAACATCCACAAGCATCTTCAACGGTTTTATGTCCTCGCCACCGACCAGCCTGCGAAGCATCATTTCGTAATTTTTCTCGTGCAACAATCCCAGCTCTTCCAGTTGAAGACTTATTCTGTCGAGTCTTCTGTACATATCTTTCACATCTGTAACACTGTTATGCGACCACAACCTCTCTGCAATTGCTGCAGTACGGGGCCAGATCCTCGAATCAACATTTTCATTTGTAACAAGTTCCGCCCACATGGTAGCTTCACCACCGAGAATGTTCTTCTGCTGCTCAGCCGGAAGAATGGTATCAGGTGAAACAGGATGATTATTATAGTGAAACTTTGTCGACTGAATCAGGTCAATATAATAACCGTTGGAAAGGATAACATTATAGCCGTCTTTTGAAGCCTGCAGGAGAGCTTTTTTTCCTCTCCACGAATGTATCACAATATCCTTCGGCATTTCAGGCTGCAAAATCTCATCCCAGCCGACCATCTTTTTATTGTTCTTCTGTAAAATCTTCAGGATTCGGGTGTTGAAGTAAGCCTGAAGTGCATGCTCATCTTTAATGTTTTTCTCTGACATGAATTTCTGAATATCAGGATTTTCCTTCCAGTGGTTTGCCTTAACCTCATCACCACCGATATGAAAGTATTCATCCGGGAAAAGCTGTGCCATCTCGGTGAAAAACTTGTCAAGAAACTCATATGTGCTCTCTTTTGTCGGATCCATCACGGGCCCGAATATCCCCCAGTTCCTTTCTATCTTGTATGGTCCCGGTTTGCTCGCAAGTTCGGGATGCCCGACAAACCATGAAGTGGAATGACCCGGAACATCAAACTCGGGATACACCCTGATACCTCTGTCGGCAGCGTATTTGATGATATGTTTAATCTGTTCCTGCGTGAAATAATTTCCGTCGGAACCCATTTGGTGCAGTTTTGGAAAAACCTTGCTCTCAATTCTGAATCCCTGATCTTCCGATAGGTGGAAGTGGAGCACATTCATCTTCATGGCTGCCATTCCGTCGATATTCCGGAGCACCATTTCAAGCGGCATCCAGTGGCGGCATACATCAAGCATCAAACCGCGCCACTTGTAGAATGGAGCATCTTTTATAGATACCACGGGAAGGAAATAACCGGTGCTGTCCCTTTCCACAAGCTGAAGAAATGTCTCCAGCCCCCGCATCGCTCCGATATCGGTAACTGCAGCGAGGGATATCTTATCACGCGCCACATCAAGAGTATACGACTCATCTTCACCGACCTTGATTGCTCCCTCACGGTCAAATTTGATTGTGAGTGCGGGATTAACTATCGAATCTGCCCCTGACACGATATCCTGAAGGAAAAACAGACCTGTCCTCCCTGATAATCGTTGCAGTGCTTTGGTAGCATAAGCGGAAATCCGCTGATTGATTTTTCCCGTTATCTTCATCTTGAATTTGGCATCAAGACGGTACTGTCCATCTCCTGCTTTCAACTCTGAAGGAACGGGCATTAAATTGAAAACTGTTTGCTTTTGTGACATGACAACTCCCGACGACAAAGTAAACAACATCATGATTGTAATTAATCTGTGCATTGATCTCATTTTTCTTCTCCTTTTGCGTCCAGATTCTTGTACCAGATCTGATACAGAAAATAACTTAAAATTACCAGTATGAAAAACAGTATAAAGAATGTGTCCCATTCCTTAAAAACCACAACCATTGCAGTAGCAAAAAGCACCAGTTGCCATGGTACCGCTATGATTGCTGATATTATGTCCCTTTTATTCTCTTTACTTATCGCTGTCCGTTGTTCGGGCGAGAGTTTTTCGGTGATCCTTCCCCAAAATCCAAAAGGTCTGGTTTTCAGGAAGAATTTCGAAAGTGTCTCGTCATCTGTCGGTTCGGTGAGGAGTGTTACCACCACAGTACCTGCAAACGAAAGGACACTAACGGAAAGAAATGAAAAATATTCCGGTGCATCGGGATAGACAAGGCCCTGAACGATGGCGGTTGTCATTCCCGCAAAGATTCCTGCGGTAAATCCGTACCCGTTCAGTCTCCACCAGTACCATCTGATAATAAGTGGAACAATAAGCCCGGCTCCCATGCTCATCGTAAGCCATCCCCAAATCTGATTAATGCTTGTGATAAAGAGCGTGAGCATCAGACCGCCGACCACAACCATTATTGATGCGAGACGGCTCTGATTGACAAGTTTTTTCTCAGAGGCTCCCGGATTGATAAAACTTCTGTAAATATCATTCACCCAGTATGAAGCGCCTGCATTAACAATTGAGACAAAGGTTGACATCGCTGCCGACATCAGACCGGCGATCAGCAGACCCTTGAAGCCTATCGGAATCAGTTTGTCAATTACTGTTGGGAGAGCAAGTTCGGGATCGTGTACTATGTTGCCGGTTGTGTTCCCGTATACTATAGCCATTATCGCAACTGCTGCAGTGAAGGGCCACCTGAAAGTGAGAAGGACTGTCCAAAAAAGTGAAAGCAGCCCGGCATCCCGGTCACTTCTTGCGGCATAGTATCTTTGGATCATATAGCCACCAGTACCGCCACTTCCCTCAATTACTGTTTTCGCAAGATAAAAGAGGATTGATACTCCGAAAAGGTTGTAGATCGCATATTTCGATTCTTTGGGGAAATTTAATTCCCATTGCGGTATGATGTTTGTCCAGCTTTCCCTCGTTACCGTCTGGCTTATAAATCCACCATCCACTGCAGGAGTCGAAATTATGAATGTATCGGGAAGAATATATTGAGTGAGAGATATGTAAATTACCACAAAAATCGAAATAAGTATCAACACCCCCTGAATGACATCAGTCCAGACCACACCATACAGACCGCTTGCAGCAGTATACATCAGAGATATGGATACCATAATCACTGAAGCTACGAAATCGGGTTTCATTCCCCAGATTTCCGGCAGGTCGAGAAACTCACCAATAAACTTGCCTGAACCAACGGCAAAATATCCGGTGATGGCGATTGTGCTCATCAGAATTGCAATGGCACAGACCAGACGGGCGATCCTCCCCTGACGGCTGTCACCAAACCTGAACTGCATCCATTCCGCCAATGTCATCACATGCGCCCTCCGGTTCCACTTCCCCATAAAAACCATCATAAATGCCATTATAAGTACGATACCACCCCTTATTTCGACAAAATAACCCTGAGCACCGAGAGCATAAATGAGTGCAACATTTATCATCGTTCCGCTTACATCTATATTGGATGCCATACCGGAGGCACCGAGTGCCCACCACTTCAGACTTCTGTCACCCAGAAAGAATGAATCGATACTTTTCGAGGCTTTCCGCTCAAACCACATGCCAATTATTAAAATGCCAACCAGGTAGATTCCCACTATTATGTAATCAATTATTTCCATATAACATCTTTCGGGGTGTTTAATTAGTTATTTTATCAATTCTCACAGGACCTCTGACAGCATTGGTCAGAACCACTTCTTCGGCACCGTAAATGTCTTCCTTGTAGAGTACTCTCTCGACGGCATCAGTCTGTTTCATAAAAAGTGACCTTCCTATCCCTTCCAGCAATCCGCAATTGACGGGTGGCGTGTACCAGCTTCCATCGATTTTGGCAAAAACATTGCTGATTCCTCCTTCGCAAACCTCATCCCTCTCATTCAGATAGATCAGATCGAAGAGGCCCCCTTTCTCGACAATTTCCCGCTCATCATTATACAGGGCTCTTTCGGTCGTCTTTGAATAAAGAAAATGATTCGTACTCGAAATGCGGTTCCCTGAAAATGCGACGAAAATTTCTGCGGGAAGAGTCACAAGTTCCTTAATTTCCGCTTCCATGTCACCATATTTTCCCAAAGTTATTTTTAACTTGTATTTTTTTGTTTCATCAGTATCAAAAAGAGCAGCCAAAATCGTTTTTGTGAAAAAGTCGGGTCTGAAATAAAATAAATTAACTTTCGCAGACTGTGCCATCCGCTCCTTATGTAACTCGATTAAGGGGATACTCCCCTGATCAACAAGCATTGTTTCAAAAATTCTGTAATAAGGTAATGGATTTGCAAAAAACTTCCCTTTTATCACGCACTCATCGTATTCCCTCTCAGGAACTGAGTCCCAGACTATCCCGCTGCCGAGTCCTGCCTTCCCTGTTTTATTCTCTCCGTCCAGTTCAAGAGTCCTTATAGCAACATTGAAGGTTGCGTTCTTTCCGTAAAGATACCCTATCGAACCGGTATACAGTCCCCTGTTTCTTTTTTCCAGCCCGTTTATGATTCTCATCGAACTGATCTTCGGTGCTCCTGTTACAGATCCGCAAGGGAACAGAGCCTTAAAGATGTCAAATAGTCGTATGTTTTTGTCCAGCTTGCCGCCAATCTCTGAGACAAGTTGAAAAACTGTCTCATATTTTTCAACTTTGCAAATCGATATCTGTCTGAGAGGGCGAGTGGAACATATTCTGTGAAGATCGTTTCGCAAAAGGTCGGTTATCATCAAATTCTCAGCCCGCTCCTTTTGATTCCGGGAAAGACGGGCTTGGATGGTTCTCGAATTGCCGGTCGATAAATTTCCCTTCATCGTCCCCTTCATCGGTGCCACTCTAATCGTATTGGATTTCAGTGAGAAAAACAGCTCCGGAGAGAGTGACAAGACAACCCTGTTTCCGAGGTTGATGTATGCCGGGTATCTCGAAGTTTGATTGAAAAGGAGAGAAGAAAATATTTCTGCGGGACTGCATGAGTAGTTAAAACTTGACGACATTGTGTAATTTATTTGATAAGTGTCCCCCTTTTTTATACTCTCCTTTATCGACTTGATTGCACCGGTGTACATTTCCTTGGACTGATCGAATTGAAAGCCTGTTATCAAATTATCACGGGTGCTCTCAAACCCAAACGGGACTCCTTCCAGGTCAATAAACTGCACAGACGATTTCTTGAACACCAGTGCAGTACCAAAACGCTTTTTTCTCGATCTTTGAAGGATGTCCTCAAGCTTTGGAAGAAAAAGAAGCCCGGCTTCGTAGTCAACCATGACCAACACATGATATCCGGAAGATTTATAAGTTTCAATACTGTTGAAGAACTCTTCAACATTATCCGGGGTCAGGCTCAGCGTTGTTTTCGCACCGGTGAGCAGAATAGACCTGGATTCCCCACAGAATGGAGGATTCACAAGAAATGCACTGTTCTTGCTGCTGTCCACCTTTTCAAGAATTTCCCTCAAGGATTCCGGTTTGTATGCAGCCTTTTTGTATGTCATTTCCGTCAGGTTCCCTGTTTAAACTTCTGCAATGCATCACCCGAGAGTCTGAATATCGTCCATTCATCCATGGGGACAGCGCCAAGGGATTTGTAGAATTCGATTGCGGGAGTGTTCCAGTCGAGCACAGTCCACTCAAATCTGCCGCAGCCTTCTGAAATCGCCTGTTCCGCCAGATAAATCAGAATTTGTTTACCAAAACCCTTCCCTCTGTATTCGGGCAGAACAAAAAGATCTTCGAGGTACATCCCTTTTTTCCCGAGGAATGATGAAAAATTGTAAAAATAAATTGCATAACCAACCGCTTTTCCGTCATGATATGCAATGTATCCTTCAACATTCGCCTTTTTGCCGAAAAAAGTTTCGGTAAGTATCTCCTCCGTTGCAGTCACTTCGTGAGAGAGTTTTTCGTATTCCGCTATTTTTTTAATGAACCAGAGCAGAAGAGGGATATCTCCCTCTTCCACTTTTTTAAGTTCGATATTTTCAAGTTTAATCATTGTGCGCTCTTAGTGTCCGCCGCCACCGCCTTGAATTTTTCCTCCACCCGGTTTGGTCTCTTTCACAAGCAGCCAAAGAATTGCGGAAATTGCGAGTGCCACGCCACTGATCATGAAAATAAGTGTCTTGTCCGGGTTCTTTTCAACGATTCCGCCAACAATCACAGAAACCAGCAACTGAGGAAGTACCACAGAAAGATTGAATATCCCCATGAACAGTCCCATTTTTTCTTTTTTTACATTTTCCGACATGATTGCAAATGGTAGACTGACGATTGCTCCCCAGCCGATACCGCAAACTGCCATCATGGCGTATAATGAGATGGAATCACGGACGAACAATGCAATCGCAAAATATCCGGCACTCATCAATGCAAGAGCCAGAATGTGAGTTTTTACTCTTCCAATCTTTTTTGCAATGTTCGCCAGTACCAAAGCCGGGACAATGAATCCGACAGTATTCAACACTGCGAATGAAATGGAGATATTATCGCCGATCAGCTTGTTGGCTTCATCAGAAATTTTTGCAGACACTTCATAATTATAGAATACTTCCTTTATAAATCCGAAAATATACACAAACATAGTCTGCACACCCAGCCAGGAAAATGCGTGTGCTGCATATATTTTCAACAGTTCCGTGGTATTGGTCTCGTGCGTTGTTTCCTCTGCTTCATCTGCCACAACCGACAATTTGCGGGGTTCTTCTATGAAAAACATCGGTATAACTGAAAACAGGAACACGAAAAAGACACCGAAATATATTAATATATAATTGTCAAGCAAAACGCTTATCAGGTAGGCAACCACTCCGAAGAAACCCGATATGGTCTGCATCCAGGTGTAGCCTTTCGTTCTTGCATCACCTTCGGGTGTCACATCCGCGATGATCGACCGAGTAGGATTAAAACTGATGTTTATCGCCAGATCGAGTGTGAGTGCAACACCTGTTGCTACTATGATGATCTCACCAATTCCAAGAAAATTACTGACAACATCAATATTCGGCAGTGCCATCAGCATTATTGCTGCTGTTATTCCACCGATTAGAACAAACGGTCTCCGCCTTCCACCCCAGAACCACACATTATCACTGATCATCCCCACCAGCACCTGCCCTATGATACCTGCCGCCGGTCCTGCTGCCCAGACAAACCCTATCTCTTCCAGATTAAGATGGTACTTTGTGTTCATAATCCAGCTTAGTGCTGCTATTTGAATTGACAGTGCAAAACCCATTGCCGTCGCCGGTAAAGGGAGAATTGTATAAAACAGATTACTCAGTTTTTTCTGCATCTGAAGCATTTGTTTCTCCGGATTGTATTTTATTCGTTTCTGATAACTTATTTAAACAGACCTTCAAATTAACAATTTTGACCCGAATATTTGCAAATGCTCATAACTATTAACTAAAAACTTATAACTAATTTTACCGCCAATGTTCGTAAATTTAAAGATGTGATTTTTATTTGGAAAGTCGATTAAATGAAGAAAAAATTAGATTTCTGGCAAATATGGAACATGAGTTTCGGATTCCTCGGTATTCAGTTCGGATTTGCCCTTCAAAATGCCAATACAAGCAGAATATTTCAGACTCTTGGAGCCGAGATCGATAAAATTCCCATCCTTTGGATAGCTGCACCGGTGACCGGATTGCTCGTCCAGCCCGTCGTGGGATATCTTAGTGACAGAACCTGGGGAAAACTTGGTCGCAGACGGCCCTTCTTCCTCACGGGTGCCCTCCTCGCATCTCTTGCCCTCATAATAATGCCAAACTCACCCGTTCTCTGGATTGCTGCCGGTATGCTCTGGGTTATGGATGCATCGATTAATATAAGCATGGAGCCGTTCCGGGCTCTCGTTGCCGACCTTCTGCCGTCTGAGCAGAGAACCACAGGATTTGCCGTACAAAGTTTTTTTATCGGAGTTGGTGCCGTAATCGCCTCACTTCTTCCTTATATGCTGACCAACTGGCTTGGTATGAGCAACACAGCCCCCAAAGGTGAGATTCCCGATTCGGTCATATATTCTTTCTATCTCGGAGCAGCCGCCTTTTTTGGGGCAGTGCTTTGGACTGTGGTAAGGACAAAGGAATACCCCCCCGAAAACATGGAAGAATTTCTCGAACACAAAAAAAACAAAGCTGGTTTTCTACAAGGTGTATCTGAAATCTTTGATTCATTTCTAAAGATGCCAAAAACGATGATCCAACTCGCCTTTGTTCAGTTTTTTAGCTGGTTTGCACTATTCTGTATGTGGATTTATACAACCCCTGCGGTTACCAAACATTTATATCATACCGTTGATACAGAGTCGATTGCATATAATGAAGGTGCTGACTGGGTTGGGGTACTGTTTGCTGTTTATAACGGCGTTGCTGCGGTTACGGCATTCATCCTGCCGGTGCTGGCGAAAAGATTTTCACGAAAATTTGCCCATTCATTGTCTCTGACACTGACAGGTCTTGCGTTTATTTCGTTCCTTTTTATTCCGTCACCCGGATTGCTCCTTATCCCTATGATCTTTATCGGCTTGGGCTGGGCTTCAATTCTTTCAATGCCATACGCCATCCTCTCCGGTGCACTTCCTCAGGAGAAAATGGGCGTTTACATGGGAATTTTCAACTTTTTTATTGTGATTCCGCAGATTGTTGCTGCAACATTAATTGGATTTACTGTAAAATCGTTCTTCGGGGATGATCCAATTTATGCTCTGGTAGTCGGGGGTGTCTCCATGATCATCGCGGCAACGCTGACGATGTTCGTGAATGATGAGAACTGAGAGGCTTTAAAAGCAAAAGGAGGAGCTGCTGCAAAGCTCCTCTTTTTGTGGAGGGTCGTTTGATAAGATTTTGAAAGTTATTCGAAGTTTTTGCGAAATTTTAAATATCTTTAGTGTAACTTACGGCAAGTTTCATCACTAAATTCTTCAAGATACACAGACGCAATATTACCACGCTGAACGAAACTATTCTGTGACAGACGGCAAATCAGGTGTGTTTTTTCCCGTTTTTTTGATATATTGCAAACTGATTTTATTAAGGACAAATACACCATGAAAAAAGCGTTTTTCGTCTTCATTTTTATCCTCTCAGCAACCCTGTTCGCTCAGGATGATCCTATGAAAGCATGGACTGAATATATGACACCGGGTGAGATGCACCAGTGGCTTGCACAGTCTGTCGGTGTATGGAATTATACTCAGGAATCGTGGATGTCTCCGGGAACTGCTGCCACGGTTGATACAGGGATCTCCAAACACACCATGATACTTGGCGGCAGATATCTCCAGATAGTGCATGAAGGTTCTGCCTTCGGGACACCATTCACCGGAGCAAATATTGTCGGTTACGACAACAAATTGAAAAAATTCTTCTCCTTTTGGATAGACAATCTTGGAACGGGATATACCGTTGCCACAGGTGACTATGACAAAACCACGAATACGGTTACTCTCCTTGGCTCAATGCTTGACCCGGTCTCCGGCAGTGATTACAAATATAAAATGGTGATCATGCAACCTCAATCAGGGAAGGTGGCTAACGAGATGTATGGTTATGACAAGTCGGGAAGTGAATTCCTGATGATGAGATCTATTTACAAAAAGGCTGAGTAAAAGCTCATGTTTCTCCATTCCAAGGTTTTTGATGCAAAACGATAATATCGGCAATTTGGCCGGAGGTGATGGCACACCCGATGAAGCCAGCGTGATGAGAACCCGGCGGATTTTTGAAGCCGGCTGGCAGTCATCCATTGACGCCATGAGACTCTGTGACTCAAAGGGAACGATTGTCTATACTAATCCCTCCTTCTGCAAATTGTTCGAAAAAACCGAGGAACAACTTTTAGGGCAGGAATTTACAGTGATTCATTCTTTCGAATCAAAAAATCTCCCTGCCATTCTTAACAATTTCCATGAAACCCTTAAAACCAAAAATGCCCAGCAAAGGTATGAGGGTGAAGTTCACCTCTGGAATGGGAAATCGAAATGGGTGGAAGTTTCAAATTCTTTCATTGAATTCGATGATGAATTGTATCTTCTCAGTATCTTCAGAGATATCACAGACAGAAAAAATACTGAAATTGAACTTACTGCTGCCAAGGAAAGGGCTGAGGAAGCCAACAGAATAAAGTCCTCCTTCCTTGCAAACATGTCGCATGAGTTGAGAACTCCACTTATCGGGATCATGGGATTTACTGAAATCCTTCAAGAGAAGTCTCTTGATGATGAATGTGTCGAAATGCTCGAAAAAATTATGAAAAGCTCTAAAAGACTTCTTCAAACTTTTGAATCCATTTTCGATCTCTCACTTCTTGAAGCAAACAGACTCGAGTACCGCCTAAAGGATATCAGCATCAACGATTGTATCAAATCGGTAGCCAATCAGTACAAATCACTCGCGATGGAGAAAGGGATAACCCTCGAACTGGGACTGCCGGTCTACGATTTAAGGGGATACCTCGACGAAGCCGTCCTGATAAAAATTCTCACCAATTTAATCGACAATGCGGTAAAGTACACACCTGCAGGAGGAGTGAAAATATCGTTGATCGAAAAAGACGGACTGAATCAAAAATTTGCACTCATTACCGTGGCAGACACGGGAATCGGGATACAGGCTCCAAATATTGCTCTGGTATTCGATGCCTTCAGACAAGTGAGTGAAGGCTATTCGCGTGCTTTCGAAGGAAGCGGCCTCGGATTGACACTCACTAAAAAGTTTGTGCAGTTTCTCGGTGGTACCATAACTGTGGAAAGCAAAGAAGGAGTAGGCTCCAGTTTTTCAGTTTCACTTCCGCTCACAGGCGCCCCATCCAAACTGTCGAATCTCCATAACAAGGACGCAGAAAATAAGGTAAAACCGTCCCTCCTTGTCATCGATGATGACGCAATCGCAAGAGATGTTTTTAAACTTATTCTCGGAAAAGAGTATAATATCAGTGAGGCATATGATTACGAGACCGCCATGGCTCTTATCAATGAGAAAAAATTTGATGTTATCATTTTGGATATTATGTTGGGAAGAAGCAGGATGGGACTGAATATCGCTCAGGAATTAAGAAACATGGAGCGATACTCCAAAACCCCCGTGGTTGCAATCACCGCACTGGCGATGAGGGGAGACAGAGAGAAGATTTTGGAAGCCGGATGCTCCCACTACCTCTCGAAACCGTTCAGAAAAGCCGACCTGGTTAATATCATAAAAGAAGCCCTCGCATCAGCTACCGTTAACTGACGCGTCAATCTCCTCGACGAGAGCCAGCAATTTGAAATATTCTGCCGGCTTCGACATGTAACTGTGTACTCTCACATTTTTTTTTGCATCCTCGACTTCAACATCCATGGTGGATGAGGACAGCATTACGATACTCCCGTTAAAATTTCCCGGTCTCATTTCATTGAAAATTTCAAGAAAATCCCATCCGTTCATTACCGGCATATTTATGTCCAAAAATATGAGATCAGGCACCCAGCTATCATCCTCAAGAACCTTCAACCCCTCCTGACCGTTGGAAGCAGTCCTTATCTCCGAAACTCTGCCCGTTTTGTTTAGAAAGCGTTTCATGATAAAAAGAAGTGTGTCATCATCATCAATGGCAAGAACTTTAATCATTCTTCCTTCCTCCTTCTTATTGTGATTTTAAACTCCGTACCCGAACCCGGTTGACTTGCTACCTCGATTTTGCCACCGGACGACTTGATTTGCGTATTGAGAAGGTAAAGTCCGAGCCCCTTGCCTGCGTTCTCAGAGTGGAATCTTTGATAAAGCCCGAACAACCTCCCGCCATATCTCTCAAGGTCTATCCCTTTACCATTATCAGAAAATACTAATATAATGTCATCCCCGTTTTGGAGGGATTTGATTTTTATTATGCATTTCCTGCTGTTTTCCGAGAATCTTATCGAATTACTTATCAGATTGTAAAATATACTGTCAAGGTCAGCTTTTGAATAACAGAACTGAGAGATTTCCGAAAAATCGGAGCTAATCTCCACTTCCTTCCCATCGATAAAACTTTCCAATCGTGTCTTTACCGAGTCAAGCATCTCCTGAAGTGCCACCATTTCATATTTTTTGTTCAGTTCGTCGCGTATCTTTACGGCTTGCATCAGATCCTGAAGTGTCTCATTCAATTGTCTTACAGAACTTTCAAAATTCTGAATAATCTCAACATTTTCAAGATTTGCAGTATTCTCCTTGTCGTAAAGGCAAAGCAGACTGATCAGGTTCGAAACGGGTGCCCGAAGGTTGTGTGTGGCAATAAATGAAAAATTGAGGAGGTCCCGGTTTTTTTCTGTCAGGAGATTTGCTATTTTTCTTTGCTCTTCTTCTGCATTTATACGATCTGTCACATTTCTCATGAATACTGCAAGAGCCATCACATCACCCGACTCCTCTCTTATCGGATTGATAGACACTTCATAATGGTTCAATTCATTGGGCGGGTCAGCCTCAATATACGCATCCACTTCCTCGCCAGCCAATGCGCGATCGTACAGAGCTTTCCATTTCAGTACCGTACTCTCCTTTGCCTTCGGATCGACTACTGAATGACCAACTTTTGGACTGAACCCGTATGTACTCCTGATTATGTCAGTGAAAGCTGCATTGAACTTCATTAACCGGTAATCGCGGTCAATAGAGAATATTATATCTTTTGTGTTCTCAATGATGGCTGTAAGTTTTGCTTCGCTTTCAATCAGTTTCTTCTCTGTAATCTTCTTATCTGTAAAATCCCTCCCGACAAGAAAGACAAGTCCAATTTGCGGATCAATTCGAGCCGACCAGCTAACATACCGGGTCTCACCCCCTTTGGTAAGACACTCAACCTCATAATCGTACAGTGGCGCTCCGGTCATCTTCAGCCAGTCATAGAGCGTTTCTGCTGCCAGCCTCTCATCGCGGTTCAGTATGAGGGAAAATCCCGACTTAAGAAATTCCTCCCTTGAATATCCAAATTTCTCATGCCACATCTCATTCAATTCGATCATCTTGCCCGTGTAATCAAGTATTGCGAACAAATCGAGCGAAAGGTCAAAAAAACCGTCCTTGAACAATTTCGAGTTCAACTTCCTGGTTATATCCCTTACAAAGACCAAAATTCCCGAGATACATCCATCATCCGTGCCGTCTATAATCCTGAGTGATATCTTTCTAAAACTCCTGTCTTTCATATGAAGCCTGACAGCAAGTTCATCTGATTCCACTTCCCGGGTCAAAACTTTTTCAAAGCACTTTTTGAATTTCTCCCTGTCTTTCGGATAGAGCAACTGCCCAAAACCGTCAGTTTTTACAATATCCGGATCAATCTGAAAAACCTGACTGAAGTTTTCTGAAACTGATTTGAGATTACCTTCCCGGTCGAACACAAGGTGGGTTGTGTCGAATGAATTGATTAATGAAATTAACTGTTTATGGAGGTTTGACATTCTGTTTCCGGGAATCCGAGTAAGACGACTCAAAAGATACGCATTTACTCTTTATTTTGCATGAATCCAAATTAAAGTATTTTTATATTTGGAAAAACATTCTAAATTCTTATTTAACATCGAATATTATTTTATAATTTTTCAATCCCCCGTTTCTCCCTTCGATTGGAACATAATTGAAATTCGCGAGTTAAATTACAGGACATTATTCAATAATCAATTCATAAATCCGAAAGGAAAAAAATGAAAAAAACAGCCCTCCTACTCTTTTGTATCGCCTTTTTTAGTGCGACTTATGCCCAGCCCGAATATCTGGGCAAGTCTAAAACTACCATACTTAATTCGACAACAGATATAACACTCCAACAACTTAAAACTGATGACGGTATGGAATTTCTCTTCTCGGAGGTTCCTGACATCGGACAATTGTTTCTCTTCTTTTCCGAGTATGACATATGCAACACTATGGCAATTTACCCTGTGAACGAGGAAGTGAAGAATTACCTCGCCTCCATGTTTGACTCGGAAGGAAAAAAAGAGGGTAAAAATGTCTGGAGTATTACCGAAGACGGTATTTCACAAAGAATATCTTTGGAAACTGATTCGAACGGTAAACAATATTTTCTGGTACTCATGTCCGAGTAACCTCAAAACTTTTCAAGATCAGAAAGGTTGCCCGCTTGCAGGCAGCCTTTTTTTATACTCTCTCCTCGAAATAGTTCACAACTAAACCTGCCTCCCCGGTCTCTTTTAATGATTTAACAGAGTCTTCCTCTTTAAATGCCGACACAATCTCGGCAAGTATATTCAGATGTGTCTCAGCTTTTTCGACAGGAGATACCAGTAAAATCGTGACGAAAACCGGCTCTTCTTCATCAACTGAATACTTGTAGCCATTTCTGTTGATGGATATTGCAAGAAATGGCCTTTTTACATCCATTTTCGCATGAGGAAGTGCAAGCCCGGGCAAGATAACGGGAGAAAAATATGAATCCTTTGCCGTCACTTCCTGATAAATCTTCGCTGAATTTAAACCTGATTGCAGAGCAAGAAAATCTGCGAGTTTTCCGATAATTTTTTCTTTTTCAATATCTGAAGAGAAAATGATGTTTTTTATATCAAGTATCTGCTTCAAGGTCTCAAATTTCTTTATGGATCCTAGAAAGAAACTCATCATCGGTGCGCTGACAAGTGATGTAACCAGCGCCATGACGACCAGAGCAACAAACACTTCCTCATTGATTATTTTAGCCTGAAGTGCAAGCAATCCGAGGATTATCTCCATGGCTCCTCTGGAATTCATTCCAAAACCGATTGCCATCGATTCCGGCTTGCTCATCCCCCCGAGCCGGGCTCCGATTCCACATCCTACTACTTTTCCTGCAATCGCAAGCACCAAAACGATCAACACAAGCAACGGGTTAAAATGTGCAACAAAATCGACCTTTAGACCAATGGATATGAAAAAGAGGGGTGCAAATATATTCGTAACGAACTGGTGGATTATTTCCCGGGTCGTTTCTTTCAGATGACTGCTGTCTCCGATGACAACTCCGATCATGAACGCTCCGAAAATTGCATGAATACCCGCGGCTTCAGTAATGGCAGCTGCCACCAGTCCCGTAATAAAGATAAAACTAAGAATACTTCCGGGGTACGAAAAATTGTTTTGGATTCTTGGTATCAATCTGTCGGTAATCGGCTTTCCAATAACAAACAGCAGAAAAAGGAAAAGAAAAATACCACCAATTTGGACAAGGACATTCGATTCACCTCCACTGCTGATCATTCCAATGATGATCGAAAAAAAGATCCAGCCAAACAGATCATTCACTATTGCCGAAGCTATTATAATGACACCCAGTTCTGACTTTAACAAATTCATATCCATCAGCGTCCTGGCAATCACAGGCAGAGCGGAAATTGACATGGCTGTGCCCATAAACAATCCAAATATCAGCCTGTTCTCAACAGCAACCTCAAAAAAACCGGAATAAAAGTAAAAAGGCACAAATCCAAGAACAAAAGGAATTGCCATGCCAAGACTGCTTGTATAAAACGCTGTTTTCCCTTGTTTTGCAATCAAGGCAAGGTTAACTTCGAGTCCTGAGACAATCAATAACATAATTACCGCCAATTGTACAATTCCACTCAGTACTATCGAAACATTACCCGATTGCGGGAAAAGCGTCTGGTGCAACCCGGGGAACAGATTGCCAAATACAGTTGGCCCTAATACGATTCCTGCTATTATCTCCCCGATAATCGCAGGTTGTTTGATCTTGTTAAATACTTCACCCAAAAACCGGGCGAAGAAAAGCATAATGCTTATCGAGAGGAGAAATGTAACAATTTCGCCGTGATTCATTTGTAGAGCAGGGTGTTTGTTGGAATTCTTTCAAATAGGAATTCCATGTCGTGCATAAAAATTCTGTCTATAAAGCTGAGCTTTTTCTCTCCCATCGTAACTACAAGCAAATCGGCTTTTTGCTCACTGGCATAATTAAGACATTCCCAGCCCTCTATTCCATATAACACTTCACTCTCGAATTCATCATTGTGTAAACCCATCTCATTGCCAAAAAATCTTATTTTTTGTCTCTCTAATTCGATCAATTCTTTTCGCATACTGCCGGTCTCATCGGTTGAACCGGAATCGAAGACAACACTCGGCAGCCCCGGTATGTTTATCTCTTTTATGAATGTGAAACTTTCGGGATGATCGTGACGGGCTATCTGTGTTGCGATCTTTGCAGCATATTCCCCTTTACCGTCGTAGCATACAGAAACAATAATTTTTTTGAAGCCAAATCGTTCGGCTTCAGGTTTTGTGAAAACAAGTATCGGACAATGACAATTTCTCATGATGTTCCGTGCAACCGATCCGATGATGTTCTTCAATCCTTTTTCTTTCTCAAGTGCTCCAATTATCAAAAGATCAAGATTAAGTTCCTTGCTTTTTTTAATTACTGCTTTTGCCGGATCACCATTTAACCACACTATCTCGTGGTTCGGAGAACTGATATTCTCTGCAATCAACTGTTTGAGCCTCATCTCTGTCGACTCATCCTTCTCACCGGCATGAAGTAAATAAAGTTTAAAATCGAATAGTGCCTGAAGTCGTGACGCCTCGCTTAACAACATCTTCCCTGTAGGTGAGAAGGTAACTGCGAGACCGGCTTTTCTGAACGAAGAAAACATTGTTATTATCCATTTTTAACTTCGTTAAGTTAAGAAATAGATTTGAGATTGGGAAATAAATTATTGCGAAGTGATGTGTATGAGTGGTAAAACGAATTAAAATTGCTGACTATGCGAATTTTTCGTCATACAATTTTTTGAAGAGCTGAACATCCTCCCAGGTATCCCTTTTCCAGGCAGGATTTCTGAGAAGTGCGGCAGGATGAAAGGTCACCATCATCTGTGCACCATGAATGTCAAATACTTTTTTTCTAAAACTTCCCAGTGTACCTTTTCTCTCAAGAAGTGACTGCACTGCAGTGCTCCCCAAACAGAGAATGAAGGAAGGTTTAATCAGTTCAATCTGTTTCAGGAGATAAGGTCGGCACTCGGCAATCTCGGAGTCGAAAGGTGTTCTGTTCGCAGGTGGACGACACTTCACAATATTTGCAATAAATACTTCTTCTCTGCTAAACTTTATCGCCTTAAGGATATCAGTCAAAAGCTGCCCTGCGCGTCCGACGAACGGTTTACCTTGGGCATCCTCATCCGCTCCGGGTCCCTCGCCAATTACCATCACCCGGGCGTTGGGATTTCCTTCACCAAATACAAAATTTTTCCGGGTGTGCCCCAAAGGACATTTCATGCAGTCGCAAATTTTAGACCTGAGATCATCGAGCGAAACGGCGGTTTTAATTGTTTCAGGTGTTATATCTCCCGATACCCGGGGGGATACTGCTGACACTGAAGGTTTTGCGGCATGGGACTTAATAAAAACAGGCTGTGATTGCTCAACCGTTTTGTCTTCAAATTTGGGAATGTTAAGAGTGGTATAAAGGTCATCGCCAAATTGTTCTTTTTGCAATTCGAGCGATTTAATGATTTCCTTTTTCAGATTCATATTTCGCCGGAAAAGGAATCGAGTATCAAGTGTGCTATCTCGGTCTTCGACTGCAAGGGATGTCGCAGTGTGCTTCCGTCTCTCTTAAGAATTGTTACTGAGTTGGTAGCGAATTCAAAACCGCTACCGGCATCATTGAGTGAATTGAGGACAATGGAATCGAGTCCTTTTCTCTCCATTTTAGAGAGTGCATTCACAATTTCGTTATCAGTTTCGAGAGCGAATCCAACAACAAATCCGGCTTGTTTACCTACAGCAGAGAGGATGTCCTCAGTCTCCGTAAGTTGAATTGAATCAAGTCCGGTTATTTCCTTTTTGATTTTTTTTGCGGATACTGTAGCGGGGGTAAAATCAGCGACTGCTGCAGCCATCACAAGAACACTCTCTTTTGAAACAACACTTTTTACCGCTTGTGACATTTCGGAAGCACTTCTTACTTTTATTGTTTCAATCTCGGGATAAATATATTCATGAGAAGGTCCGGAGACGAGTGTAACTTCAGCCCCTCTCTGGAATGCTGCTTTTGCTATCTCGTAACCCATCTTCCCGGATGAACGGTTTCCAATGTACCTGACGGGATCGATATCTTCATAAGTCGGTCCTGCTGTTACAACTATCTTTTTCCCGCTGAGGTCTTTACTTCTGCCGGAAAGAACTGTATAAACAGCATCAATTATTTTTTGTATCTCCGGGAAACGACCTAACCCGACAAGTCCGCTTGCGAGCTCACCGTACTCGGCATCAACAATAAAAACACCCCTCTTGCGAAGTGTATCAATATTGCTTTGGGTTATTTCATATTCGTACATATCGTGATCTGCTGCGGGACAAATTATCATCGGCGACCTGCGGGCAGTAACCAGTGTCGTAAGAGCATTATCAGCAAATCCGGAAGCTATCTTTGCCAGCGTATTCACCGAACATGGAGCAATGAGCACTAAATCAGCCCAGATACCGTATTCAATATGCCAGGGGTCCACTTCAACATTACCATTCAAATCATCAGGGAATATGTTTCTGATAACTTTGTTTTTTGATAGGGTGGAAAGGGTCAGGGGGGATACAAATGCAGCAGCCGAGGGAGAGATTACCACTCTTACCTCGGCTCCTGTTTTAATTAGCTCTCGAACGAGATAACAAGATTTATAAGCTGCGATGCAACCCGTCACCCCAAGAATTATTTTCTTGCCGGCAAGTGGCTTTACGGCAGCCAATTCAGTTATCCTCTGTCTCTGTATTCAGCGTGAATTTTGCTGTCGAGAAGTTGATTGAGGGCTTGAATATGTGGTTTGTCCCTCTTCTCAAATTCCACCGAAATCTTCATCTGATCGGGATTGTCAAGATCTTCACCGTCGTCAGAATTGTTCTCAGGCAAATTGCTTTGCATTTGCTTAAATTCAATTCTTTGTGCATCGTTTATGATACGGGCGCGTTTTGCTGCAATTACTATGGCTTCATAGACATTTGCTGCGTTTTTATCGATCTCTCTAAGATCAACCGGGGTTATTCCCATTATTGGTTACCTCCAATGGTTTTGGGTTTACTTATTAACTCTAAAACTTCATTTACACATTCTTCAAGATCATTGTTTACCACACAATGATCGAATTGCTCACGGAAAGAAAATTCAAGTTCTGCCCTTGCTATTCTCTTTTCAAGCTCTTCCTGCTTTTCTGTATTCCTTCCGGTCAGCCGGGCAACCAGCTCTTCAATGCTGGGTGGAAGAAGAAAAACAAGAACCGATTCGGGAAATTGCTGCTTTATGTTTAAAGCACCTTTCACATCAATTTCGAGTATTACATCCTCCCCTTTTTCAACTGTGTCCACTAGTTCACTTTTAAGCGTACCATAGTAGTTGCCAAACACTTCTTCCCACTCGACAAACTCACCGGCTTCCACTTTCTTCATGAAATCATCTTTGGACAAAAAGTAGTAGTCTTTCCCGTTAACCTCTATTCCCCTGGGGTTGCGGGTTGCTGCGGAAATTGAAAAACGGATCTCGGGTCTGATTTCCTTGATCCTTTTTATTATCGTGGTTTTTCCCGTCCCGCTCGGTGCCGAGATAACATAAATTTTGCCCCGTACCTTACTGCTACTCAATATTTTGCACCTGCTCTCTGATTCTCTCAATCTCATCACGGATTTGAACAGATTTGTGAATTGCTTCAGTGGAAAGCGATTTGGACGCCAAAGTATTGGCTTCACGGTGCATTTCCTGACATATAAAATTCAGCTTTTTCCCTGCCTCATTCTCTTTCTCGAGAGTCTCCAGAAAAAAATTCAAGTGACTTCTTAACCTTACACACTCTTCTGTAATATCAGCCTTGTCGGCGATCATCGCAATTTCGTACTCGATCCGGTCAGGATTGATGTTGCTGTTTTCAGTTATCTCGATCACACGCCTTTTCAACTCACTAAAGTACTCAGCGACTTTTCCACTGTAATCTTTCTCCACATCTGCAAGATAACCATCAATGAGCCTGATCCGCTCAGAGAGATCTTTTGCAAGCGCTCCGCCTTCCGCTTCCCTCATCTGGTTCAACTGTTTGACAGCTTCAATTACAACAAGTTTCAAATGCTCAATGTGATCATCATCCAGTTCGTCAAGTTCAGGAGTGAATATATCCCTGAAATTGATTATATGATCGAGATTCACCTCCCCTGTCACACCATAATCGCTTTTTATTCTCCCGAAGACTCCGAGAAGCTCTTTGAGCTTGCTTTCGTTCAGAAAAAATGTCTCATTTTCATTCTCTTCGGGTCTGATGGAAAGGCTGATATATATCTTTCCACGCCTTAAAAGATTCTTCAGGGCTTCCCTGATCTCGTATTCTTTATTTTGCAGAAGTGAGGGGAGTTTTATTGTGATTTCAAGGTAACGGCTGTTCAGACTTTTAACTTCTGATTCAAAGGCATATCCTTTATAGGTGGAGAGTGCCTTGCCGAAACCTGTCATACTTAGGATCATAAAAACCGGATTTTAAATTTTTAAATATACGCAAAATTAAGGAGTTAATCAATTTGATTAACTGTCAGAACGCCTCACCAATTCCAAAGTGGAATTGCATCAGATCGAAAAATCTCCGCTGCAAAATCGGGGTTCGGTCATAGGGGTCATATACCTTAAAACCGAAATCGAGTCTGAATGCTGCAATGGAAGTATAAAAACGAAAACCAAATCCTGCTGCCACTGCCACTTCGCTGATTTTTACATTTGACATCTCTTTCCAGGTGTTCCCCCAGTCGATAAACGCTGCCATTCCTACCAAATCATTAAATTTCTTCCTTACCTCAAGCGATCCTTCGGTGAGTATCCTTCCACCGGGGATGCTGTTCTCATTCAACTCCTCTCCAATTCCCTTTTGTGGAGGGAAAGCCCTTGACGACCACCCTCTGACAGAATTACTGCCTCCGACAAAAAATTCCTTAACATAAGGCACACTGTTCTTGTCTCCTGATAATGTCCCAATATAACCGGCGGAAAACTTTAACCCTAATACAAGATCGTTAACCGAAGAGAGTGAAAAATAATAACTTGCAGTTGCCTGACTCTTCAAAAACAATAAAGATAAATATTCCCCTTTAATAATCTTTGAGAAAAGATACGGTAAAAGATTTCCTTCCTCCAGGTAAATATTATAATTGCTACCTTCTGTTGGAAAAATAAAATCATCAACATGACTCGATACCATCTGGGCTCCAAATCCCGCTGACATCAGGTCATTTGCCGGATTTCCAAGCTTCTCGCTTATTACCGTCAGCCTGTTGTATTCAAGTGCATAAAAGAGGTTCATACTGTTGAAAAATGTGTACTTCGGCAGCTCGAACTCGAAATTTACCTTCCCCTTGTAGGTAAGTCCCTGCAAAAATCTTATTTTTTGTATCAGACTTGATAACTCAAGACTCGCGAAAATAGGTTGTCCCAGAAAATATGGTTGCTCCACCCGGGCTCTAAATTCAGCAGCCCCCGTGGTTACTGTGTCCGAAAGTGAAATCAGGCTGAATAACCTCGGAATATTAAGTGAAAATAAATCCTGGTAGTTTATTTGCGCTCTCGAAGTAAAACGCCTTGCACCCCCAAAAAAATTTTTCCTGTTATACTCGAGACCCACACCAAAATTAAACGCATTCTGGATGTTGTTCATTATCAACTCAGGGTTCAAATCATTCATCTTCGAAATGTTCCCGTCTACCTTGACCGGCACAAATGATTCCCGGATTCCCTCCATTCCGGGATAAATCCTGACATAACTGAATAGCCCGGTTCTGTAAAGACGGACTTGTGCCTGAGTAATTTTATTAATATCAAATATGTCACCCTGTTTTATTCCGGTGAGATTTTCGAGCATCTCCTCACTGACTTCATCCTTCCCGGGTCCGCCAGTAGTAACAAGGACAGAATCGATATAATATTTTTTTCCGAGTTGAAAAAAGATATCCACATAAGCTCTGTCAATCAAAGTATCCTTTACAACCACAGTACTGTCATAGTTTGAAAGAAGATACCCCTGAGACTTCAGGTACATCAAAACCCCGTTAACAGACTCAAGAACACGATCCTGCGAATAGGGCTGCCCCTCTCTCACAAGTACTCTGTCATTAATCTCCCAATAGTCTCCCCGGGGAAATTCTGTCAAGCCATGCAACTTCACCTTCCCTAATATTGCTTCGGGTCCTTCAAAAATTTGATAGGTGAGGTCTGCACTTCGACTTGCCGAGTCGAGTGAATAGTAGTAATCAACCTTTGTCTTAAAAAATCCTCTCGAATTATACAGGGCTCCGATGTTCCTTACATCAGTTTCCACTAAATCAAAATCGATATAGACCGGCGGTGCGCCAAGTGATGTGAACTTATTAAGCAACTGGAAAAAATTATTGGGAGATTCTTTCGACTTTAAAATCGAAGAGATTACTTTCGACGGGATACTGTTATTCCCCTCAAATTTGATTGTCTGTAGTTCAAATTGCATCTCATCCTGAGCCGTCACTGACACAGTAAAGAGAAACAATAAACAGAAAAGCCTGCAGGCATTCTTCAAAAAGCTCTCCGAGGGGGAAATTTATTCTTATTTTGAGTGCTGCCTTGATTTTTGACTCGAAAAATCAAGGCAGCAATGAAAATCTAACGCCGGTTAAACTTCCATTATCTCTTTTTCTTTATGTACAAGTATCTGATCAATCTCTGTGATGTGATCGTTTGTCGATTTCTGGACCTTCTGCTCAGCTTCTTTCAACAGATCCTCTGACAATTTGTCGTCTTTCTGTTTTTTCTTCAGGTGCTCATTTGCATCACGACGAATGTTTCTGATCGCAATTTTAGCTTCCTCACCAAATTTCTTGACCAGTTTTACAAATTCTTTTCTTCTCTCTTCGGTAAGAGGAGGAATTGGAACTTTGATGTTGATACCATCATTCACCGGGTTAAGCCCCAAATCTGCCTGAAGTATTGCTTTATCGATCGCATTTATCGAACTTCTGTCCCAAGGGGAGATGGAAAGTGTGTGTGCATCCAGTACACTTACATTCGCAACCTGCTTTAATGGGGTCGGTGTTCCATAATAATCAACTTTGATTCCGTCAAGAATCGCTGTGGTAGCTTTTCCCGTACGAACTTTTGCCAGTTCCTGTCTGAACGCTTCAATTGATTTGTTCATCTTGGTCGTGGCTTCTTTAATTATATGTTCCATTTCAAGCCTTATATAAAATTACTGATTTTAAAAAACAAATTTACTTTTAACCAGTATGATTTACAAATGTACCGATATTTTCTCCCATAACAACACGCAATAAATTTCCGGTGACATTCATGTTGAAAACCTGCAAAGGAAGATCGTTCTCCTGACAGAGACTTATCGCGGTAAGGTCCATAACCCGAAGATTTTTATTCATTACATCGAGGTAGCTGATTCCTTCGTATTGCTTCGCTCCCGGGTTTTTTTCGGGGTCGGAATCGAACACACCATCCACGCGGGTTCCTTTAATAATTACATCAGCTTCAATTTCAACAGCCCGAAGTGCTGCTGCGGTATCAGTGCTGAAATAGGGGTGACCGGTTCCGGCTGAAAATATTACAACTCTCCCCTTCTCAAGGTGTCTGATAGCCCTTCTTCTGATGTAGGGCTCTGCAATCTCATCCATTTTTATTGCCGTCATCAAACGGGAAAATACTCCGGCTTTTTCAATTGCATTCTGTAGTGCCAGTGAATTTATTGTTGTTGCAAGCATTCCCATCAGATCACCGGTAACACGGTCTATTCCCTGGCCCTCGGCTGCAAGTCCACGGAAAATGTTGCCTCCACCTATAACTATTCCTACCTGCACACCTATGTTGTGCACAGTTTTTATTTCTTCAGCAAAAAATTTGAGCATCTCGGGATCTATTCCAAATCCTTTGTTGCCCATTAACGATTCACCACTCAACTTAAGCAAAATTCTGCGATATTTAGCTGATGACATCTTTTTCTCTCTCCACTTTTATATAAAAAAAGGTCTTAAGAGACTTAAGACCTTTACAATTTATTCAACGACTGACTATTTCGAGCTGTCACCGAGATTGAATCTTACAAAAGAATCAACAACGATTTTTGTGCCGTTGGCTTTGTTTACTTCATCCAAAAATGCTCCGACAGTCTTTTTGTCATCGCGGAAAAATGACTGTTCGAGAAGAGCAACTTCTTCGAAATATTTGCCAAGTTTGTTCTTTGCGATAAACTCGATCTTGTCTTCCGGCTTTCCTTCTTTTCTGAATTGCTCTTTGTATATCTCGAGCTCTTTTTCAATAAGGTCAGCAGGCACATTGTCTCTGCTCACTGCAACCGGACTCATGGCAGCAACCTGTTTAGCAACATCCTGTGCAGCATGTGCAAACGAAGTAACAGCATCACCCGAAACATTATCGAATCTGACGAGGGCACCCAACTTGTCTCCATAGTGGATGTAGAAGTCGATCATGCCATTTTCTGTTTCAAGAGAAGCTACTCTGGAAACTTCAAGTTTTTCGCCGATTTTTGCAGTAAGTTCATTTAACAAATCAGTAACTTCCGGAACTGATTCAATCAGTTCTGCGGAACTTTTAATCTTCTTTGAAAATGCGATATCAGTAATCTGTTTTGAGAATGCCACAAAATCATCAGATTTAGCGACAAAGTCTGTCTCACAGTTTACTTCTACCAATACACCATATTTTTTATCTTCAGAAACTTTTGCTGAAATTCTTCCTTCGTTGGCGCTTCTGTCAGCTCTTTTGGCTGCCATGGCAGCACCTTTTTTCCTCAGGTAGTCAATGGCTTTATCCATGTCTCCTTCAGATTCAACGAGGGCTTTTTTACAGTCAAGAATTCCGGCACCAGTCCTGCCTCTAAGTTCATTTACTTGTGCTGCGGTAATATTCATTCTTAGTCTAATCCTTGTTTTTTATTTTGAGTCTTGCTCAGTTTTATCCTGTTCTTTCCTTACTCTTTCAGATTCAGCGGCGGCTTCGGCTTTTTGTTCCTTGGCTCTAATGCTTGCTTCTTTGGCAGCTTCCACCATAGTCTTGATAACAAGTTCGATGGTCTTTACTGCATCATCATTAGCAGGGATAACATAATCAATCAGATCAGGATCGCAGTTTGTATCTACCATGGCGAAGACAGGGATGTCAAGCCTCTTGGCTTCTTTTACTGCGATGGATTCTTTTTTTACATCGACAATGAAAACCGCTCCGGGGAGCTTGTTCATCGATTCGACGCCTTCAAGTATTTTTCTTAACTTGTCTTTTTCGCGAGTAAGGAAGAGACGCTCTTTCTTTGTGATTTTCTCGAAAGTACCGTCAGTCTCCTGTCTCTCGATCTGCTGGAGTCTTTTTACACTTTTTCTAATTGTTGAAAAATTGGTAAGCATTCCGCCAAGCCATCTTTCGGTAACCCAGTTCATTCCGCAGTTTCTTGCTTCAGTCTCGATTATGTTTTTGGCTTGCTTCTTTGTACCAATAAACAAGACTTTGTTGCCCTGAGCAACCACTTCACCTAAAGCAACCGCTGCCTCGGTGATCATTTTTTTAGTCTTGTTAAGATCTATAATATGAATTCCGTTTTTCTCCATAAAGATGTAGGGTTTCATCTTTGGATTCCAACGGCGGGTAAGGTGACCGAAATGCGCACCCGCTTCGATCAGTTGAGTTAACTCTATATCGTACATCTAAACTCCTGTTAAACTTTTTCTTTCTTCCACTTTACCTTAAGCCGCGAGGCACAGGCGGTAAATCAGAAAGAATGTTGATTTGTAAATAAAATTATCTTTTCGAGAACTGGAATCTTTTACGGGCTTTTGGTCTGCCGTATTTCTTTCTTTCAACCATTCTCGGGTCTCTTTTCAGATAGCCTTCCTGTTTCAAAGGTGATCTGTAATCTTCATTTTCTGCAGTAAGAGCTCTTGAGATTGCAAGGCGGATTGCTTCTGCCTGTCCGGCTGAGCCACCACCTTTTACATTCGCAAATACATCGTAACGCCCTGTCAACTCCAGTTTCTCAAATGGAGCAGCAATATCGTCCTGCTGTGTCTTCTGTGCAAAGTAAACGCTCAATTCCCTTCCATTGACGATTACCTTACCCTGACCGGGTCTTAAAACGACACGGGCAACTGCGGTTTTTCTTCTTCCAACAAATAAAGTGTCTGACATTAATTCTCCGTTAGATACTGATTACTTCAGGTTTTTGGGCTGCGTGCGGGTGCTCAGCGCCACGATAAACCTTCAAATGATGAAAAATCTTCTTACCTAATCTCGTCTTTGGAAGCATTCCGCGAACAGCATGCTCTATGACGAATTCAGGTTTTACTTTTATCATCTCGTTATACAATTTGGTTTTAAGTCCACCCGGGTAACCACTGTGATGTTTGTAAATCTTCAACTCGGCTCTCTTGCCGGTGACGACAACTTTATCAGCATTAATTACTACGACAAAATCTCCGGTGTCAGCATTCGGGCTGTATACCGGCTTCTTTTTACCCCGTATGATACTGGCTACTTCGGTGGCTAATCTGCCCAACACTTTACCCGAAGCATCCACGACATACCACTTCTTTTCTACATCAGCGGTACTGTACCATGGGGTCATTTTTTCTTGTTTCAAAGCTATTCCTCCAACTACAAGTTAAGTTTTTTGAAAGACCACAAATATAATATTTTTTTGGGAGAAAAACAATTTTCAGGGAGGGTACTTCGTAAAAAATAAAGTACTTGGTCGAAAAAGAGGTGCGAATTCTTTTGAAGGACGGCTGTTTCACCCTGAGTAGACTAAAATTATAGAAAGGCCTCTCACTCTCTCTCTACCTTGCCCGAAAGCGCGTCGTATCTAAAACGACAAAAACTGTTCCAATCAGACCTGCTTGTAAACCTTTTTCATCCACTCAATGGTGTTGGCAATCCCCTCATCCAGATTTACCGTCACTTTCAAACCGAGATCTTTTTTTGCTTTTGATGAATCAACTTTTTTCTGCTTGGTGGTAAGTATCTCCGATTCCTTGTATGTCACCATACTGTCATCTTTGCCAAGATACTTCAGAATCTTTGATGAAATTGTTTCGATGTTGTGATAATCGGTACCCCCGATGTTGTAAACTTCTCCGGGGTTGAAATTATTTGATATGTTTGCGAGCGCATTCACAACATCTTTGATGTAAATGCTTGTCCTGTAATGATCTTTATAAACTGTGAAAGGTAAATTGTGCAATGCACTGTAGGAAAACAGACAAATTACGGAACGGTAGGGGCTGTAATATTCACCAGGTCCGTAGGAGTTGAAAAGCCGGACTCTTACGCTTTCGGTGCCCGCCATTACTGCGGAATTCATAACCTGCTGTTCATTCACCCATTTAGTGAGAGCATAGTCGTTCATCTGCTTCACTTCATAATTATCCATGACCGATTCCACCATCACATCCTTGAAATCGCCATAGACTTCCGATGTACTGAAATAAACAGCCTTGAATCCCTCTTTTTCCTGCATTTTTAAAATATTTTTGGTCCCGATGGCATTCGTTTTCCAAAGGGTTTCATAATAGTCTTCGCCGTTCCATCTGCCAAACTCGGCAGCAAGATGAAACACCATATCAAACTTCCGGGGAGAGTTCATATAGCCTCTCTCCCAACCACCACCAGTCCAAAGCTGTTCCAACTGACGGAACTCGCTCACATCTATACGAGCATAATTTTGCGCGAAATGGTGTGTATCAATATCAATAACAAAAACATTGTGACCTCGTTTCTCCAGTTCTGGGATTAACGCAGTCCCAACAGCTCCAAGTCCACCGGTAACAAGAATATTCATTCGCTTTCCTAAAAGAGGGTTCTAACCAAACAAAAAAATGCAGAGCCCGCTTCTCCGCTATAACTCAAAATAACCATATCACCCTCCAAATCACTACGCACTTCACGATAGAACATTGATCCATCTCTAATAACAAAAATAGTAAAATATATCTTGTTAATCAATCACAATTTTTCGATTTTACTTAAAATATTTGTTAAATTTACCAGCAAACATCGATAAAAATCTTAATTATTGGATATCGACCTGGAATGAACTCAAAAATCAGTTTATTGGTGTAATTGCATCACAAAAAGGACGATGAAGAATTTTTGAATTATAACCTTTGGACATGTTACTCTCCTTACAATTTTATAATTTGCAATTCAAAAATATTATGTTCCAATCAAATTTAAATATGAAGAGAGAAACAATAGAGAGTAAAGACTCAACCGGAATAATATTCTTAGAAAAGCGAAGCCTGTTTATTACCTTTTCAGTAGTACTGTGCCTCTACACATTTTTCGGGCTGATCTTCATGTCGAACTATGACAAGTCCAATGATGATTGGGAACACTTCGCTGCAATGAAATCTTTTGCTGATGCACCCCTTGACCCATCACATCCATATTCGTTTGACACAAAATATTCCCACCTTTTTACACCATATCACCTGTTTTGGGGGTTGATTGCGCGTTTGCTAAATATATCGCCATTCTTTCTATCCCCGATGATCGGTCTAATAAATGTAATAGCATTCGTTTTCTCTGTAAACATTTTTGCGAGCAAGTTTCTTAAAGACTCAAATTTAGCTGGTGTCCTTCTGTTTACCCTGATGTTTTTGTGGTTTTTGGCGCCCGGTTATAGCGGCTTTTATCAATTCAGCCATCTGATGAAAACTGCCATATATCCTTACAGACTCGCATTTTCACTCTCATTAATCACTATTTCATTTTTCCCTTTGGGAAGCACTTTCAAGAGAAATTTTGCTCTGTTCTTTATCGTTCCTTTGATTTTTTTGATTCACCCGATAACTGGAATATTCCTGATAACTATTTTGACTGTTAAAATATGGTATTCTGAACAATCATCGAGGACTGAAAGAATAATTTTGCTGACCGTACCATTTTTATCACTCTTCCCGGCTTTATTTTGGCCATTCTTCCCTGTATTGTCAACGATTTTAAGTATAAACGCTTTTTCTGAAGTTTCTTTCTCGGGGCATTTCAAGGAATTCTATCAAGGACAATTTGTATATTGTATTTTGCCCGCTCTACCCGGACTATACTTCCTAAAAAAATATTTTCGTGTCGATAACAGAATAAAAATTGTTGGCATTACAATGCTCATTTTCGTTTTTCTCTATATTTTCAATTTTGCTGTAATTGAGTCGGCTGTACCGGGAAGAGCAATCGTCTATATAGCCTTCACTCTTCAAATATTGATTGTCGCCGGAATTACTAATTTCGAAATGAATAAAAGACAAACAATCATAACAAAAATGTTTTATTTGGGCCTGATAGTGCTCGCTCTGCCCCAACTATTTATGTCATTTAAATCCCTCTCTTTTATCAGAGATATAGAAAATTCAAAACCCTTGGGATATTACTCCAATTTCAATCATGTAATGAGACTCAAGTCTCTTGCTGCCAAAATTAACCAAAATGATATTTTGATTGCTCCAATTGACGAATCATGGATATTACCTTCGCTTACGGGGGTAAAGGTGTATGCGATAAAGCACTCAGACCCCTTTGTTGATCCCGAAAAATTTCGTCAGAGCAATATCGTTGTTGAGAAATTTTATGAATCCGAATGCGATCCCGGGATCTTAATAGCTCAAAATACCCCATTTGATTATATCCTCATCCCTAAAGGTAAATCGCCAATAAAAGTGCTGGAATCATATCCAAACCTCAAAGCCGTTTATTCAGATTCATTATATACTCTTCTCAAAAGAGGGAATTGATTGAAATCACCCACCACACTCAAAATAGTTAAAATAGTTCTATTTGGGAGCCACATAGATATAATAACAATCTGTACTATCAATTTTTACCCATTCATTTGTGACCCGGTATGTAATTATCGATCCATACATTCTCTTATAGTCATCGAGTGATTGCTCGATTTGCCACCAGTCTCGATCAATAAAAACCACAGTTCGTTTTTTAACCAATTCCGCAAACACTCCGTCATGTTTATTTGCAATTTCACAATTAATGGCATAATCTATTGGTAAAGGGGATATCGATCCCTGGAAAAAATTAAATAGTGGCATGAAAGGGAGTACTTTCGAGTTGTTCCCATATTTCCGTGCGAGGGAGTCGAGGTCTTTTAACTTGTGAAATATTTTTTTGTCCCCCTTAATGTACTTCAAGGAAGGGGTCACTTCTGATAATTGGAAGACAATTTTGCTTTTGATATCATTTTGGACAGGTTTTTGATATCCTGTAAAATATGTCATCAATCCGATGACAAGAAGATATATTAAAAATTTATGAATTTTTTTGAGATTTAGCAGTTGATGTGCTCCCATTAGGGATATCATAATTATTGGAGTGGAGAACAGGTGAGGACTTGTATGTGCCCAACTGATGGAACTGCTCCAGGACAAAAACAATAATAATATCGATGCCCACGGTCTGTCAAGATTTTTGAAATTGAATAATATATAAACACAAGCCAAAAGAAGAGTGATGCTTGCAAAATCATCTCTGAATTGAATTTTGAGAAATTCCACAGTCGACATTTGCTTGAAAAATATTCTGTTAAGATAAAATGCCAACGGATAGATCAGGATAATAAAAGAGTATAAATAAGGAAGAAGATTTAAGTCTATGCTGTGTTTTTTATTTTCGCCGATATATTTAATAATCCTCCAAGTCACTAATGAGACAAAAATAAAAATCAGATCTGAGTGGAGATATTTATACACCCCTGAAGTATAAGCCTCTTTTAGAGAAGATGCCGACCTTGTCTGGATGATGAATTCATCGAGTGCACCAAAGTATTCCAATATAATACCAAAGGCAATTAGAAGAAAAACGAGGACTGCGCTGGCGGTGTAAATAACCCCTCGGCTTTGTTTGCTAAGGTACAAATACATAATCCCGACGACCGGCATCATATAAAATGATTGCTTTGACAGAGCCGAAAGAAAAAGTAAAAACACCCCAAATGAAATTCCCAATTTGGAATTATCTCTAACAAGAAAATAGATTCCAACTGATCCAAATAATACTCCATCAACAGTGTGCCATGCAGTAGGAGGAAATGCTGCAACTGAAAAAACAAAGCCGACTGATGCCACTAAACATTTATCCAGCTTATTCTTTTCAAAATCTAAGATTTTACCAAGGGACATTGACGCAAAGAGACTGCTGATACCAAGACTTATATAAAAAAATGCTCTCTCAAAAAAAATTACATAGTCATGGTGGAGGACAAACAATGGCAAGCTGTGGAAAAGTGGTGATAATGGAGGTCTGACATAAATAAAATCTTTGTACGGGATCTCTCCGTTAAAGATTCTCCAAGAGAGACCGGTGATAAACCCATCATCAGCCTCAGTAAGGCCATAAGGAGCATATATAATGATGTAAACTGTCACTATTAAAACAAACAGCAGCTTGTACTGCTCTGTCTTGACCCAATCAAATATTCTATTATAATTCATGAATACTTACATTCCGTTTTGAAAGCAAAATATGTAATAGTCATTAAGTCATTAAATTGTTAACTTGAACCCGTAAAATATGAAAAATCCGGCAAAATTCTGAATCGAAAAAAATATAAACCATGAACACAGACTCTCTGATTTTTTCTGACAAATCTTTTTACACAGTATGCACTCTACTTTTGGTGTACGGGATAATTGGTACAATATTCCTCGAGTGTTTCTATGTGAACTATGACATTTGGGATCATGTGGCTCAGATAACAGCTTTCAGGGATAATCTCTTCAACCCGGTTGACCCTTATGCACGAGCAGAGAATATTTCTCACATCTTGACACCATACCACCAGTTGCTAGGCTTGACAGCGAAAATCACAGGTCTGTCTCCGCTGATGATTTTTAGCGTCGCAGGGATTTTCAATCTGATATTTTTCTTGTATAGTGTCAGAATAACAGCACGATGCATGTTCAGTGACCATAAATATTCCATGATAGTGCTTATCGTACTGTTGGGATTTTGGATTTACGCACCCGGGTCAAGCGGTGTATATGATTTTTCGCTTATACCAGTAACACTTGGGTACCCTTATCGGGCGGTATTTCCCATCTTATTAATTGTGATTGCCAAAATCCGGAATAATTTGGGGGTGGGGGCTTATGTATCCTTCACACTGCTTACAGCACTTGTATTCGCTATCCATCCGTTATCCGGAGCTTTTTTAATGCTTGTCATTAGTGCAAAATCTCTTTTAAGCAATGAATGGAATAGAAAAAAAATCCTGATGATGATGATGCCGCTATTCGCTCTTATATTGACTTTTTTTTGGCCGTATTACCCCGTTCTTAAATTTATTTCGTCTGCTCAGAATTTAAGTGTTTTCAATCTTCCTGAGGCCTACAATTTCTATTATGAGACCATATATACAATTATTCTGTTACTGGTACCATCTGTTATCATGATAATCGAGAAGACAAAGGCAAATGAATACGATTTCCGTCTGTTGCTACTCCTCCTTTTGACCCCCCTCTTAACCTTAAACTATTTCATTTTTCACAATGAACCACTTGCCAGATTCAGTGTACTTTTTACTTTAATGCTTCATTTTCTCACCATAGAATGGCTGATTACAAAATGGCTCACACGGGGCAATTCTCATCGTAACGCATTTCTTGTGGTTGCCGGAATTCTGCTGATCATGCAAATGCAGTTTTCTTTCACAACAATATCACTTTTTCCTGATATTCTAAAAAACAAACCTCTTGGTTATCATTCAAATTTTAGATATTATAATGAATATCAACAATTAGATGTATGGATTAAGGACGGTGGAATAATCCTTGCTCCCTTAAATGTTTCTGTTATGATCTCAAGAACGACTCACCAGTATGTCGTTGCCTATTATTACCCCAACCCGGCAATTCCCGGTACAAAAGAAAAAAGTGCTGATGTGGATAAATACTTCAGCACTTCTTCCTCTCTTGCAAAGAATTCAATTCTCAAAAAATACAAGGTTAAATATCTGATTTCAAAAGAAGATTTTTCATCACTTACGGAACAGGGCTTAACTCTGACCCGATTAGGCTCAATCGACGACTACCCCGTTTACAGAATTCTCGATATCAACGAACGATAGCCAGTTTTTCTGTAATTCTCTCCACTTTTTCACCTTTCTTCATCACAATTCTATACAGATAAACACCGCTGGCAACAGCATCGCCATCCTGGTCTCTGCCATCCCAGTAAATCTTGTTGAAATCGTATTTCAACTGATTGACTGGCACGACCATCTCTCTGATTTTTCTGCCCGCAACTGTATATACAATCACTTTCAATTCCTCCGGAATCTGAGTGAGCTTGAAAGTGAACCATGTCTCATTTGGGAAAGGATTAGGGTAATTATAAACATTCAGAAGTTTGGCTTCGTTTACAACCGAAAATTTCTTAGCTATTCTTGCGGTATCAGCGAATGAACTTGAATTACCTCTTGCCACGACATTAAACTCGTAATCTCCGTCCTTAAACTCGGGTTTGTAAGTTACGGTGACTTTCGGATTTGAATTGTTAAACGAATATGAAACGCCCTGAGACCGGAAAAATACCGGCGAACCATTCAGCCTCATGGAGATTGTTGAAGTATCCTGAAGTGGTATGGAAGAGAAGTCATACAGCTCAATCTTTATTTCAGCTTTGGGATTTATATACTCACCATCAGGAACATCGACACCATCAACGGCGAGAGTCAAATACGGTTTCGATGTGTCGCCTTTTATAAAGTAAGGAATCGTGTAACTGTTGTTATCCTTATAGAATTCTTTCAATACATTATCAGGATCCACCGTAATTATAAGTTGCCCGCTGCCAACATCAATCGGTGTTCTAAAAGTAACAGAAAATTTCCTGTTGCTGAAAACCCCGAGCGAATCAACAGTCTGTTCAAAAATTTTCACGGGTGTATTGTTCCCTGTTTTATTCTCAACTTTAACCTTAAAATTCTTTGCTTCGGTTTCACTGCCATTGAAAACTTTGAAGTTCAAACTGACATCCCGGTTGGGCAGAACTGTATCAGCAGATAAAACCACACTTTGATAGTTGGTACCTACCTCCGTAAAATCTTTGTATGTTACGAAAAGACTTTTTAATTGTGGGCTCGACTTTTTATCAAGTGATTCAAAATTGACCAACACCCTCATCGTTTTCACCGGTAGATTATTCAGGAGCGACAGATCATAATTGCCGCTGTCGTTTTGCAAGTATGAAGTCGTATCGATAGCTCCCAAAGTATCGGTATAAATTATTCTGAGCCTCATTACATTTGAGTCAGAGGTTATTTCATTAACAAATAATCTATCCCACAAGGTAACCGGACCTATAGGAACAGAGATCAAACTCCCATCAATCAGATTGAAATTAATTGTTGTATCAAAAACTGCCGGCCCAAAACCTATCTTCTTCCAACCCTCAGGCATCATCCCGGCAGGAGTATTCTTTTTTCCGACCATATACCAGGAATCTCTCCTGGCCAAGGAATCGATGTATTTGCTGCCGTAGTTCTTGAGCATATTTCTAAGACTGGCATCGGCAACGAAAGGATCGAATGCCGCGGCGATAACAATAAGATTTCCAGGATTCAGTGTGTCCAGAAATTTCTTATACTCGTTCACCTCATAGGTATAATCTCCAAAGGTCAAATTAAAGGATTTAACATAAAGGAATTTCATCGAACTTGCTTCAAATACTGCAACATTATGACTCAATACCGTACTAGACTGTAAAACATTTGAATTGTTGTATGATATTGTTGACGAATTACCATCATAGTATCCGGATGCTGTTATCTGGAGTTTCACATTTTGATCCTTCAAAATCATCCGGGCATCCCTAAATATTACATTTTCAAATTCAGATGAACTAAATGAGATACTGTCTGCCAAACCAAACCCGCTTTTTGTGGAGAGGTATATCGACCTAATGGAACCAAACTGACCCGATAAATTATCCTTCACCCTGAACCAGTAACGCTTTTCTTTGGCAAGTGTCGATAACGATATCTTGGTATAAAATGAGTCAAATGGTACTGTAAATTGTTGAGCAGATAACATTGTTGGATTGTCTGCAATTTGAATTGTTAACGATTCTGATTCCGGCCTCCTTTGTGGGTTAATAAAATACAGAAAGTCTTTCACAACATTTTCATTACCGTACCTGAGATAATCTCGCGATGATGAGCTGCTCACAATAAATGAGGTCTCCACTTCATTATCATTGCTGTAAATCTCCTGTATTCTGCCATCATTATTGAGAATCGCTTTTATTGCGTGAACACCAAGCCTGTTCTTGACTGGTATAAAGATGGCAAGTGAATCCTTAAACTCCGGAACCATTCTTTTCATCAATGTATCAAAAACTACTTCTCCATTCAGTCGATCTGTAATTCTTATTTGCAGTGAATCATCTATGGCTGACCCGTAGTTGTAAAACTCAAGCGATACTTTAATTGAATCTCGTGTATTGTCAGGATTTTTTGGAGATATAACCATTGCCTCATTGTTAAACAAAAAATTAGGTTTTGGTGGAATTTTTAATGCAAGAAAGGGATCGCCAAAATAAGAATTGGTCATAGTGAACAACTGATTTGTAGTACTATTCCCGTACTGTTGAAGCATTTTCGTTTTAGCAGTACGGAGAGCATCAGCTGGTTTCCAAATACTGTCATTGAGAATTGAAGTATAGAATAAATATGGTGCCACGCTTGCCGTGCTGGTGAAACCTAAACTTGAATTACTTATATAAGCAATTGGCTGCCCTGTGGGATACATTAAAAACTGCTCGGCAAAACAATCTACATCCGGCTCACCGAATTTTCCGGTTGAACAACCGAAATCAGTAAGAAGTGAACCTTTGCCGACATTATTCAATAATTGACTCGGAGTTCGGATATCATTATCCCAATGAAATGTCCCTGAATGACCAACATAAGAGAGAATAATACCACCTTTTTTAATATTGGCATCAACTTCATCTAATGGGATGGGTCCATAATTGCTGAAAGGATTAAATGTCCGGTAATATTGATTGTAATCAAACGAGTAGGGTCTTACCTTAAATTTTTGGGCAATAACAGTATTTTGATCTCTGAATTCGTTCGCTTGCGATTCATCAACGCCACCGGAGAGCAAAAGAACCCTTTTATTGAACCTGTCATATTTTTGTGTGTAATGTGCTGCCAGTTTTGTAAAATACCGGTTCACATCCTCAATACTCTTTGCAGGTATCCTTCCCGTCACAATTTGCGGTATATACGAAGCTGTTGAGTCAAAAACCGACAACAAATTATCACTCAAAGGCGATCCATAAGATGGCACAAGATTCTTTTTCGGCTTGAACCCCAGAACTGTTGAATGGGACAATCTGTAATCCCACGCGGCACTTCCGACCAGCACAGCGTAATCGGGATATGGTGACTGCCAGACTGTCTGGGTAGTTCTGAAGAATTCTCTCAAAGCTTCAGTTGAGAAATATCCATACGAATACTCATCATACACATCGTTCATGTCAATAAACATCGTGTCGAGTTGAGAACTGTTTTTCAGATATCCGAGGTGCTGCCGGATCGGTTGGGCAAATGCTTCTATGGAGACGGCGAGATAATCGGCTTTAAGGGATGGATTTCTAAGATTCTTCCAGCTTTTTTTGTAATAGAAGGTTGGTTTAAGAACCGAACTGTTTTTCACGAGAAAATAGTTGTCAGATTTGGAAACAGTGTCCTGGAAGAGAAGTGAATTTCCCGTTCGTGATGCAAAGATTTTCTTAATCCCGCTCCCTTTTTTCCACAAAATCAAACTGTCTGAAGCCACATTCGTGATTTCAATATTTTTCACAGTCGAGTTCGCAGAATATGGAAATTTGAATGAAAGTGAGTCATTCGTAGCTTTAAGTTTTCGTGAATATTCCATCTCAACCCAGTCAACCCAGACGGTGTTTATCGAGGTACCGGTTGGATATGAAACCACTTTCAATGTATTATTTCCATTTACAAAAAGATTAGCAGGAGCACTTCCCTTGAGAACAATTCTGTCATATCTGTCCAAATATGAAGAATCGTAGGTTGGATACAAGTTGCCAATCTGCATAACAAGATTGTGTGACGAAGTGGCGTTACTGGAAGCACCACTCGCAATTCTCGAAAAGAACCTCACACTGTCTCCCGGATCCAATTCGCTTAGACTGAATGTGTATGACCTGGATGACAAGGTAGTGGGAGCATTGATATTCTGCCAGTAAAAAGTTTTATTCTCGTAAAAATAGGGCAAATCCCTTCTTACAAGATTTCCATCAAAATTAAGATATGATCTGTCCTGCTCCTGGTGAACGAGCTCTGCATAAACTTTCAAAGTGTCGGCATTAGCCTGCAGGTTTTGCAGTGCAGTTGGTACCCTTTTTCCGGAACTCCTGTTCCAGGTAACCCAGTAGACGGTAGTGTCAGTGAAACGGTCAAAGTACTCATTATAGGGTACACCATAAGTATTAGGTGTTCTGTAATCAGCACTTCCCATATTCCTCTCACCCAGAAATTCGATATAGTCAGTAGCATCGAACCTGTTGTCGGAGCCGTCAAAAACAAATATTTCCTGCTGTATTCCCTTTTTCAAAAGCTGAAGTGTAGCCAGTTGAATCTCGCCTATGCTTACCCCCATCCCAATCAGATCGGAACCGTAAACCCTGTAAATACCGTCTTTTGCCACACCTATCTTAACATAAGATGCAGAAAAATCTATCCAGTTCCCGGTTGTATCATTGACTGCAGTAACTGATGAAAATTTATCAACCGATTCAGGATTTATGAGCATCCCCGAAAAAAGTTTTCGTGATTCATCTGAAAATCTGATTCCGCGGTTGTAGTTTATAAGCGGTTTGTTTGAGTTTAAGGTAAACTCTATTTTATCAATTACCTCAAGCTTCGAAGAGCCTGCATTATAGTTGTACTGATTGAACCGTAAATGAACGACCCTCACCCCTTTAATTTCGAAATACCCAAGAATCTCAACTACTTCATTTCTTCTCTTCTCCAAAGCCACTTTTGGTTCAAAATTCAGACTTATAGTAGTGTCGTGAGTCAGATTTGCTTCCGGATTGATTGAAGGATTGAAATCTTCTGTTCTTTTATCTAATATTCGAAAATTAACTGTAACTTCCGCTCCGGGGGGAAGTGCTACAAACAACGACTTCGATGGAAGTGAAATTTCGCCGGGACGCGATTCATCGTAGTAGCTCAGTTTTTTCTGTCTGACATCATCGGTCAGTCTGGCAAGGCTGACGGGTTCTGGTTGGATTGTGAATTGCAGTTTTTGCCCGCTTTCCTGATAACCTGAAATTCTGTCCTGTGAATGGAGGGAAATAACAAGAAATGAAATCAGTACGAGATATCTTAGCATGGAAACCTGGTATATTTTTATTTTCAAAATGATGGCTGATTTTTGAATAAACTTAAACTGTAATATAAAATATTTTGCGAAATCAAATCAAACCATTATCTGTTAAGCGTCTGTATCTTTTTCGTAAATACCCAATTACTCGCTTTAGAAAAGGTCGTTTATTTACTTTTCGCCAGTGATTTCTGAAATGAAATGAATCATAATCTGAATCTCTTTCTGTTTTAGCAGGATGGACGGATATTTTGAAATCGTCATCGACGCGAAGATTAAAAAATGGTTTTTCTTCAGTGAAATGGGTTCCTTGACTTCCAATATTCGATACCAGATTATTCCTTGGGATAATACAAAGTCCGTCATGTTCCCAAATGGTTAGAGCCGCCTGATAATCCCAACCGTCATAAGAATCATGATAGAGATTATAACCGAATTCCTTCTTAAAAAAACTTCTTTCTGAGTGAAGTGGAAATCTTCTGAGAAGTATTTCATCGAGCTTGGGCTTATAGAATTCTACCGAAAGAGAGACTTTCTCCCATCTATCTTTCCAGGTCGCCCAGCCCCAAAAGTGAGCATATTGCGAAAACCTGTAGCTGTTATTTCCATCTCGATATTCTTCACTGAAATTGTTACCGCTTAGCATCCAAATTTTTTCCTGATTCTCATATCGCAAAAGCAATTCCTCACAAAAAGCTGGAAATGCCGCTCCTGGTACACAATCATCTTCAAGAATAATCAGTCTGGTCTCTTTCTCGAATGCTGTAGTAATTGCATGAAAAGGTCCTCCACCACAACCAAGATTTTTTTCAGGATATATGTGGATAATTTCTTCACAAAAGTCTATGTATTCAAAAATCTTTTTGGATTCTTCAATTTTCTCTATATCATCCTGATTCCCTTCCCTCGGGCCATCGACAAAGACATACAATCGTGAAAGTTTGTGTACCGAAAGCGCATCCACAACCTTTTGCAGCATCTCCGGACGGTTAAACGCAATTACAAGAACGGGTGTATTAATCATTCTTTTGTCTCGCTAATGCAATGAACAATAGAACTATCTGAATTAACGCCGAGACAACAAAGGCGATTGCTGCACCGGTATAGAGCATGCTCGAGGTCAGAACAAAAACCAGTCCCAGAAGTACGAAACTGCCGATCAGATTAATGGCGGCAATCAGCTTTACCTGTCGGCGAATATAAAATTTCACCTGTATCGCCTGGATTACCGGCAAAATAAGCGCCTGTACTACGAGAATATTCGAATACTCAAGAGAGTCCTGAAATTTCCCCAGAGTTAAAATTTTAATTATCGTATCTGAAAAAATGAAGTAAAGACCAACAACTATAAAAATTATTAATACAAATACTCGAAAATTCTTTGACTTTCTTACCGGCTTATCACGAAAGTCTTCATAAAATTTTGGTTCGAATGCCTGAAAAACGGATGTACAGGCAGTAGTAACAAAAGTTGCCACCTGTTTACCGACATTATAAACCCCTAATCCCGGCAAATTATTTAACCTTTCCAGAATGATCACATCTGCAGACGGTGCTGTGCTGTGAAGAAAGGAGGCGAGAGTCAGCGGCAACATCTCTTTCAATCCCCGCTTCACTTCAAGGAAGCTGAAAGAATGTTGTCTCTTCCCAGCCATAACAAACCATAGTGAAATTGCAATTATCGTGTTGGAGGTGGCTATTCCCAGCAATTTCCCTGTTGCACCTGAATCGAACAGCCAAACAATCATTATTGAAAAGAAGACATTTCCAAGTAACTGCGATGCCTCTGTAAAAAAAAAGTTGCGGCCGGCTCCCTCGATTCTGAAAGCTACAAGTCTGAGAGAGATAAAGCTTTGAGAGATCAGTATTATAAACATGATCGGGACATTCGGGAAATAAGGAATCTCAGTACCGGAAGCGGTAAAGTAAAAATAGACCAGAATCATCCCGACTGTCATCAGCATGAGATTCCAGAAAAAATTGAAGATCAGCAAATCAAGCAAAAGTTTTCTTTTCCCTGCTGTATCAAGTTCCCGGCTTCTTATGATGTAATAGTTCGTAAGTGAGAGGATAGAGAATTGCGCAACTATCATGTTCAAAGCTGTGAAAAAAGCCAATATCCCAAAATCCGCTTTTGAAAGAAGAGCCACAAAAACCGGAAATGAAATAAATGAAACTGCAATTCCTAAAATGGAAGTGGCAAAAAAATAACCACTGTTCAGGATCAAGGTTCTTAGTCCTGAAGGAAAATGATTCGCGAACTGTTCCTTAAATCTCCTCATCACCGTCCGTGGATCTCATAAATTTGATAATTTTCACCGGCCAATGTCAAATTCATCTCTACATGCCCAGCCAGTTCTTGTGGTGAATAGCCGGTATCATTCATATTGCCTCCGAGCCAGATTAAAAAACTTTTTTCTTCGCTGAAATATTTCGGGAGATCATCTAACCTGACAACGACATCCTCTGAATTATAGAAAAATTTTTGAGGGGATTTCTTCGTCTGAAGATTTGTCGCATAGTATAAGAGTTCAGGATTATTGCAATAAATCTTTCCTGTTGATTTCAATTCCCGGAAAATATGATCCGGTATCCTGGGCAGCCTTGCCTGATACTCATCTGTGGCAATTCCCCCTGCACCATGTTCGATTCTGGAATTAAACGATCTTATATCAGTGCGAATATACAGAACAACAGGAATAATCAACACAGCGAATCCTGCAATCGTCAGGATTTTCCGGTACTTCAATTTCAGCAAACTGCTCTTAACAATATCAAAGAATAAGAGGAAAACAATTAAAGTTGGAAGGAAAACCGGAAACAAAAGTCGATTATTAAGTCTGTCAAACGCAGAAACGGAACAGGAGACAAAAGTTGCACCAACAAAAAAAACCGTGAACAAAAGATGAATGTCCGCTTTTCTTACCCAATCTGAAAACCGTACATCAATGGTCTTAAAATAATTGGTTGCGCCATATGAAATGGCGGACAGCAACATCAAAAACGGGAATACCCAATATAAAAAAGTCTCTGTAGAGATCAGAATAACATCAATAATATTATACATTGAACTCCCTCTTTCTCCAAATGGAGTTCCCGAAACTGTAAAGTTTCTAATCAGCCATAAAACAGCCGGAACAACTGCAATAGAGATGGAGAGAGAGGTATTTCGAAACCATTCTCTCCTGTTACCTCTCAAAATCAGATATAAGATTACAACGAACGAGATAATTCCGATATACTTCAGAAAAAAGAGAATTAGTGACAAAACCGACAACCAAATGACTCTCCCCACGGTCAATTCTTCCCGCCACTTCTCGCCCAGAAAGAGAAACAGGAGCAGAATTGGAATGAAGATCACCTCCACAAAAGCGAAAACCGAAACCAGATAGAATCCCGGTGCTATTACCAGTAACCCCATCCCGTAGTAACGAAGGATCGGTATCTGTAATTTTTGTGTCGATAGGAAAAAAAATATTATCAGAGTGGAAGAGAGGGAGAAGATATTCAAAATCATAAGAACTGAATACTGATTTGCCCCGGTAAGTGCAATCAGAAATGAAATAATCAATGAATATCCCGGAGGCCACAAAACAAACGGCTCACCACCCAGTCCCGTAATCCCCCTCCCGGCAAGAATGTTTTCGGACAGAGCCAGGTAATTCATCGTGTCCCCCGTCAATCCAATACCATATTTGGATGATCCAATGAGAAAAAGCGAGGTAGCCGTCAAAAGACTTATCGCCAGAACAATCAGATCGGCACGGGTCAGGCGATAATTCAACCCGGCGTCATTTTTTCTCATACGCCACTTATCTTTATGCTCTCCCCTTCACAGCATCAGCAAACTCATGGAGCATTCCCCAATTAATTTTTTCTTCAAAGTAATTGCCCGTCACGATAATTTTAGCCCCCGAATCCACCATTTTTCCGGCTGTTTCGGGGGTTTTGATTCCACCGCCGGTAATTACCGGAATTGATATGTTTTTCGACACTGCTTTGACCATTTCAAATGGGACAGGATTGTCTGCGCCGGAGCCTCCTTCGAGATAGATCATTTTCATACCAAGATATTCCGCCGCCAGTGCCGTTGCCACGGCTATCTCAGGTTTGTGTCGCGGTATCGGCATGCTTCCGCTCATATACTCCGCCGTTGTTCTCCTGCCCGATTCAATCAACATATAACCTGTTGAAATCGCTTCAAGTCCATATTTTTTTATCACAGGTGCGGCAATAACATGTTTCCCGATCAGGTGTTCCGGGTTTCTCCCGCTTATTATGGAAAGAAAAAGAATTGCATCCGCGAATGGCGATATCTGACTCAAACCGCCCGGAAAAATGATTACCGGAAGGTGTGTCAGATTCTTCAGGGTCTTTATGGCAAGATCAAAATCTCCGGAGACCATTAAACTTCCCCCCACGAGGAAGCCATCAACTCCGGCAGCGCCACATCTGTTGGCAAATTCTTCCAAATCCGCTCCATGAAAACGATCGGGATCCAAAAGAATAAAGTATAATGCTCTCTGAATTGATAATTTTGTTTGTATCGAAGATAGGATGGTCATCAAAAGTGTAGTTTTTCCAATTTTACTTAAATTTCAGATTATTCTATTAAAATTTAGCGAATCGACATGGAAATTAAAAGTAAAGAAACGGAATTCCCTCTTTTTTGTGACTTTAACAGTAAATTTGCTTCTTTCGCAGAGAAGGAATTGATTGGTGATTGCAGGAAGGAGCTTGCAGTCTGGTGCAAACACTTCGAAAAATACAACAATAAAAATTCGAAGTGTATCTCAAAAAAATCTGCCGGGACACAAACAGGTAGCAGATAAGTTGTCAGATAAAGTTCATTTAATAACCCTTTTGAGTTCGGCTTCGAATTCCTTGTAGTTCATCTTTTTTGCATGAAAAGATACCTGCTTCCCTTTACCATCATATATCGCAGTAGCGGGTATAGCCCCGTTCCAGTTTTTGTTGATCATTTCTATCAGAACCTGATCATCCTTAAACTTAGCAACGAAATTGACAAACGGGGCTTTCATCTTTTTTAAAAAGGGTTGAATTTTTGTTTTAATCTCGTCAGGATGGTCTAGACTCACTCCCACAAAATCAACATCCGGGTAATTATTCGCCAGCTTTACAATATCAGGAAACTCCTCGGTACAAGGAATACACCAGGTTGCCCAAAAATTAATAAACAATATTTTCCCTTGTCTCTTCTCAATCAGAGACTTAACCCCCTTCTCATCAATTGGTTTCACATTTTGTGAAAATACACAAAAGGAAAATATAACAACAATCGTAGCTGTTTGGCACAACCTCACAAATCCTGAAAAATTCATAACTAAAAACTCATACCTAATAATTTTAATTGACTCTCTTAATGGTGCACCCGAAAGCTTTTGTTCTGGAAACAGAGACCGGTTTACCTGCAAGTATTTCTTCGAGAGCCTTGTTTAAGTCTTTTGTGGTAACTTCCTCTTCTCTTCGCTTGTCGTCAATCCTGCCGTGATAGAGCAGTTTAAGATTACCATCCAGGACATAAACCTCTGGAGTAAACGATGCAGACAACTGATCTGCTACCTTGTTTCCGGCGTCTTTTAATATTGTAAAATCGAGACCATTGGATTTGGCGTGAGTTTTAATGGCGGAAACATCCTCTGCCTTGTTGGAATTAATGCCCAAAAATGTCACACCTTTATCTTTCCAGGTTTTAGCAAGTGCTGCCATTCTGGAATTGTAAGCATTGGAAACAGGACACTCGGTAGAGATAAACATCAAAACTATAGCCTTTGACGATTTGTAGTCAGTTAATGAATGTGATTTACCTTCAAGATCCGGCAAAGAAAAATTATTAACTATCGTATCAAGTGTCCTGGTGTTATCCTGTTCGTTCGCCACAGCTTCCCTTTTTGTACAGGAGGCAAACAACAAACCGGCAACCAACAATATTAAAATCTTTTGCATAGAGTTTTCCTTTAGAAAAGAATTGGAGATATATCTAATAATAACAAAGAAGAAGAAAAAAGTTCCGGAAAGTGAAATTAAGGAATGATTTAAAATAAAAAAGCCCCAAAATAATTGGGGCTTAAAAAATAAAACCGGCAGCTACCTACTCTCCCACACACCTGCGCATGTAGTACCATCGGCGTATGCAAGCTTAACTTCTCTGTTCGAAATGGGAAGAGGTGTTTCCTTGCAGCTATAACCACCGGAATAAAAAACGGGGTTGTTCAATAAAATTGAAAGAGAGGATACAAATTTCACAAAACATAAAATTAAAATAAAATTAATGGCAAGTCTCACGGCTTATTAGTACTGCTCAGCTGAATGTATTACTACACTTACACCTGCAGCCTATCAACCTCGTAATCTCCGAGGAGCCTTTAGTCCATAAGGAGGGATATCTCATCTTGAAGCGTGTTTCGCGCTTAGATGCTTTCAGCGCTTATCACGACCGTACGCAGCTACCCAACTATGCCACTGGCGTGACAATTGGCGTACTGGAGGTACGTTCACTCCGGTCCTCTCGTACTAAGAGCGACCCTTCTCAAATATCCTGCGCCCGCATAGGATAGGGACCGAACTGTCTCACGACGTTCTGAACCCAGCTCACGTACCGCTTTAATTGGCGAACAGCCAAACCCTTGGGACCTTCTCCAGCCCCAGGATGCGATGAGCCGACATCGAGGTGCCAAACCTTACCGTCGATATGAACTCTTGGGTAAGATCAGCCTGTTATCCCCGGCGTACCTTTTATCCTTTGAGCGACGGCACTTCCACGCGCAGCCGTCGGATCACTAACTCCTGCTTTCGCACCTGCTCGACCTGTATGTCTCGCAGTCAAGCTCCCTTATGCGTTTACGCTCTTCGCATGATTACCGACCATGCTGAGGGAACCTTTGAGAGCCTCCGTTACATTTTAGGAGGCGACCGCCCCAGTCAAACTACCCGCCTAACACTGTCCCTGACCCGGATTCACGGATCGAGGTTAGAATCCAATTAAAACAAGGTTGGTATTTCACCGTTGACTCCACCGATACTAGCGTACCAGCTTCACAGTCTCCCAACTATCCTACACATGCTTTAACCGAACCCAATATTAGGGTGCAGTAAAGGTGCACGGGGTCTTTCCGTCCATATGCGGGTAACCGGCGTCTTCACCGGTACCACAATTTCACCGAGCCCGTAGCTGAGACAGCGCCCAAATCGTTACACCATTCGTGCAGGTCGGAACTTACCCGACAAGGAATTTCGCTACCTTAGGACCGTTATAGTTACGGCCGCCGTTTACCGGGGCTTCGATTCAAAGCTTCGCTTGCGCTGACCTCTCCTCTTAACCTTCCGGCACCGGGCAGGTGTCAGACCCTATACATCGTCTTGATTGACTTCGCAGAGTCATGTGTTTTTGTTAAACAGTCGCTTGGGCCATTTCACTGCGGCCCCCCTTAGTTTACTTAGTGAATAATTCACCAAAAGGGGCACCCCTTCTCCCGAAGTTACGGGGTTAATTTGCCGAGTTCCTTAGCTACGGCTCACTCGAGCACCTTAGAATACTCATCCCGTCTACCTGTGTCGGTTTGCGGTACGGACGGACAAAGACCTCCTGTACGAAGTTTTTCTCGGCAACATGCTTGGGGCCACTTCGAGCTTATGCTCCCGTATTCGGCTCTCGGCCTTAATGAGTAGCGGATTTGCCTACTACTCAGCCTACCACCTTAAACCATCTGATCCACCAGATGGCTGACCTTACGCTTTTGCGTCACTCCTTACAGTCAAACGGTCTTTAACCGGTACGGGAATATTAACCCGTTACCCATCGCCTACGCCTTTCGGCCTCGGCTTAGGACCCGACTAACCCTGAGTCGATTAACGTAGCTCAGGAAACCTTAGACTTGCGGTGAACAGATTTCTCATCTGTTTTATCGTTACTTATGCCTACATTTTCTTTTGTAACCGCTCCAGCATACCTCGCAATACACCTTCACTGCTGTTACAATGTTCCTCTACCAATAAAAAATTAATTCTATTCCACAACTTCGGTGCACAGTTTAAGTCCCGTTTATTGTCGACGCCGAGTCGCTTGACTAGTGAGCTATTACGCACTCTTTAAATGAATGGCTGCTTCTAAGCCAACATCCTAGTTGTCTAAGCAACTCAACATCCTTTATCTGTTAACTGTGACTTGGGGACCTTAGTTGGTGGTCTGGGTTGTTCCCCTCTTGGCCGCGGAGCTTATCCCTCGCAGCCTGACTCCCGGAGAACATATTAATGGAATTCGGAGTTTGTCTGGGTTTGGTACCGTTGTGACAGCCCTAGCCCAATCAGTGCTCTACCTCCATAATACTATAGTCCGAGGCTAGCCCTAAAGCTATTTCGAGGAAAACGAGCTATTTCCGAGTTTGATTAGCCTTTCACCCCTACCCTCAGTTCATCCAAGCGGTTTTCAACCCACACTAGTTCGGACCTCCATGAGGTTTTACCCTCACTTCATCCTGACCAAGGGTAGATCACCCGGTTTCGCGTCTACCGCCAGTTATTTTTTAATCGCCCGGTTAGGACTTGCTTTCGCTAAGGCTACACTCCTGAAGAGCTTAACCAACAACTGACGAGTAACTCGTAGGCTCATTATCCAAAAGGCACGCTGTCATCCCCGAAGGGACTCCAACCGTTTGTAAGCACATGGTTTCAGGTACTATTTCACTCCCTTAATAAGGGTTCTTTTCACCTTTCCCTCACGGTACTGGTTCACTATCGGTCACGAGTGAGTATTTAGTCTTAGGAGATGGTTCTCCCGGATTCCCACAAACTTCCACTTATTTCGTGGTACTTGGGAATATATTTGGAAGAGTCATAATATTTTCGCTTACGAGGCTGTCACTCTCTGTGGCCGGTCTTCCCAAACCGTTCAACTAATATTATGATTTTTTACTCTTCGAGTCAATGGCAACAGACTCAAAATATATCCCTCAACCCCGTCAATCCTACGGTTGCCACCATTAACAGATTGATCGGTTTAGACTCTTTCCCTTCCGCTCGTCACTACTCAGGAAATCACTGTTGTTTTATTTTCCACCGGGTACTTAGATATTTCAGTTCCCCGGGTTAGCCTCAACTACCCTATGTGTTCAGGTAGAGATAAGTGCGTATTACCGCACTTGGGTTGCCCCATTCGGAAATCTACGGGTCGGAGACTGCTTCCGTCTCACCGTAGCTTATCGCAGGTAGCCGCGTCCTTCTTCGCCTACTCGTGCCAAGGCATCCACCATGTGCCCTTAGTAACTTAACCAAAAAATTTATTCTAATGTTATGCTTTTGTTCGCATTTATATGAAATTGTTAAATTTCTATGGACATGATATTTGTATCCTAGTAAACTGATTTATAAAAATCAGTCTTACTCTTTCAATATTTCAAAGAACAACCTTGTGGAGCTAAACGGGATCGAACCGTTAACCTCCGCCTTGCAAGGGCGGCGCTCTCCCAATTGAGCTATAGCCCCTTAATAATCATTCATTAAGGGATTTTCGGTTTTGAGCTTTAGAGAACATCCCAATTTGTGGGCCTGAGAGGAGTTGAACCACTGACCTCACGCTTATCAGGCGTGCGCTCTAACCATCTGAGCTACAGGCCCAAATCTAAAGACCTTGCGGTCCTGAACTCATACAGTATTTAAAGAACATAAAAAAAATGGATACATCCGGGAAGGGATGATAAAACGACGCTGTTCTCTTAGAAAGGAGGTGATCCAGCCGCACCTTCCGGTACGGCTACCTTGTTACGACTTAGCCCCAGTCACCAGTTTTACCTTAAACAGCTCTCTCCTTGCGGTTGAGTCACTGTCTTTGGGTACCCCCGGCTTCCATGGCTTGACGGGCGGTGTGTACAAGGCCCGGGAACGTATTCACCGCGCCATGCTGATGCGCGATTACTAGCAATTCCAACTTCATGGAGTCGAGTTGCAGACTCCAATCCGAACTGAGGCCGCTTTTTAGGGATTGGCTCCATCTTGCGATTTTGCAGCCCGTTGTGGCGGCCATTGTAGCACGTGTGTAGCCCTAGGCGTAAGGGCCATGCGGACTTGACGTCATCCTCACCTTCCTCACTACTTGCGTAGGCAGTTCCATTAGAGTGCTCGGATTGCTCCGGTGGCAACTAATGGTAAGGGTTGCGCTCGTTGCGGGACTTAACCCAACACCTCACGGCACGAGCTGACGACAGCCATGCAGCACCTGTACTTATGCCCTTGCGGGAAAGCTGCTTTCACAGCCGGTCATAAGCCTTTCAAGCCTAGGTAAGGTTCTTCGCGTTGCATCGAATTAAACCACATGCTCCACTGCTTGTGCGGGCCCCCGTCAATTCCTTTGAGTTTCAACCTTGCGATCGTACTTCCCAGGTGGAGTGCTTAATGCGTTAGCTGCGACACCGAAAAAATCCGGCATCTAGCACTCATCGTTTACAGCGTGGACTACCAGGGTATCTAATCCTGTTTGCTCCCCACGCTTTCGCGCCTCAGCGTCAGTTATGGACCAAGAAGCAGCCTTCGCAATTGGTGTTCTTCCAGATATCTACGTATTTCACCACTACACCTGGAATTCCGCCTCTCTCTTCCACACTCAAGTACAGCAGTATCAATGGCAGTTTTGCAGTTGAGCTGCAAGATTTCACCACTGACTTGCTATACCGCCTACGCGCCCTTTACACCCAGTGAATCCGGACAACGCTTGCCCCCTACGTATTACCGCGGCTGCTGGCACGTAGTTAGCCGGGGCTTCCTCTGAGCATACAGTCATCCAAATTAATAATCTGTCTTTCGTCTGCTCTCACAGGAGTTTACGATATAGAATACCTTCATCCTCCACGCGGCGTTGCTGGGTCACACTTTCGTGCATTGCCCAATATTCCTCACTGCTGCCTCCCGTAGGAGTCTGGACCGTGTCTCAGTTCCAGTGTGACTGATCATCCTCTCAGACCAGTTACTGATCGTAGCCTTGGTGTGCCATTACCACACCAACTAGCTAATCAGACGCAAGCCTATCCCAAGGCGGTAAACCTTTAACAACATATCCATGCGGATCCGCTGCATTATGAGGTATTAGCGCCGATTTCTCGACGTTATTCCTTACCTTGGGGCAAGTTACTTACGCGTTACGCACCCTTGCGCCACCATCAGGTCAGATTGCTCCTTCCTTCAAGTTGACTTGCATGTGTTAGGCACGCCGCCAGCGTTCGTCCTGAGCCAGGATCAAACTCTCCGTTGTAAATTGATTGTAAGCCTTTATAACAGTTTTTGTCATTCTATCATCTGACTTCCGCCAGATGCATCCATTATGTAAAAGAACATTTTTTCGTTTGCTGAATTTTTCAGAAACGGGCTTCTAACTTACGAAAAACTTCCTATTCAAGTCAAGCAAATTAAAAATTAATTTTACTTTTTTTTAATAAAAACTTTTTCGTGTCAGTACCGCCCGGTTAAGCGTCATTCAATATGTTTAAGAACTAAAAATAAACAGTCTTCAAACTTACGACTTTTTCAAATTCTGTGCAAGAGCAAAATCAAATATTTTTTATTTTTTTTGCTTTTTCTTTGGCAGTTGCCTCGTTTGCGCACATTCAGTATGAAAAGAACTTAAATAATTCTAAAAATTTGAGCCACTAATAAAAGGGTTTTCCTCGTAATTTCCAAATTATTTCTTCATTATTTTTTATTTTTTTTGAATCATCTCTGCTTTTAAGCCGGATTTTGCGAGTCCGGATACCTCTGCTCTGGCAGGTTTCATCCCTCTAATTTTATGTTATTATTACATGTTAGCTCTTATTTGCGTGTGGGTTTAAGAGGTTGAAAATCTTTTTGATAAATCCTGCCGGAGCAGCTTGTTTAACAAGCTTGTATGTTACAGACCGGGCTGGATTAATATAAAGTAAAAAGGAGATGGGGTATGGTTTCGTATAGAATCTGTACGATGAATTTGAAAATTGATGAAATTTACAGATGGGACAACGACAGAAAATTTTTGAAGTTAACTCGAGAATCAGGTTGACCGGCGTAATATTTTCTCATATAACCCCTCGGGAGCAAGGTCAATTTCGTTATTCCAAGAGATTGTGCGGTAAGACAATCGAGGACGATTGTCGCTCCTCTTCAGATTTACTCAAACCTCTTTTCTGTGGTTAAACCCAACAGGCTATTTTTTCAGCCTTCAAAAATTCAAACTTCATACCTCAAACATCAAACTTCAAAGAATGTATTCTTTTTCTAAGTTCCAGATAGTTGGGGAGGATTTTTCTGAGTTCAGCGTGGAATCTGGCTGAATGGTTCATTTCCTTGAGGTGGCAGAGTTCGTGGATGATCACATAGTCGATGAGTTCGGGTTCCAGAGCCATGAGCATGGGAGAGAGGAAAATTTCCTTTTTCATTGTGCAGAAGCCCCACTTCCCCCGCATCTTTTTTACTCTGACAAGATTTGGCTTAAAGCCGTGTTTCGCTGCAAGATGCTCCGTACGGGGTATCAGATATTTGGCGGCTGTTCCCTGGAGGAATCCCTTAAAGAGCTCTGCTGTGGTCTCTCCGGCACCCTGAGGGCTTTCAATGGTGAGTTCTGAAGTGTCGCGATTGAAATTTACGACATGCTTCCTGAGGAAAAGATTGTAGTGATGGCTCACTCTTATCTCTTCCCCAAAAAGTTTGTATGGTGATTCCTCTTTTTTAATGAGGAGGTGGAGGTGTTTTTCGAGAAATTTCTTCTTTGATTCGAGAAAATTTCTTGCCTCTTCAAATGAACCCCTCTCGGGAATAACCAGTTCAAAGAGACCATACTGATTAATTCTTATGGCTACGCTCTTCGCCCTTTTACTCCTTCTTACAGAACAACGGATTTTGTTGCCAGCGATCTCAATTTCGAGCAAATCGGCGTGCGGTTTCATCTGTTCTTTTTGTAGGTGGAACCCTCTTTGGTATCCTGCAGGGTTATTCCCAACGCATTCAGTTCATTTCTGATCTTGTCTGAAAGAGCAAAATTCTTTTCTTTTTTTGCCTCGATCCGGAGTTTGATCAGCAGTTCGATCAGTTCATGTTCCAAACCTGCGTCAGCAGTTTCAGCTTTCTCTGTGCGAAGAATTCCTAGAACACCCTCGGCAGTCTTTTTCAGGAATTCAAGGGCTCCCTCATAAAACTCCCTGGATAAACCCTGTCCGGATGCAATTGTGGTGTTAACTTCCTTTATAAAATCATAAACTACCGCAATTGCCTTGGGCGAGTTGAAATCGTCATCCATTGCATCTTTAAATGCCTCATAACTTTTGCTGAAATCGTACTCGAGCGGACTCGAAGCCGGTCCCGAAGCAAGTCCCTGTTTAAGGTTCTCGAAAAGATTGTTGAGTTTTTCCAGACCTCTGTCTGCACTTTCCAAAGCCTCGGCGGTGAAGTTAAGTGGCGAGGCATAATGAGTCTGTGCATAAAAGAAGCGAAGTGTCTCCGGTTTATATTTTTTAACCATGTCTCTCAGATTAAAAACATTACCGAGTGATTTCGACATTTTTTCATTGTCAATGTTCAAGAATCCGTAATGCATCCAGAACCGGGCGAACTGTTTCCCCGTGGCACCTTCACTTTGTGCAATCTCGTTTTCATGGTGCGGGAAGATCAAATCACTGCCACCGGCATGAATATCAAATGTTTCACCGAGATGTTTGCATGACATCGCCGAGCATTCGATGTGCCAGCCGGGTCTTCCCTTGCCCCATGGACTTTCCCATGACGGTTCGCCCGGTTTCGCCGATTTCCAAAGAGCAAAATCGAGCGGACTTCTCTTAATCTCGTTCACTTCCACACGGGAACCTGACTCAAGATCGTCTATATTCTTTCCCGAAAGTTTTCCATAACCCGGAAACTTACTGATTTCATAGAAAACATCACCGTTTACCTCATAAGCTTTTCCGTTTTTTATCAAAGCCTCAATCATGGCTATGATTTCAGGAATGTGTTCCGTCGCTCTTGGATTCACATCCGCACGCAATAATCCGAGCTTGTCGATATCCTCGAAAAAAGCGTCCGAAAACTTTTTCGCCACTTCGGTAGAATCGATTCCGAGAGCATTCGCCTTGTTTATGATCTTGTCATCAATATCAGTCAGGTTCATGGCAAACTTCACCTTGTACCCTGAATAGATCAGGTATCGCCTGACAATATCAGACATCACAAAAGAACGGGCATTTCCAATATGGAAATAATCATAAACCGTTGGTCCGCAGGAATAAACCGTAACATTTGGTGGATTCAACGGAATAAATTCTTCTTTTTTTCGCGTAAGCGTGTTGTAAATTTTTAACATATCAGTATCTCATGTTTCCAAAATTAAAAGGAATTGATATTAAACCAGATGGTAATTCGCAAAGGATGAAAATCAACCACAGAGCACACCGAAAACTCAGAGAACAAAAAAATCCGTGTTGATCCCTACAATCCGTGTCATCCGTGTTCTATTCTCATCATTTTGCCTTCACCCTTCAGCCGTCTGATAAGCAACTGAATATCAGCCGGCAGTTCCGAATCGAAACGCATAAATTCTTTGGTATGCGGATGAATGAACCCGAGGGTTTTAGCGTGGAGTGCCTGCCTCGGCATCATTTCAAGCAGGTTGTCGACCCTCGCCCTTATTCCGGGAAGCTGATCGCCGTATCTTATAACCCTTCCGCCGTAAAAGTCATCGCCAAAAATCGGATGTCCGGTCCCGCTCAGATGAACCCTGATCTGGTGGGTTCTTCCCGTCTTTAATTTCAAACTTAGAAGTGTGGCGAAATCATACTCCTCAATCACTTCATAAAAAGTGTGCGCAAACTTTCCCTCATTCTCAGTCATGGTAAAAAGTTTTCTGTCCCTCTTGCTCCTTGCAATATATGACTGAACTTCCCCTTTTTTCTCTTTGAAAATGCCCCATGCAACAGCCTGATATTCTCTTTCTATCGTATGAGCGGAAAACTGTGCGGCGAGCCTGTGATGGGTTATATTATCTTTTGCTATAAGGAGCAGGCCACTTGTGTCTTTGTCTATTCTGTGAACGATTCCCGGTCTTGTTGCCGGGTCGTTAATATCACTTAGTTTCTGATTGTGGAAAAGGAGCGCGTTTACAAGAGTCCCTGTGTAATGCCCGATTGAGGGGTGAACAACAAGTCCCGGTGGCTTGTTTATTATAAGCAGATACTGGTCTTCAAAAACAACATTTATCGGGATATCTTCAGGTTCAGCAACTTCGGGTCGGGGGGCAATTGGAAGGGTAAGAATAATTTCATCCCCCGGATTCACCTTGTAGTTTGACTTTATTATCTTCCCGTTTGCGGTTACGAGCCCTGCTTCAATAAGTTTTTGGATTCTGGTGCGGGTTGCATTCTCAACGGAATTGGCAAGAAAAGTATCTACCCTCTCCTTTTTTTTCCCGTCAGGAATATCATATCTAAAGATCTTTTCGGTTATTATCTTCGACATCTGCAGGTTTCTCAGCCTTTACTTCAACCGGTTCTTCTGAAATACTGATCTGTCTGGCGGTCGCTGCCGGTTTTTCATCCATTTCTTCAGCAGTGCTTCCTGTCTCTTCGGAAATGTCGCCGGCTTCAGATTCAATTGCCTTTTCTTTATGCTCTTTTCCGTAAAAAATGAAAAGAACGGCTACTCCGAGAGAAACCGCCACATCCGCAATATTAAAGATCGGGAAACTGTCAATGTAATAGCCGAAAATCTTCACATCAAACACTACATGGAAGAAGTCAACGACATGCCCGTAGAAAAGCGGAGCATATCCGTAAAGCACTCCATAAAATACCCTGTCGATCATGTTTCCGATGGCACCACCCAAAATCAGGGCGAGACCAACAGCGGCACCCCTGTTCTCTGAGGCGATCTTGTCGATGTAGTAAATGATGAATCCGCCTGCAAAAAATGAAACAAGCGAAACAAGTACTTTTACGATGGGATTAAGTTCTATTCCAAACGCAATCCCTTTGTTTTCCACGAAAGTCAAACGGAAAAAATTCCCGAGCACGGGCATAGTCTGCCCAAGATACATTCCGTCGTATTCAATTCCGAGGAAAGGTATTGAAAACCCCTTCACTGCCAGTTTGGTTATCTGGTCAATTACAACGAGTATAAATGCAAAACAGATTAACTTTCGTGCGAACTTGTCGCTGATAAAATTCTTAATACGGTTTCTTCTTCTTTTCTTGTTTGATCTTGATCGGGAGACAATGCTGACTGTGAGGCACGGCAAGGAGTCTCTCCTTTGGAATCAGAGGACATGTCTCGCATAGATTCTGAGGCTCATCAATACATTCAACACACAATCCGTATGTGCCTGCATCAATCCTCTTTAGTGCTTCATCAAGATAGCCAAGAAATTTTCCTTCGCGCTGCGCGTAAAGAAATGTTTTTTCACGCTCCATGGCATCAGTTCCCTGTTCTGCCATGTGGAGAGAGTAGGGTGAATTCTCGTTGATATACTCTCCTGTAGTCGGGTCCATCATTCTGTCGCGTAAATTTTGTAACTGAACGATGATCTCGTCTCTTTTTTCAAGTATTACAGCGCGGAATTCTTCCAGCTCTTCTGTAGTATATCTTGTTTTTTTGGGAGAAGTGTTTTCTCCGCCCGGAACTTTGGTTTCTTCCATTGGAATCTCCTGTTCGTATCCTTATGATTTGTTAATTTCGATTAAACAGGCAAGCTCGCCGATTTTCCACTCCTGTTTATAACCTGAGTTAAGCTCACCTGTGTTCAATTCCTCGGCTAATGTTTCACCCTGTATGTATGACTGAAAATTGCCGACAGCGGTCTTTAGTTCCAAATCACCTGAATAATTAATTCTGATTTTATCGGTAACTTCGAACCCGGCATCTTTTCTCATGTTTTGCACACGGTTCACAAACTCTCTTGCGATACCTTCCTCTTTCAGTTCACTGGTTATCTCAGTGTCAAGAGCAACGGTGAATGAACCTTCAGATTCCACGAGCCAGCCTTCAATTTCTGTACTTATAATTTCGACATCAGAGGGTGCCACTTCAATTTCACCACCGGCAACCGAAATATACACATTGTCTCCTTTGGAAAGGATGGAAATCTCTTTATTGCCAAATTCTCTTATCGCTGCTGCTACGGGTTGCACACCCTTGCCGTGCTTGGGTCCGAGTGTTTTGAAGTTCGGTTTTGCTGTTTTTTTCACAATTCCCGAATCATCGGTCAGAATTACAAGTTCTTTGATGTTTACTTCCTCAAGCACCACATCTTTCATCGTCTCCAATGGTTCTTTCAAATCACCCGAGACTGCAACCATTATTTTCTTTAACGGCTGTCTTACCTTAAGATTGTGTTTCGCCCTCATGGAACGGGTAATGTAAACCACTTTCTGAACGGCTTCCATCTTCGCCTCAAGGTCAGTATCGATATATGTTACCTGCGGGTAGAAGCAAAGATGCACAGATTCCGGTTGTCCACTTTCAGCCGCAGTCAGTCTCTGATACAAGTCTTCTGCCATAAAAGGTGCAAACGGTGCGATCAATTTTGAAACTGTCATTAGGCACTCGTGCAGTGTCTGATAAGCCGAAAGCTTTGCTTCCGTAAGCTCTGATTTCCAGAATCTTCTTCTGCTCCTTCTAACATACCAATTAGAAAGTTCATCTATTGTATAACTCATCACAGCCCTTGCAGCTCTGGTTACATCATAGGCATCCATCGAGGTTTCATACTCTTTTACGAGTGTGTTCAACTTTGATATTATCCATCTGTCGATCTCGGGTCTCTTTGTGTAATCAACGAGCGGCTGATCATTCACAAACTTGTCAATATTGGCATACAGCGAGAAGAAAGAATATGTATTGGCAAGTGTGCCAAAAAACTTGCGTTGAATGTCGCCGAGGTCTTCTTCATTAAAGAGGGTCGGTTTCCATGGCGGATTGTTTGCCACGAGATACCAGCGGGTTGCATCAGCACCATATTTGTCAAACAGCATGAAGGGATCAACCGAATTGCCGCGGCTCTTCGACATCTTTTTCCCCTCCTTATCGAGGATCAGATCGTTCACCAGAATGTTTTTGTATGCAGGTGAATCAAAAAGCATCGTCGAAATAGCATGAAGTGTATAGAACCAGCCTCTCGTCTGATCAATACCCTCGGAAATAAAATCAGCAGGGAAATTTGCCTCGAACCACTCCTTGTTTTCAAACGGATAGTGATACTGTGCAAATGGCATCGCACCTGAATCGTACCATACATCTATCAGCTCGGGTGTTCTCCTGAAAACCTTGCCGTCCTTTTCAAATATTATTCTGTCCACAAAAGGTTTGTGAAGATCGACTGATTCCAATTCTGAAACGGGTGTCCGTTTTCCGTCGTGCTCGTAAATGCCCTGTTTCAGTTCTTCGATGCTGCCAACTGCGAACATCTCCTTTCCGTCATCGGTTACCCAGATCGGAAGTGGTGTCGCCCAGTATCTGTCTCTCGAGAGAGCCCAGTCCTTGTTGTCCTCGAGCCAGTTACCAAATCTTCCTGAACCAATCTCGGGTGGTGCCCAGTTGATGGTTTTATTCAGTTCCACCATCCGGTCAGCAACTGAAGTGGTTTTTATGAACCACGATTCCCTTGCATAATATATAATGGGGACATCGTCAAACCGCCAGCTAAATGGATATGAGTGCTCGATGGTCTCTTTTTTATAGAGTTTCCCTTCGGCTCGCAATTTTTGTATAATTCCGTTGTCCGCATCCTTGACAAACTGATCTGCAAAGTCAGTAACCTCGGCAGTGAATCTTCCACCACGGGTGACGGGTTGCAGCATCGGCAATCCATAAACTTTTGAAATTTCATAGTCATCCTGACCAAATGCAGGTGCGATATGTACAATACCGGAACCGTCTTCCGTACTTACAAATCCGGCATTGATGGTGTAGAAAGCCTTTTTGTCAGGGGTTACATATTCCATCAACTGTTCATAATCTGTTCCCGCCAGATCCTTGCCAAGGCAGCTTTCAAGAATCTCATAGTCTTCACCGAGAACCGAAAGTCTCTCTTTTGCAAGAACAATTTTCTTCTCTTTGTGTAATACTTTTACATACTCCACTTCGGGTCCAAGTGCCAGAGCAACATTCGAAATAAGCGTCCAGGGGGTTGTTGTCCATACGAGAAAATGGAAATCCTGATCCTTCGCTTTAAAAAGGACATAAACTGACGGATCTTTTGTCATCCTGTAACCAAGTGCAAGTTCATGGCTCGAAAGCACCGTCTCTGCTTTTGGGTCCTGAGGAACTATCTTGTAATCTTTAAATATAAGTCCCTTGTCGAAAAGAGTTTTGAGCGACCACCATACCGATTCGATGTATTCATTTGTACAGGTTACATAAGCCGACTCCAGGTCAATCCAGTAGCCCATCCTGTCGGTCATCTTCTCCCACAAGTCTTTGTAAGTAAAGACAGAGTGACGGCAGGCATCATTGTATTTTTCAACGCCGAATGCTGGGATATCCGATTTGCTCTTTATCCCGAGCTGTTTCTCAACTTCAATCTCAACAGGTAAACCATGTGTATCCCAGCCGGCTTTCCTGTGTACCTGATATCCCTGAAGAGTTTTGTAGCGACAGATCAAATCCTTCAGCGTTCTCGCCATTACATGGTGAATGCCCGGCTTGCCGTTTGCTGTCGGGGGACCTTCATAAAAAGTAAAACTTTTATCCGCAGGTCTCGACTCAACCGATTTCTCAAATATTTTCCGGTCTTTCCAGAATTCAAGAACTTCACTCTCTATTTCAGGATACTTAAAATTCTCAGGATATGGCTTATACATCTTTTCTGTTATCTCTTTTCTTTATTACGACTGCTTTTTATACTGCTCAAGTAAATTCTTTTCGGTATAAATCAGCATTTTTATTTCGTTTTCAAGTTTTTCTTTTTCCTGCTGTTTCTTCAGCACTTCCTGTTCGGCGTTAAACCTGATTTTCTCCGCTTCAAGCTTCGCCGATTCAATAATAAGGTCTGCATTTTTTTCAAAAAATGTAGCTCCAAATATAGGGTCTTTTTCTGAATCTTCATGCGAAATTTCTTGTGACCCTGATTCAACGGGCTTGTATTCCACTACCGGAGATTCTCCCTCGGATTCAAAAGTCTCCACGGTTTCTTCCTCAACCCGCTCCTCAGCGATCTCCTCTTTAACACTAAACTTAAGAGTTGGCGTCTTTTCACCTGCAGGCTCTTCATCTGCTTCCGTTTCGGAACCGGCGAGACGGAGTGTACTGCTGTTTCTTCCGAATAGCACAAATGACGAGACAATCACCCCGTTTATTGCTGCATTTACAAGATATCTGAAGGTTTCCGTGTCAGTGGTTTTCCTGACAGTGAAGAACATCTCGTGGCTTATTGCCCCGAGTATCCCCAACAGCATCCCGGTCAAAGCGAAAAGAAAAGAAGTCCTTCTGTCGAACCCCTCTCCAATCAACCATCCCGCAACAAATGAGGCTATCAGCAAAACGAATACTCTTGAGTAATATACAGAATCAACTTTGAAAACCCCGTCAAGGAAGTATGCCGAACTTGCAGCAACTGCAACCGAGAGAATAAAGCCGACTGTTCCGACAAATTTTCGTGTTGTCATTTTATTCTTCTAATTACCTCTGTAAATATTTTGGTCACTCTCGGCTCTGCGACTGCTGCCGCGTCGAGCATCTCCTGAAGTGTAACCGGTCTGAGGGATTCAGGGAAACACTCATCTGTCACAATACTCATTCCCAAAACTCTCATTCCCATATGATTCGCGACTATATTCTCGGGAACGGTTGACATTCCAACCACATCAGCACCTATAGCCCGTAAAAATCTGTACTCGGCTCTCGTCTCAAGATTTGATCCCGATACAGCAACATAAACTCCCTTATGAAGTTTAATTTTGTTATCAAGCGCAACATCTTCAGCCAAAGCTATCAACTCACGGGAATATGGCTCGCTCATGTCAGGGAATCTTGGTCCAAACTCGGTGAAGTTTTTCCCGATCAATGGATTGTCTCCCAGAAGATTGATGTGGTCAACCATGATCATCAGGTCGCCTCTCCTGTAATTGGGATGCATACCGCCGCAGGCATTCGAAACAAACAGAGTGTGCACACCCAGGAATTTCATTACCCTCACCGGCAGCGTGATCTGCTGCATCGTGTAACCTTCGTAGTAATGAACCCTCCCCTGCATCGCAACAACTTTCTTCCCAAATATGGTACCAAAAATAAGTCTTCCTTTGTGCGAATCAACAGTAGGAAGTGGGAAATTGGGGATATCTTCATAATCAAGTGTGAACTCTATTTCAATTTCTCTCGCCACACCTCCCAGACCGGTTCCCATAATTATACCAAATTCATAGTTCCCGGTTGTTTTTGTTCTGATAAATTCAACGGCTTCTTTTACTTTTTCCAACAGATTTGTCATTTTAGTCTTCCACAATATTATTTATATCAATTTTATCCGAACTTCCCGTAAAGAAAAGCTCCGACAGTTTTTTTCGTTTTTCTTCCTCAGAAACTGCAGTATTATTTCCCTGCTTCTCCGGCTGTTCAATCTCTTCCCTGACAGGGAGATGGTCAATAAAGCCGGCTTCTTCAACTGTTTCGACTTTATCCGCCGCATTATCAGCCGGCGGAACCGGTGTTGTTTCTCCAATCACAGATTCCTGTGTCTCTATTATTGCAGAGAGTCTTGCGAGTATATAAGCCCTTCTTTCTTCCAGTCCGGCAATATGCTGTTGCAGTTCGATCGCTTTTTGCTGAGAATCCGCCAACAGCTTCTCTGCCTCCAGCTCAGCATGTCTCACTATCTCCGCAGCCTCTTCATGCGCTTTTTGAAGTGCCGTTCCGGAAGATTCCTGGGCAGCAATCAAAGCCTTCTGCAAACTGTCTTCTATGGTTTTGTATCTCTCCACATCGAGATTAAGATGATCTATTGTTCTCCGGAGAGTCTCATTCTCTTTGATGGCAGATTCCACCTCATCGGCTACTTTCTCAAGAAAGTCTGTTACTTCCTTTGTGTTGTAGCCTCTTATTTCTTTCGAAAACTCCTGCCGTTTGATGTTTACGGGTGATAATTTCATTCTAATTTCTTTCACCAAAAATGGCTGTGCCAATTCTTAAAAAAGTCGTTCCTTCTTCAATTGCTACATTGTAATCCCCTGTCATCCCCATCGAGAGCTCTTTCAAAGATGTGTAACCCGACCTGATCAGTTCATCACGAAGCACCCTTGTTCTCACAAAGGCATCCCTTATTATGGTAATGTCATCAACAAAAGGAGCCATGGTCATCAGACCCGTAACCGAAATGTTATCCATCCGCGATGCCGCTTCAGCAAGCGAAAAAATTCCCTCAGCCTCACTTCCCGATTTGGTCGCTTCAAAAGACGACTTGAATTCAAGAAATATCTTCTGAACCACTCCTTTTTTCTCTGCCTGCTTCTGAATTTCGGTGAGAAGTTTCAATGAATCAACCGAATGGATGTATTCAGCGTTCCCTGCAACATACTTCACTTTGTTGGTTTGAAGTGTACCAATATAGTGCCAGACAATATTTTCTGAAGAAAGTTCAGCATATTTGTCCCTGAATTCCTGGGCGTAATTCTCCCCGAAATGGATCTGACCGGCTGAAATCGCCTCGCGAATCCGGTCTGTTCCAAATAATTTGCTTACTGCAACCAGAGTAACTGAATCTGCCTCCCTGCCTGTTGCAAGACATTTGTTGGCAATCAGTTCTCTTAAATATTCTAAGTTTTTTCTAATCATAATAAATAAGTCCGCTAAATTAGAATTTTCCCGGCAATTAATCAATTGTTTTTTGGATTTTGGAAAAGTTGAGAGAGGGAGAAGGGATTAAAACAGTTTAAAATGATAAAAGCGGGATGAACCCGCTTTTATCAGACTTATAATCATCAAAAAGATTACAAGAAATATTCTCCTGAGAGATTATTTTTTCTTTGTTTCTTCTTTTTTGGTGGTGTCAGCTTTTACAGTGGTGTCAGCTTTAGCAGTTGTGTCAACTGTTGGTGCTGGAGCTTCAACTTTTACTGAATCAGTAGCTGGTGCAGCTTCTTTCTTTTTTCCACATCCTGTAAGAACGAACATTACTGGTAACAAGAGAACGAGACCGAATTTCACGATTTTCATTTATTTACTCCAATGAGTTTGGTTAAGAATTAAGTGTTTGATTTTTTGTAAAATTTTGCTTTTTGAAGAATGTCAAAAAACTACAGTGGAAAAATACGATGCTTGAAATCGTTGCGCAATAGCTGTGACATCTTTTTACAATTCCTTGACTTTAAGCGACAATTGCAATACTTTTCCACCCGTTTTAGTCGCATATTTTTAATTTTCACAGCTTTAAATTTGCGAAAAAATCTGTGAATAACAAAAAATAATCTCATACCTGTGAATTATCCCGGATTTTTGGGAAACTGTTCCGATGCGATAATGAATGATTCTTCACAATTCGTTAATTTTAAGTTGTCTTTAAATTATTTTATTTGGAATGAAAAATGAGTGAACTCGAATTATTAGTAAAAATCAGGGAAAACGCTGCCCGTAAAAAGCGTACAATCGTCCTGCCGGAATCGCATGACGAGAGAGTCCTTAAGGCTGCTGAAATCATCACCCGCGAAGGTATCGGAAATGTAATTACACTCGGCAACGAAGAGAAGATAAGAACCTCAGCCGCTGCACTTGGTGTAAATCTTACAGGTGTCAGGATAATCGATCAGGAAAAATCGGAAAAACTCAGCGACTTCACCAACATCTTCTACAATCTTCGTAAACACAAAGGAGTGACCATCGAAGAAGCACGCGAAACGATGAAAAGAGATATATTCTTTGGTGCAATGATGACACGGGAAGGTATGGCTCAGGCAAGCGTAGCCGGTTCAACGGCTTCCACCGGTGATGTAATGCGTGCAGGTATCCTTTGCATCGGTACAAAAGAGGGTATCTCAATTGTCTCAAGTTTCTTCCTTATGGTTTACCCCGAGATTACATACTCTTTTGGTGACTGCGCAGTGGTTCCCGATCCTGATGCTGCCCAGCTCGCGGATATCGCCATCTCAACTGCTGACAACCATAAAATCCTGACGGGTGAAGAACCTTACATAGCCATGCTCTCCTTCTCAACCAAAGGAAGTGCAAAACATAAACTTATTGACAAGGTTCTTGAAGCCACTTCAATCGTAAAAGCGAAAAGACCTGATCTGAAGGTTGATGGAGAACTCCAGTTCGATGCCGCTATTGTTGAAGGTATCGGCAAGAAAAAAGCTCCGGGCAGTGAAGTGGCAGGAAGAGCAAATGTTCTGATCTTCCCCGATTTACAGGCGGGTAATATTGGTTACAAAATAGCACAAAGACTCGGAAAAGCAGAAGCTGTCGGACCTGTAGTTCAGGGTCTGAAACTCCCCTTCTTCGATCTCAGCCGCGGTTGCAGCGTCGAAGACATCGTTAATACTTCGGCTATCGCTCTCCTGATGGCGGGCAACTAACCAAATATCATTTTTCAGGAAGAAGTGACCACACCGGAACTCAACCGGTAAACTCCCTTCTTCCTGTTAAATTTTGTGAGCACTACTTCCCTATCTTGTCCAGCTCTTTTTGTACTTCATCCATTTTCTCATCAAGCTGCTTCTTCTTCTGATCAAACTGCTTCTTCAGTTTCTCTTTTTCTTCTTTCACTTTATTTGAGTCGAGCAGATCGTTCAGCGAAAGGGTATCCCTCTCCTTAACTGTGTCTTCTGTCTTTGTGCTGTCCTTTAAGGGGGACCCCTCTTCTTTTTTTGCTTTGCACCCGGTAATTACAACCGCTGCCAAAAGCAATATCACAACAAGTGAATATTTCATTATCTTTCTCCGAATCTTTTATTGTTTGACCGTTCTTTTTCTTTGACTTCTTAAAGTCTGAAATTGTTGCTGTCAAAATTATGAATGTTTAAAATAAAAAAACCCGCCTTTTTTACGAGACGGGTTTTTATTAGCTTGTTTGCTAAATCGTAGATAATACCGGAGTGTTGAATCCATTTACCTTAACTGTTTCTATAGTCACATTGGCTACGCCTGCATCTATCATGTCCAATGCCCTGGCTGCTCCTTTTGAGAGATCAAGCTCGAGACTGTAATGTCCGGGACCTCTGTCTGTAACTGTAATTATAACGGACTTGCCGTTTGCTTTGTTTGTTACCCTCAATATGGTACCAAATGGGAGCGTTCTGTGTGCTGCAGTAAATTTCTCCTGATCAAATACTGCACCGCTTGCGGTCATCCTTCCATGGAAGCCGGGCCCGTACCAGGTAACTTTCGCGTCTTTAGGATTCGAGAATTCAAGAATTGAAGAATATTTCCTGACAAGCTCTGCAGATTTTGCAGGGATTTTCGAAAGGGAAGATTCTTCAGCTTTTGCTTTCGGATTTTCAACACTAAAACCGGTTAATATCAAGAGCAACACAAACAAGAATGATTTAAGCACTTTGCTCAAGTATAACCTCATTATTTTTAAGAACATTTTATTTTTATGATGCAAATGTATCTGAAGCCGTTTCCCCTCTTCAATGAAAAATCACATTTTTTGGCTCATTTATGAGGTTCCCGAATAATCGAACAATTTGGTCTTAAAGTCGGTTTCGTTGTCCCCAAACTTAATCAGACACTTAAACTTTTTTATTATAACAGGTTAGAGTCTTCATCATAATTTTTTCTCTCCTGATTCTTTTATTACCTTATTCTGACAATCTCAAATTTTTTAGCTATCTTTCGGGCACAAATCTGTCAGTTAATGAGTATAAAAAAATAAAAACGAGAGAATAAAATGTCCGGAAAAAGATTTTTTTCAATTTTTGCTGCTCTTTTGATGGCAGCCGCTGCATTTGCGGGTTTCAAAATACAGGACTCGAAGGAACAGCCTGCCATGTTCAGACTCGCTGCAAATGGGCAATTCAAACCCGGTGACACAGTCAATTTTCAGATTGTGAACAACACCGAGGATGAGAATTTTCAATTCACTGTCTACACAGTCTCAAAAGAATATGAATTCATCAGTGAATATCTCGCAACGAGAGCTTACGGCAGATTTGACATCTGGATGAAAGATGGCACCTACCTCAAGTTCATGGACAAAGTGAGGGAATTCAGCAAGATAGTGACTCCGAGCGGAAGTTATTATTACGATGCCACCACGGTTTCGGCAGGTGTGTTCGATAAACCCGGCATATATATTATTAAAGCATTCAATTCAGGCAAAGTTGCCTACCTTCCGGTCTATGTCTCGGCAAAAATGATGATTGTAAAAAAAGGAGAGAACAACCTTCTTGCATTTACAACGAACGCTGAAACAGGTGAAATCCTTATTCCCGAAGCCACTACTCTTTATGCAGGCGGCAGCAAGATTGCATCTGTTACCCCCGGTAAAGACGGTCTTTCAATGATGGATCTGAAAGGAGTTTCAGCGAAAGAGAACGCCAGCAGCCTCATAATTTCTAAAGTTGAAGGTGAACTCGTTTATTCCGATCCCTACATCTTTTTCGGACAGGGTGAAGGCAAAAGATATTTCTCATCAATTTACACCAATCAACCCGTCTATCGCCCCGGTGCAGTGATTAATTATAAAGGTATCATCCGTTACCGTGAAGACGGTGAGATGGGTGTACCTTCAAAAGAAAAGGTTTCTGTTAAAATAACCGATCCGGCAGGCACTGAAGTATTGAAAGAGGAACTTCTTCTCGACGATTTCGGATCCTTCTATTCCTCTTTCAAAACCAATGCATCGTTCAAACCGGGTACATATTACATTAATGCCCAATATGGTGAGAACTACTTCTACTCTTCCTTTTCAATTGAGGAATACAAAAAACCTGAATTCCGTGTAGCCGTTAATACTGAGAAATCGTCCTTCTTTAATGGTGAGGAGATAAAAGGGAAAGTTCAGGCAGATTACTATTTCGGGCAACCTGTTGCAGGTGCAACTGTAAAAATAAGAGTTATGAGAAAACCTTACCGTGTGCCATGGTGGCTTGGAAGTGAGTATGCCTGGTACTATAAGGCATGGTATCCTTATGATTATGGAAATTACGAATATCTGAAGGAAATTACCGGTACTTTAAACAGCGACGGATCATTCGCCTTCTCCTTCAATTCCATAAATGATTCAGTGGCAAGTTATACTTACTCATTTGAAGCCAATGTTACAGACCAGTCACTACGCGAAATCAAAGGGTCTTCTTCGGTCACTGCCTCGGTTACTGATTTTATTGTGACTGCAGGTTCGAGCCGGTATTTTGTAAAACCGGGATCAGAAGTGTCGATAACCGCCAATTCTTATAACTTTGACCTCACTCCTGTTTCGAAGGAATTGTCAGTCGTCATAAACAAAACCACTTACATCGAAAATAAGCCACTGACAGAGACAGTCTACAAAACAGAAGTAAAAACCAACGACAAAGGTCTTTCTTTCATTAATTACACTCCGCAATCGGAGGGTTACTATACCGTCATGGTCTACGGAAGAGGCTCAAACGGAAGATCCACACTCGATGAAACCTCTTTCTATTGCTTCTCGGGAAGTGGCTGGTACTGGTATGGCGAAAGACAGGAAGCCAAAATCGTCACCGACAAGGAAACCTATATTGCAGGTGATACCGTTAAAGCAATGGTCTTCCTTCCGGGGAAACCACAGGCTGGAGTTATCACAATAGAGCAAAATTCAATTATTAAAGCCGAAGCGATAAAAATCGTCAATGGTTATGGTGAATATTCATTCATCGCCGACAAAAAATACTATCCGAGCTTTAATATCTCATTCTCCGGAGCTTTCAACTCCACCTTCGTTTACGCTTTTAAAAAGGTCGGTGTCATAAACGAAGAGGCTAAACTTGATGTGAAGATCAACCCTTCAAAATCGAAGTACAAACCGGGCGAAGAGGCTGAATACCTGGTGAAGGTTACTGACAACAACGGCAGACCCGTTAAAAACGCACAATTGTCTTTTGGTTCGGTGGATGAAGCCATTTATGCGATCAAAGCAGACAACACACCTTCTCTTTATGAGTCTTTTTATAAAGACGAATACTACTACACTCAGACCACAAACTCACTTGAAGGAAAATACGGTCAGTCTGTCAGCAGACCGGTCTCTCTCCTTGACACTAAATATTCAGCCGAAGATCCTGCAAAACCAGGTTCAGGAACTTCTTCACTTGAAGTTAAATTCAAGACAGCAGATAAGGAAAGTCTGGAAGATAAAACAATCGAGATACTCATAACCAATGGTTCCATTATACGGAAAGGGGGAGTGGATGGAATAAACTTCACCCGTTTTACGAATCTGCCCGAAGGAGAATACGATATTTGTCTCTCTTTGGTCAATGTCGTATATCCGGTTAAAAAAGTGGTGCTTGCCAAAGGTAAAAGCACCTCTGAAGAGATTTATCTTGATCCCTACAAAGAAGAGATGGAGTTTTATTTTTCAGGTTACCTCGGAGGCGGAATGGTAAATAAAACCATGTCAGCCGATGGTGCCGCAATCGAAGAAAAATCGTCTCCCTCTCCTCCATCCACAAGAGACGGTGAAAAGGAAGTGGTGGTCAGGGAAAACTTCAGTGATGCACCTTACTGGAATCCCGCAGTAATTACCGACGGAAGTGGTGAAGCCGAAATTTCCTTCAAACTTCCCGACAATCTTACTTCTTGGAGATCCACAGTTAAGGTTATTACCAAAAACACATTCACAGGCGACGCCATCAACAATGTCTTTGCAGCCAAAGACCTCATGATCCGGCTCGAAACGCCCCGGTTCTTTAAGGAAGGGGACACGACAACCATAATCGCCAATATTCACAATTATCAAAGTTCTGAAGCAAAAACAAAATTTAAATTCAATTTTACAAATCTTACTCCCCTTTCGTTTGAGGTAAAAGGGGTGGTTGCGTCGAAGAAATCTGCCAATTCGTTTGAAGCACCAATTCCAACAAAGGGACTTGCAACTGTCGAAATAAAAACAGTAATACCTTTTGTTAATTACACCAGCGAAATATATTTCGAAGCTATCTCAGACCAGGAATCTGATGCCGTGAAAATCACGGTACCTGTCATCCCCATTGGAATCAAGGCAGTCAATTACCTCAATTCCATTTTACAGACCAGCGACAATGAAAAGACCGTCGAGTTTAATATCCCTCAGGGTGTAAACCTCAAAACGGTGAATCTGTCTCTTGCCCTAAGTCCCACTTTGGCTACTTCACTTCTCCATTCTCTTGATGGACTCGTGGATTATCCATATGGCTGTGTAGAGCAAACGATGAGCAGATTTCTCCCTGCTCTCATAACCGCAGGCACTCTGAAGCAATTAAATGTCCCGATCAGCTCTTCAACACTGGAAAAACTTCCGGATGTTATTGATAAAGGACTCGCAAGGCTTTACGATTTCCAGAATCCACAGGGCGGCTGGGGCTGGTGGAAAAATGATCCTGTTAATCCTTATATGACAGCTTATGTAATGTATGGATTCAACATGGCTCAGAAACTTGGTTACAAAGTCGATCAAAACAGCTACAAAGCAGGTTTCAATGCATTGACCGGACTTCTGCAGGAAAAAAATGTGGACAGGGTTACCGCAGCCTACATTGCATGGGTTTATTCTGAATGCGAACCGTCTGCCAAAAAGAATCCTGTCTTCAACAAGTTGATCGACGAGCTGCTTGCCGACTCCCTGAACCCCTATGCTACTGCAATTCTCGGACTGACTTACAACACCACAGGTGACAAGAAAACAGCATCAGCAGTCCTCCAGAGATTGATGAAGTCCGCTCAGGAAGATCAGAACTTCATCTCGTGGGGAAGGGATAAATATTACTCATGGCAGCAGGATAAAGTGCAGTCCACAGCTTTTGCTCTAAAACTTCTGCTCGCAGTCGATCCGAACTCACCTGCAATCATCAAAGCGGTAAGAACACTGATCAGGGAACAAAAAGGAAAAGGCTGGCATTCGACCCAGCAGACAGCGACAGTTGTTTTCGCCCTGACTGACTATCTGAAAATGACAAATGAGCTTGAACCCGACTTTTCTGCTGAAGTATTCATAAACGGGAAACAGGTCAGAAAAACCTCATTCGAGAAGGACAGACTGGCTCCCGAGGATGCCAATATCAAATTGAACTTTGCTGCATTCCCATTTGTCCACGGAAAGAACACCATAAGGATAGTAAAAAAAGGAAAAGGTACTCTTTATGCCGGTGCCGATATCGAGCTCTATTACCCTGATATCTCTTTTGTGAAAGAACAAAATTTCACCATCACAAAAGAAGTTTTCAAACTGACTGAAACAAGGGCTGGAAACAGCATCATTTATAAGAAGTCGAACCCCGAAAAAGTTAAGTCAGGCGACCTTCTTCTTGTTAAAGTGAAAGTAAAAACCAACAGAAGTGACGATCAGTACATGATGGTTGAGGATATGTTCCCCGCCGGCTTCGAAGTGGTGAAAGATGACAACCTCTACAATATCGAAGGTGAGTCATCATACACAGGCTACTGGCCCGGCTACTGGAACTGGTTCTATGCCGACAAGGAAATTCGTGATTCGAAAATAACCTGGTTTGTTACATACGCACCTCAGGATATGGAATTTACTTACATAATCAGGGCACAGGTTCCGGGATACTACTCCTCTGCTCCCGTGTACGCCGGATTGATGTATTATCCCGAAATAAGAGGCTACGGACCGAGAACGCTCTTCCGAGTGCTCCCAAACTAAACGGTCTTAAACAAACAAAGGGCACACATAATAAATCATTGATTCTTATGTGTGCCCTTTAATATTTTACATTCAAAGGAATGAGGTGCGGTTACAGTGAAAGCATCTCTTTAAATTTAATCGACTGCCTTCTCGAAACTTCAACCTTCTTGCCGTCTTTCATCTTCACAAGCAGACCGCCGTTGAGCCACGGCTCTATGTTCTCGATATATTTAAGATTGATGATATGCTTCCTGTTTGCCCGGAAAAATGTGCGGCTGTCCAGTCTCTCATCAAGATAATTGAGGGTTTTAAGTATTAATGGTTTTTGATCCCTGAAAAACAATCTTACATAATTGCCTTCCGACTCGAAAAGTCTGACTTCTTCAAGTTTCACAAACCAGCATCTGTCACCGTCTTTTACAAAAACCTGATCTTCGGCTTTCAACTGCTTGCTTGCATATCGGAGCTCAAGTTCTTCATCCTCTTTTTTCTCGAGCTTTATCTTCTTCAATGCCTCGGTCAGTCTTGCCGGATCTATCGGTTTAAGAAGATAATCGAGAGCGTTAAATTCAAAAGCCTTAATTGCATATTCATCATAGGCAGTAGTGAAAATCACCCGGGGCGACCTGTCAAGTTCTTCCAAAAGATCAAATCCGGTCTTCCCCGGCATCTGAATGTCAAGAAAAATAACATCAGGGTCGTGAGCCTTTATTTTTTCGACTGCCTCATCCACATTCGCAGCCTCATCGAGAATCTCCACTTCTGGATGTTCTGAAAGAAGCCGCCTTAACTCATTTCTCGCTAAACGCTCGTCATCAACGATAATAGCTTTCATTTTCTATTCCTCCGGTTGGGATTTTTATTTCTGCTCTTACTTTTCCGTCCTGTTCCGATATATTGAACGAAGCCTTCTCACCATAGAGGATCGAAAGGCGGTTCTTTGTATTTGCCAGCCCGAAACCTTTCGAGTCTGCCATCAATTTATCGTCAAGTGAACCGGAATTTAAAATAATTAAAACAAGATCATCTTTTTCTTTGTAAGCCCTGATTTGTACTTCCCCGCCTTTGGGAAGTTTTGATACCCCGTGCTTTATGCCGTTCTCCACCAGCGTTTGTACCATCATCGGTGGTATCTCAACAAAATTGACAGAGGGATCAACCTCTATCGAGAATCTCAATCTCTCTTCATATCTTACCTGCTCAAGCGAAAGGTAGTCGTTAACGGTACGGATTTCATCTTCGAGGGGAACCGTCTCGCTCCTCTCTATATTAAGAGAATATCGAAAAATGTTCGAAAGCTGTGTAATCGATTTTTTGGCTTTTTCAGGGTCCTCCTCTATCAAAGCCCTTATTCCGTTCATCGCATTGAACATGAAGTGGGGGTTCAACTGCGATTTCAAAGCCTTCAACTCAAAATCCTTCACGGCTGCTTCCCATATCAATCGCTCGATTTCAACTTTCTGGAAATTCTCGAAAAAATGAATCGCAAAATAGAGAATGGACCAAAGCAGCACTATTATCGAGAGATTGATCCAGTTTATCAAGATGTTGGGAAGTGTAAAAATGTCCCGGATTGTTTCCCCTGCAAGAAGAAATATTGCCGCTACCAACAGGAAAATGAGTATCGCCACCGTTATGGAACCAAGAAAAACTCTGGGGGCAAGAGCTCTTGGTTCAAGGTCCGCCCAGCCATATATCCTGATTATCTCTCTGTAGATATGTGTAAACAGAACTCCCGATATTGTCAGAGTCGGAATTATGAGATAAAGGAACCTGTCGGTGGATTCGGAAATATTTCCGTCAGCGCGGGCTGAAAGTACAATCAGCAGATTCAGGAGGGAGTAACCGCCCCATCCTGATAATTGGGAGACCCAATAAACTTTCTGTCGACTGTCCTGCAGGAAGTTTCTCATTTTCAGCCGTTTATTGATATGTAAAATGCTTAATCTGCTCCCCTTTTATTCCAAGATCCGTCATCGCTTCTATCCCGAGTTCCAAATGCAATGCAGCAAACTTTCTCGTAACTTCCTTGTCCGACTCTTCAGTCTTAATTCCCTCAGGCAACATCGGTGTATCCGAGACCAAAAGCAGGGCACCCCTTGGAATCTGGTTCACAAAACCAACCGTAAAAAGGGTGGCAGTCTCCATATCAATTGCAATGGCATTTATCTCCTGAAGATATTCCTTAAACTCTTCATCCCACTCCCAAAGCCTCCTGTTGGTGGTGTAGATAACGCCGGTTCTGTATTCCAGATCCCGTTCTACAATTTTCTGAGAAACAAATTTGTGAAGCTTAAAGGAAGGAAGTGCCGGCACCTCAGGAAGTGCATAATCATTGCTCGTTCCCTCTCCCCTGATTGCAGCAATCGGAAGAATAAAATGCCCCAGTTCAGTCGATCTTTTTAATCCTCCACACTTCCCCAAAAAGAGGACTCCGGAAGGTTCGACAGCACTTAGCAAATCCATCACAGTGGCTGCATTCGCCGAGCCGATACCAAAATTTATGATCGTCAACCCGTCGCTGTTTGTGGCGGTTTGCATCGGCTTTCCGATTCCCTCAATTTCACAATTAAACTTTTGTGCAAACGCCTCCACATAATTGTGAAAATTGGTCAGCAAAAAATATTTCCCAAACTTCTCAATCGGTGTGCCTGTGTACCTGGGAAGCCAGTTTTTCGCTATCTCTTTTTTAGTGATCATTTGGTTGAGAGCCGGATAAATTTAAAAAATCTAATTTAGCAAGTTAATATTTTTAAAGCAAACTTGCACCTGTGGTCTATTTGCTTTTAATCTTTATGGTTCCGAAACTGACCTTTAAACATAAATATTACAGTCGTTATTTTCAGATAAAGCAAAAAAAGGCTGCCCCTCTCGAGGCAGCCTTAATGATTTAACATTCTGGTGCGGGCTTTTCAGCAATCAACCTTCATTCCTCAGCCCTATTTAAGCAGCAAAGCTTTCATCGTTTTGGAATAAGTTGTCTTGCTCTCAAGCGATTGGGCTTCAAGGCGGAAAATGTAAACTCCGGATGAGAATTTGGTTCCATTGAATCTCTTCTCATACAGACCCTTTTCCATCTCGCCCGACGCAAGTTCCACCACCTTCTGGCCCGTGATGCTGTAAACCATCAGCGTTATACTGCTCTTCTCCTTAAGTGAGAATTTTATCACTGTTTCAGGGTTAAAAGGGTTGGGGTAGTTGTTGTACAGGTTGTACTCGTAAACCACCGTCTCCGGCTTGCTGCCTCCGGGGTGTTGTTTCCCCATGGGTTTGTTTGCAGGGTTACCCTCCGGCAGTTCACTGAACAGCAGGTTTGCCATCTTCGTGTATTCCGATCCGGGATGGTTCCCGTTCAGGTATGCAAGCAGTGGTGCCACTTTGCCGGCTGTATCTATCACTCCGCCGGGGTTGTACTTCTCCTCAAGAAGATTGTTGTAGATCGTCATAACCAGTTCACTGTTATCCCCGGCTCCGTTCATCTTGTTGTTCCCGGCATTCAGGATTTCCTGTTTGTATGTAGCCATGTTTTCCGTGTCAATGTTCATTAAGAGCATTGTGGTTGCTTTAAAGAGATTTCCGGTCTGCCTGATCCTTAAGAGACCGGTTATCAAATCCTGAAT